>CAZKOY010000028.1:0-9040 GCA_964554495.1 uncultured Myxococcales bacterium
CGCATAGAAAAATTCGCGCGCCCGCTCAAGCTCGGCGGGTTCGAGTCGCAGGAACTGCATGAGCGGCTCGGGTACCTCGCGACCGACGGCCAAGACGCCCAAGCCATAGCCGTGCATGAACGCCATGCTCGGATACTGGACAGCGATCTCGTCCCAGAAGCGCCAGACGCCAAAGTCGGCTTGGCGGACATTGATGTCGTGGAACAGCACGACCGCCCGCGAGCTGAGCTTGGGCAGCCAGGTCTCGAAGTCGTGCCGGACCGCTTCGTACGTGTGATAGCCATCGATGTGCAAGAGGTCGATCGAGCCGTCGGCGAAGTGCTGCACGGCCTGGTCGAAGGTCGACTGCATCAGCGTCGAAAAGCCGGCATAGGCCGGGTCGTGCTTACGACGCAGCGCCTGCAAGACATCGTGGCCATAGACACCGCCGTGCGGGTCGCCTTCCCAGGTGTCGACGCCGTAACAGGCCGTGCTCAGGTTCAACTTCTCGACGGCCTGGCAGAACGAAAGATACGAGTCGCCCGTGAAGACCCCCAGCTCGACCAGCACGCGGGGCCGCAGCATCTGCACGAGCGTCATGGCAAATGGGATGTGCTCAACCCAGGCTTGGCCGTCGACATGACGCGGTATGGTCCAGGCAATCGAGTAGTCCAAAGGCAGGAACTTTGTGGTTTCCATGGCGCCTTTCTATCCAGGTATGGTTGGCTGGTTGCGACGATATTCTGACAACATCATTTGTTCCCAGCGATCATCCTGAGCTTTGAAGTTTAGTTCGTTGTTTCCACTGTGCAGACGTAGATTGGTAAGTACGTCTGGAATGGCTTTAAAGAAATAGCCATTGTGCATCAATCGCAGCCACAGCTCGTGGTCTTCGCGATAACGCATTTCCGGCTTCACTCCGCCGACATCCAGCAGTGCCGCTCGCCGCACGGTCACCGTGCTTTGGCAGACATAGTTCGCGCGCAAAAGCTGATCGATCGTGAAGTCTTGGGCGCGCACGATCTGGCCATCGCGCACGCCTTTGATGGCGCGGGTGCCATCGAGAAGCGCACGCCAACTGCCATGCACGGCATCGACATCGAAGCGCGACAGATAGTCGACCGAAAGCTGCAGGCGGTTGGGCGCCGCCACGTCATCGCTGTCGTGAAACGCGACAAATTCACCCTGCGCTTCCTTGATGCCCTTGTTGCGCCCGCGCACCGCATTGCCCGAGTTGTCGGCGAAGTGAAAGATGCGCACGCGCGGATCGCCGCGGAACTCCTCGACGACGTCGAGCGTCTCGCGCGGCGAGCCATCGGTGATCAGCAGCACTTCAAAGCTGGGATAGGTCTGCGCCAGGATGCTCTTTACCGACGCGCGCAGGATGTCGGTGCGGTCGTAGATGGGGATGATGACGCTGACCATGCCCTTTTTGCAGTTTGGCGGATCGGGCTGCAGGCGCTTGCGCACGTGCGAAAGATAGCGGCGCGCTTCACCAAGCTGCGAGCGCGTGCCGTGCCACAGCTTGTGTGCTTCGTGCTTGGCCACATTCCACGCGCGGTACGGGCGCGAGCGAACCAGGGCCGTGCGCACGGGATCCTGCTGCGCCACCGTCGATTCCAGGCGGCGCAGGCGGTTCAAAAGCAGGTAGTCGAGTCGCGCGGCGCGCGGCATCGACAGCGGGCGGTTGCAGAACTCGGCCAGCGCGCGTTCAAAGATCGGCGTCTGTCGGTTCCAGTCCCAGTCTCGTGCGGTGGCAAGCGCCGCCTCGGACAAGCGCTTGCGTAGGCCGGCATCGCTTACCAAGCGAGTCAGCGCGTCGACGGCGGCCTCTTCATCGTCCATCGGCACGACCAGGGCGTTGTGCTCGTCGACGATGTACTCGTCATAGCCCGTGACATCCGAGACCACGGCCGTGCCACCACAGGCGAACATCTCAAGCGGCGGCCCGAACACGCCCTCGACCGTAGACAGTTTTATGAGGATATCGCAAGAGGCATAAATCGGCGGCATATCCTCGAATTTAACTTTCTTAAATACGCGCTCGGCCTTCCAGTGCGACTCGACGACGCCATCGCCCGATACGTACCAAACTTCGATATCTGGCACGCGGGCCGTGACGCGAAAGGCCAGGTCGATGCGCTTAAAGGGCACGCAGCCCGGACCTTCGACCAGCACGCGCACGCGTGGTCCCCGCGGCGACAGCGGCTGCACGTCGGGGTGAAAGCGAGTCAGGTCGACGCCATTTGGGGCATAGGCTGCCTCGACGCCGAACTCGTTTTGAAACATGCGCTGAATCCATTTGGCTTCCGTGATGACGCGCACGCGTGGATCGCAATAGGTGCGCTCGACCAACAGAGCCGGCGAGTCGAGGCCGGGGTCATAGAAGCGCCGCTCATCGCTCTGGCAGAAATATAGATATGTTCGCGCGTTCAGGTGGAACATATCGTAATAAGTTTCCCACCATGTCGCGACGACCGCATCGTACAAGGTTGGCTGCGCGGCTTCTTCTGCCAATATCGATATGGGCACCGAAAAATTTGGGTACCACGTGACCTGGCGCCCCTGGGAGCCATCGGCAAAGACAATGCGCACGTCATGGCCTGCGCTCTGCAAATAGTGAGCGTGTCGGTATACGACAAACAGCCCTCCAGCAATCGCGTTGCACGGGATGACAAAAGCTATCTTCATGGGCAGCCTCTATTCAATCGAGCAATCTGTGACCGATTGCTAGGTCGGGTCGCGCCGGGGCTTGACCGGGTGTCTTGCGATGGATGGGGGTGGGGCCACGGATGCCGGGGACGTGAATCTAGTGCGTTGCTTGCAAGTACTCTTGGATGATCGGCCCTGGGGGACCGTCGCGATGCAGCCTGCCGTCGCGCAGCCACAGCACGCGGTTGCACAGCGTCTGCACCGCGTGGGCGTCGTGCGAGACGAACAGGATGGTCGTCCCGGCTTGCTGGATCTCATGGATGCGGGCGATGCACTTCTGCTGGAAGGAGTGGTCGCCGACGGCCAGCACTTCGTCGATCAGAAGCAGGTCGGGCGAGGTGTGGACGGCCACTGCAAAGCCCAGGCGCGCCAACATTCCCGACGAGTAGTAGCGCACTGGCGCATCGATGAAGCCGGCTAGCTCAGCGAAGCTGACGATGGCGTCCATGCGGCTTTCGATCTCTTCTGGGGACAGGCCGAGAGCCGTGCCGTTGACCTGCACGCACTCGCGACCGCTCATGTCGGGCTGGAAGCCTGCGCCCAGCGCCAGCAGCGGTGCTACGCGGCCGCGCACCGCGATGTGACCCGTCGTCGGGTACGCGGCTCCGGCCATCAAGCGCAAGAGCGTGCTCTTGCCAGAGCCGTTTTGGCCGATGACGCCCACTGTTTCGCGACGGGCGATGTCAAAGGTGATGTCGCGCAGCGGCCAGAATTCCTTGGGCTTGCTGCGGCCTCCGACGATGCGGCGCAGAAGGTTGCGCAAAAGAAACGGCTTCTGGTCGTACAGGCGAAAGGCTTTGCCGACGCCGCGGAAGCGCACGATTAGCTCGCGATCGGGGCGCGGCGCGGGTGTACCCGACGAGCCCTGGGCCAGGCTGTCCAGCGCGGCGCTGGCTGTGGCCGGGTCTGCGATGTGCTCGGCCAAGTCGGACGTCGGCTCGCCCGGTGTGGCGCTGGCGTCGGCCGCTTCAGACATAGTCGAGCACCATGCGCTCGTAGCTTCTGAAGACCAGCCAGCCCACGACGAAGATCACCAAGGTCGGCAGCAGGATGCCGGCCCAGCCCAGGTGGCTGGGCACGTGGCCTTCCATGATGGCGCGGCGCAGCGCCACGATCAGCCCGGAAAACGGGTTGGCCTGGATCACCAGCCGATACGGATACGGGATGCGATCGTCGTTGTACAGCACAGGAGTCAACCAATATAAAATCAAAAGCCCGGTATTTACGAGATAGGCGACATCGCGATAGATCACGTTCAAGCCCGACGTGATCAGGGCAATTCCCGTCAGCAAAAGCGCCAACACGAACAAGAACACCGGCACCAGCAGAAGCGCCGGAGACAGCGTAAAGGCATGGGGGAAAATAGGGATAAATAACAACAAAGTCATAGCTTCAATGCAGAAATTTATGCCGTAACTAAAGACAATAGCCATCGGCAGCAGGTGCCGAGGAAAGATTGTTCGCTTGATGATGTCGGCATGCGAGACGATCACGCTGGTCGCAGCCGTTGTGCTGTTGGTGATCCATTGCCAACAGATCAGGCCTATCAACAAAAAGATGGGAAAGTTGCGATCCGTGGATTGAAATACATGCGTAAAAATAAAACTCATAATCGACATCATGACCAGCGGATACAGCACGGACCAGACGATGCCCAGCGCCTGCCCGCGATAGCGAGCGCGGAAGTCGGTGCGCACCAACACCGCGAGGACATGGAACCAGCCGGCCCCTTGTCCGTCGGCGGCTCCGCTTAGCGCCGAGCGTAGGCCGCGGCGCAGCGTCTCGATCAGCGTCTCGCGATGCGAGTAGTCGGTCGGCGAGTCGGCGTCGAGGCGAGCGTAAAACGTGCTCCGCGGCGTCCGATGCACCCACAGGCTGGGCAACGGCACGCTGTGTTGCCTAGCGAGCTGATGGGGAAGTGTGTCGAGCATGCGCGGTCCTGGTCCAGAGAGCCCGGATCCTTGCCACGCAGCTAGAGGGGTGTCAAGGCATCGTTTTTCTGTCGCTGACGGGCCGATTGGCTGGCGCAGGTGGTGCAGAACAGCGACGGAAAAAGGCAGACGCGGGCGGCTCTTGGCAGCATGCTTGTGCCTTCCCGTCGACGCTGCGTGAATGCCCTGGGGGTGCGTGGGCCCGGCGCGATCCGGGCCGCGATCAGGCGCGCGAGCCGGCCAGGAAGCGATAGGCGCGCGTGCGCAGCGACTGCGGAATGGTCTCGATCAGCTGTCGGAACAGGCGGATCGACTTCAGGTTGTTGACCTGGCGCACGGCTTCCTGCTTCAGACGCTGTGGGCCAAGCGGCAAGCGCGGGGGCAGCGCGTGACGAAAAAAGAAGGCGGGCTCGACGGCGGGCAGCGGGCTAGGTGGCGTTCGCTTGGCGGCGATGGGGGCCAGATAGTCGCGCGCGTACGCGAAGGCCGACACGGTCGGCTGCGGGACGACGGTCGGCGGCGGCGGGGGCGCGTTGGGGGCAAAGTGTTGGCGACGCAGCGCGACAAAGAAGTCGCACCAGTCCTGCGGCGAGCGATCCCAGCGCTCGATGAAGCTCCAGGCGCGTCCGGCCAAGCGCTCGGGAAACGCGCCGAGGTTCGGGGCCACGACGGGCAGCCCAGCCTTGAGGCAGGCCGACAGGGTGTAGCTATATGTCTCGGGGGCCTGCGCCGGAAACCAGATGAGGTCGGGCGCAAGCTGCTGCAGAAGCCGCGGCAGATCCGCATCGGCATAGCGACCGTGGACCCGCAAGCGGCTCTTGGGGGCCTGCTTGAGCAAGCGATACGGCTCGCCGATCAGGTGGAATTCGAGAGGCGCGTCGAGCGCGTGCGCTCTTTGAGCCACAGCGTCGAGGACATCGGCCCCTTTGATGCGCGTTAGCTGGCCCAACACAGCGACGCGCAGCGGCCGGTTCACCAGGGCCGGTGGAGCCGGACTCGGCAGCGTCACACCGTCGAGGTCGGGGTGCGGCGCGATGACCACAGGCGGTGCGGATACACCGGCAAACAGGCGAAGGATGCGATGGGCGCAGTCGTGGCTGGGGCAGAAGATGCGCTCGGCTTGCGACAGCAGAGCTTGGTATTCGCGGCGCCAGGTGGCGATGTCGAGCCGACCGGGGTGCGGCGTGGGCGTGGTGGCCAGGCAGCGGTTGCAGCCGGCCTCGTCGGGCTCGCCGCAGTACTGGCCCGTTTTCGTGGTGAGCGAGATCTGCGGGCACAGGCTGAAAAAGTCGTGCGCCGTGAAGTCAAAAGGGACCCCAAGATCGTGCGGCAGACGCCACAGGGAAGCGGGCAGGCTCTTGGTGTGGTGCAAGTGAACGCGGGCAATCCCGAGGCTGCGCAGCCAAGTAAGCAGCGCGGAGTGATCCGCTTCGGCGCGGAAATACAGCCGCAGCTCGGCATCGCGGGCGGCCCAGCGCACCGCGATGTGTTCGTCGGAGCGGGGCGCCAAGATCAAGAAGTTGGCCTGCGGGCCAAAGCGCTCGGCAAGCTCGTCGACGTGCTTGTCGGTGCCGCCACCCAAGCCGTGTGTGATGGCCAGGATGGTCGGCCGCGGATCGACTTGCAGGCGGCGGCTCTCGACGGCGGCGCGCAGTGGGCGGGCGGGGTCGCGCTCGATGTGGCGGTGGACGCGGGCGGCATAGTCGGGATGCAGCCGCTCAAGCGTCGCCTGCGCCGCTTGTTTGCGTGGGTTGCTGCTGTCGGAAAAGCTGGCGCCACCGCTGTGAAAGACGAAGGTGTCGGCGCAAAGGATGTGTCGCCAGCCGCGCCGCGTTGCACGCATGCAGAAGTCGTTCTCTTCGCCGTAGCCTTTGCCGAAGTGCTCGACGGAAAACAGACCGGTTTCGGCCAGGCAGGCGCGACGGATGTACATGCAGAAGCCGACCGCGGTCGGCAGATCGACATGGGCGCCGGGCACGGTCTTGGCACACAGAGCATCGAGCTTCGCTGTCGATGCTCCGGCTGGCAGCGCGTTATCGAAAAAGGCGCGGGGATAGCTGCACAGCGTGGCGTTGTTAGAAAACGGCGTGACCGTACCGATGTTGCACGATGCATAGGCGGCACGAATCAAGCGATCGAGCCAGTCGCTGGCCACTTCGGTGTCGCTGTTGAGCAGCACGACGTCGCGATCGGGGTGCAGCGCCATCCCGCGGTTTACCGTCGCAACAAAGCCCAGGTTCGTGGGGTTGCAAAGCAGGGTGATGGCGCCGCGGTCGGCCAGGCTGCGCAGCCACGCCACCTGCTCGGGGTCGGGGCTGGCGTCGTTGATGACGAGGATCTCGTGCGGGTGCTGCACGCGGCTGGCCAAAAGGCTCGACAGACAGCGTCGCGTCTCTTCGGCGCCGCCATAGACGGGGACGATGATGTCGACCTTTTCCGTCGGCTGTGGCGTGGGTCGGCCGCTCGCTTGGTCGGCGAGGGCCACAAGCTGCTTGCGGGCGGCGGGAAGCAGCGCCGGCCCCTCGGGCAGAACCAGCTGAGAAAATAGGTATTGCAGATTAGCCGACAGACCAGATGAAGCCAGAAGCGCACGAATTATATCTGGAGAGAGTGTTTTATAAAGATCTGCAACTAAATTATATTGAAAAATAAAATACTGGAATAGAGAAGGAATCACATGGGCATAGGCAGGGTCGGCCAGGGGCTTTGTACCGGGGTGCTGCGCGGTGCCCTGGGGCATGTTGTCCGTGGTAAAAATGTCCAAATTTTCGACGGAAAACCCCGCTGATTCGGACGCCATAGAGAGCGGGCCTGTGGCCGAAGGTGGCGCGGTGTGAAATGCCGGATCCTGGCTGCTTGATTTCCAATCAGTCAATGCGTTATGCAACGGTCTGGATATGCGGGTATCGTTGATGATCGCGATGGATTTGGGGCGTTCTGGCATGCGGGATATGCTCCAATTATGGCGATGTGAAAAATAGCCTGCTGCATACCGCAGGCAGAAATAGCGGTCAACAGAGAATCCCGCGGTTTGTCGATAGGAACTTGGCATCGTCCGGGGCCCGGTCTGGGATGGGCTCTTTTCGCGGCCCGGTTCGGCGTGGGATGCTGACGCGCATGGCGCGACGGCACGCAGTGGAAAAGAGCGGTACGCGGAGTGTAGAGCGATGACGTGGTTTAGCGCGGCGTCACTGCTTTTGTGGCTGGTGGTGATTGCGTGCGCGCGGCTGTTCCGCGGGCGCTTGTTTGCCATGTTTGCGGCGGTGGTGGTCGGTCTTTACACGCTGTCGGCGCTGGCCTTTGCCCCGCTTGCCGCCGACACGCGGGCTTGGCCGCTGTTTCTAGGCTTGCACGCGACGGTGTACTTGCACCTGTGTCTGCTGTCGCGACCGCAGATGCGGCCCTTGATCTATCGCGCCCTGATCAGCATCCCGGCGTCGACGTTTATGGCCGGAACGGTGCTGGCCTTGCCCTGGGGGATTGCGGCGCGGCTGGGCTTTCAGCCGTGGCTGCCGTGGCTGCCGTACGCGCTGTCGCTGGTCGGGCTGCTACAGTCGCTGACCCATCGCCGATCGGAAGTTCACATCGCTATCGATGACTCGTTTGTCGACGGTATCCGGCGGCATGCCTTGCATCAGCCGCTGACTCAGCCGCTTGTGCGTCGAGCGCTGCGCATCGTGCAGATCAGCGACCCGCACCTGGGGCCCTTTATGTCGGAACAGAGGCTGGCCGCGATCTGTCAGCGCGCGGTGGCGATGGATCCCGATCTGATCCTTTTGACGGGTGACTTTCTGACGATGGAATCACAGGGCGATGTCGGCCACCTGCTGCGAGCGCTATCGCCGCTGCGAGCGCTGCCGGGTCGCTCGTTCGCGTGCTTTGGCAACCACGATCACGAGGCTCCGCACATCGTTCAGCAAGCGCTTGCGCAAAACGGCATTCGCCTGCTCTTGGACGAAGCCACGCAGGCCCGCACCGGCTGGGGCGATGTCGAGATCCTCGGCTTTGACTTTGTCTTTTCGGACCGCGCGGCTCATCTGCAGCGTGTCTCGGCGCGCTTTCCCCGAACGCCAGGCCTTTTGCGCATCGCGCTGCTTCACGATCCGGGGGCGTTTCGCCACCTGCCGGTCGGGGCTGCTGATCTGGTGTTTTCAGGGCACACGCACGGCGGCCAGCTGGGGCTGCTTAGCGTTGGTGGACTGTGGACGGTGCCGCGGCTCGTCGACATGCCTGACCATGGCCTGTGGGCGCGCGGGCGCGACCGGCTGTATGTACATCGCGGCACGGGCCACTATGGCTTTCCGCTGCGCTTGGGGGTTCCAGCGGAGGAGGGCGTGATTCACGTTTACCTCAAGCGGAGCGAGCGGGAATAGGGTCGAGCCAGGGGGGCTGCAGGGGCGAAAGAGCGGGCGGCTGGG
>CAZKOY010000028.1:9140-42948 GCA_964554495.1 uncultured Myxococcales bacterium
GGGGCGAAAGAGCGGGCGGCTGGGCGACGGTTAGTTCGTCGGGTCGACAATGATGAAGTCGATGCGGCGGTTCTTGGCGCGGCCTTGCGGGGTGTTGTTGTCGCCGAGCGGCCGCGTGTCGCCGAAGCCCTGGGCCTCGATGCGCGAGGAGTCGATGCCTTGATCGGTAAGCCGGCGCATGATCGCGTCGGCGCGCTGCTGGCTGAGCGTCATGTTGGCATCGGCACCGCCGATGTTGTCGGTGTGGGCTTCGATGCGGATCTTTTTGATCATCGGCGCATCGCGCAGCACGTTGGCCGTCGCGGTCAGGATCAGGCTGCTCTGAGGCAGGATCTCGTCGCTGTTGTTCTTAAACGCGATCGCCTGCTTGAGCACGACGCGGTTGTTTTCAAAGATGACAAACGGGTTCGGGCAGCCGTTGCGCTTGGGGTTGCGATCAGGGGCGCCGGCCTTGTCGGGGCAGGCATCCTCGCGATCGGGCACGAAGTCGTGATCCTGGTCATCGAGCGGGCAGCCCTTGCGACCGGGATCGGGCAGGCCACCGCTCGCGCGATATGGGCACTGATCTTCGTGATCGTAGATGCCGTCGCCGTCTTTGTCGTTGGCAGGGCAGCCCTTGCGGCTGGGATCGGCCACCTGACCCTGCGCGTTTTCTGGGCACTGATCGTCGGCGTCGGGGATGCCATCGCCATCGCGGTCGGGAATGGGGCAGCCCTTGCGCGCCGGGTCGGGTGTGCTGCCTGGCTTTTGATCCGGGCACTGATCGTCGGTGTCGGGGATGCCATCGCCATCGCGATCGGTGACGACCGGTGCCGGGCAGCCCTTGCGCGCGGGATCGGGGGTGGCTCCGGATTTTTGCTCGGGGCAGGCGTCTTCGGCATCGGCGACGCCATCGCCATCGCGATCCGCGGGCGGTGTTGCTGGGGCAGGGCAGCCTCGGCGCGTCGGGTCAGGGCTTTCGCCGGCCACTTGGTCCGGGCACAGGTCTTCGGCATCAAGCACGCCATCGCCATCGCGATCGCGCAACGGGCAGCCCGGCTGCTGCGGGTCGGGACGCAGACCTTGTGGCTCGCTGGGGCAGCGATCGGTGGCATCGGGGATACCGTCGCGGTCGCTGTCGAGCACCTTGCGATGAGCCGGGTCCTCACCTTGGGCATGTGGGCGAGGTTTCTTTTTGCCCATCGGGGCATAGGACAGACGGAACAGCGCCCGCGCATCGGGGGTACCGGCTTGCCGCCAGACGCCGGCTCCACCGGCTGCACTGACCTGCACAACGCCGGC
Organism: uncultured Myxococcales bacterium; assembly: GCA_964554495.1. Taxonomy (GTDB): domain Bacteria; phylum Myxococcota_A; class Polyangia; order Palsa-1104; family JAEUJZ01; genus JAEUJZ01. The sequence goes on from CAZKOY010000028.1 coordinate 10,422, forward strand.
AATATTGTAGTGCGCTCCCATCAGCACTTCCAGGCTGCTGGTCGTCGACTGAAAGGCGCGCTCGCTAAGCGAGGCTGCAAAGATCGCCTCGGGGCCGATTGAAAAGCGACGGTGCAGATCGGCATAGGCCACGGCCACGCCACCGTGTAGCTCATGTCCGACGGTGCGGCCGTAGGGGCTCATGACATCGCCAAGCTGCGACGTCGCGCGCAAGAGCACGCCGAGGTTCGCTGACCACAAGATGTGCGACTTGTATCCGCCCAAGATGAGCTTCAGAGATCCACGCACCTGCTGGTCGCTGGCCTGTTCCGGCAAGCTGTCGGTGAGCGAGCGCAGCGGCAGCCAGACCTGGGTGCCAAAGCTGGCGGAAAAGCCACTGCCATAGGGCTGGCCATACAGGCGGACCGTGGCGCCCAGGCGAGGGTCGGAAACGTACGCGCCGCTGGCCGCTTGAATGCCGGCGCCGCTTACGGTCTCGCCGTTTTCCAAGAAGGCCACGGGCAGCGATGCCGTGATGAGCAGGCGATTGCGAATGGCAAACGCGACGTCGAAGTGACCCACCAACGAGTGCGTAATCAGCGACTGCGAGCTTGCTACGCTGCCGTCCGCGCGCACCGTGTCATAGACCAGCGAGTTGTGCCCGTAGTCCAGCGTCAGACCAGCGGTGAATACCGAGCGACGAGAAAACCACGGATGGTCGACCCAGAATGACCACTCGCCCGCCGCCGTCGGCTCGTAGCGATTGAGCTGAAAGCCGCGGTTCTGCGCCAGGGCTGGGGACGAATACAAGCCAGCCGCCAAGGCCAGTCCCAGGGTCCAGGTTTTGCGTCGGTGGGAAGACAGGATGGATGCGCGTGGATGGTTCATGGGCAGACAGCCAAGTCCTGAAATGGCTTTGGTTATCATCCCATGCACACGGGGCCCGGCACAACCGGCTTGGCATGCGCTCTGCGAGGGGTGGCGGAATGCGGCAGCGGCTGACGCGTGCGATCAGCGCGTCTCGGCCGTCGGCGGAAGCGACGAGGCTTTGCGGGCAAGCAGCTTTTCGATGGCGGAAGCGATGTCCTTGGGGGCGGACATGGCAGGAACTTTGCGCCAGCTTTTCCCAGATTCGTCGCCGATCAGCAGCATGCCGCTGTGGCGAGTTTTTTCTGGATCGGTGTCACCCAGCTTGGCCAGCACAGCGTCGACATGTGCGGGCTTCCCGGTCAGAAATAGCCAGCCTGGACCGATGGCATAGCGCTCGACATAGGCCTTGAGCACTGCGGGTGTGTCGGTCTGTGGATCGACTGTGATGGACACCATGACGACCTGCTTCCCCAGATAGGGCGAGAGGGCCTTTTGCACGGCGAGCAGGTTGTTGGTAATCGGCGGACAGATGCCCGCGCACGAGGTGAACATCGTGTTGATCAGCACGATGCGGCCTTTGATCACGTCGTCGTAGAAGCGCAGCGTCTGACCCTGGTGTGACACCAGCGGAGTGTTCGGATCGTAGTCCTTGGCCGAGCGCTCGCGACGGGGCTCGGCGGGCTTGTCTGAGGCCGCGGGAACGGCTGCGAGGGCATGACGGGGAGCAGCAAGCGAAAGGCCAAGCAGCAGACAGATCCGCAGCAAGCACACAGGCGGGCAAGAAAGCATGCCAGGCAGCCTATCACAGGGGTTCGCCACGCCCGACGCTCGCAGGCCTGGCAGCCGCGGCTGCTACCGCCCTACGAGCCGAACGTTGACCTAGATGCGGTCGCACAATACCCTGCGATCATGCAGCCTCTGCCTATCGACGATCGGATCGTCCAGCGCTGTCGCGAGCTTGCGGCAGCGGTCGCCGGCAGTGTGCATCGCTTCATTGATGCCCACACGACTGTCTCGATCGAGCGCACGGTGCTGCGCTGCTATGGCATCGATGGCGTCGACGATCAAGGCGTGCCCTTGGTCAACCGCTGCGTCGATCGCTATCGCCAGGCGGGCACGCTGGAATATGGAATCGCATTCTTTCTGGGCTGGACGCTGAGCCGACGACCGGGAACAACACCGCAAGAGGCGGCCGAAGAGATGGCCTATGGCGATCCGCCCGGCTTGCTTGCGTCCGACGCGGCGAGCTTCGCAGCTCAGTTCGAGGCGGCCGATGCCGCGCTGCGCGAACCGACGCGAAAGGCGCTGGCCGCCATTGATGCGGCACGGGCGCAGCGGCTCTCGACGTGGCGTCGCTTGGGGCTGGGATCGACCCACTCGGCGCCCGCTGCGGACTGCAATATCGTGCGCGCCTTCGACGGACCACCGCTCAAGTACGTCATCGTCGCCACTGGCAATATCTATGACGACGCCGATCAAGCTCGCGCCGCGGCACAGGTGGGGGCGGATATCATCGCGGTGATTCGCTCGACTGCGCAGTCGTTGATTGACTATGTGCCGTACGGCGCAACTACCGAGGGCTACGGCGGCACCTGGGCAACGCAGGAAAACTTCCGCATCGTGCGCGCCGCACTCGATGACGAGCAAGAGCGACTCGGCCGCTACCTGCAGCAAGTGAACTATTCCTCGGGACTTTGCATGCCCGAGATTGCGTATCTGGCCGCCATCGAGCGGCTGGATATGCTGCTCAACGATGCGATGTACGGCATCCTGTTCCGCGACATCAACCCGCGCCGCACGCTGTGCGATCAGCACTTTTCGCGACGGATCATCGGCCGCGCCGGCATCGTGATCAACACAGGCGAAGACAACTACTTGACGACGGCAGATGCGGTCGAGTCGGCGCACACCGTGCTGGCTTCGCAGTTCATCAACGAGGCGTTTGCCTATCGTGCCGGTCTGCGCGCCGAACAGATGGGCCTGGGTCACGCGTTCGAAATCGACAAGTCGCTACCCGATTCTTTCCTGCTTGAGATCGCGCAGGCGCAGCTTGTGCGGCAGATCTTTCCGCGGCATCCCATCAAGTGGATGCCGGCAACCAAGCACAAGTCGGGTGACATCTTTTGGTCGCATCGTGTCGACGGACTGTTCGATTTGGTCGGAGTCGCAACGGATCAAAGCATCGAGCTTCTGGGCATGATGACCGAGTCGATTCACACGCCGTTCCTACAAGATCGCTACGCCGCGATCACGGGCGCGGACTATGTCTTTTCGGCGTGCCGCAGCCTATCGAGCGAGCTGCAGTTTCGGCCCGATGGCCGCGTTGTGGCGCGAGCACAGAAGGTCCTGCAGGACGCCTGTGATCTCTTGGACGTGGTGGCCAGCGAGGGTCTGTTTTCCGCCATTGCCCGCGGCATCTTTGCCGACGTGAAGCGCCCCGAGACGGGCGGCCGGGGTCTGGAAGGAGTCATCGCGCGCCACGCCCAGTACCGAAACCCCATTTTGCAGGAGCTGACCGAATGCGCATCGCTCTGATTTCGGATCTGCACGCAAATGAAGTGGCGCTGAATGCGGCGCTGCGCGACATCCGGCGTGTCGGTGTCGATCAGATCATCTGCTTGGGCGATGTCGCGACGCTGGGACCGCGCCCAAAAGAGATCATCGCGCGCCTGCGCGAGCTTGGCTGCGCGTGCATCTTGGGCAACCACGACGAGTTTCTGTTCAACCCCAGCATCTTGTCGACGTACACGGAGGTGCCGATCATCGTGCAAGCCGTCGACTGGTGTCGTGACCAGCTAAGCCAAGACGAGCTCGATTTCCTGCGCAGCTTTCGTCCCAGCCTTGAGATCGAGCTTGATGGCCGGCCGGGAAACAAGCTGTTCCTCTATCACGGCTCGCCGCGCTCGCACATGGAGGAGCTCGTTGCTACCACGCCAGCCGAGCAGGTGGACCGCATGCTGGCTGGCCACGAGGCGACGGTGATGGCCGGGGGACACACGCACTTCCAGATGATGCGGCAGCACCATGGAATTCTGTTGGTCAACCCCGGCAGTCTGGGCTTGCCGTTTAAGGACTTCGTCCCTGGCAACGCACCGACCGTCATGTCGCACGCCGAGTACGCGATCGTCGAGTCACATGCCGATGGCGTGGCCGTACACTTGCACCGGGTTGCCCTCGACAAGAAAGACCTGTACGCCGCGGCGGTCGACTGCACGAATCCCTTCCGCGAGATGCTCAAGCACCATTACCGTTAGGTCGTGCGGCATGCTCTGCGACGCAGCCGAGCGAAGTGTGATAAAAATCGCCGCGTGGCTCGTCCTATCTGCCAGGCGAGCGCGACGCGCTGGATCGGCCCAGACGTCAGGAACGACCTCGCCGCGGATCATTTTTCAACGCCACGCCAGGAACCTCTGATGAATCGAATCACGAAGCGCTTGATGTTCCGTTCTGTGCTCACCACGTGGACCGTGGTTGGCTTGCTGTCTTGGGGGGCGCAGGCTTGGGCGCAGGCCGCGCCGGCTTCCACTCCGGCTGCTAGGCCGACGGCGGCCGCGCCGGCTCCCGCTCCCGCCGCAAAGCCGGCGGTGGCTGCCCCTGCAGCCAAGCCCGCTGTCGCACCTTCTGCCACTCCGCCTGCGGCAGCGAAGCCAGGCCCAAAGCCAGCGACCGCGGCCCCGGTGGCAAGCAAACCTGCTGGCGACGCTGAATTCCCCGGCCTCAATGCAGACGAACTCATGCCCTCTGCCAAAGATGGGCTGCGTCGTCTGCTGCAGAAGTTTCAGTCGCCTTGCGGCAAGCCGCACTCGCTGCTGACTTCGCTGAAGACGGATCCAACGTGCAAGGTTGCGCCCGTCGCTGCGCGCTGGATGGTCAAGCTGTTTACTGATGGCTTCCTCGAAAGCGAGGTCGAAGAGCGCTACACCAAGCGCTTTGTGTCGAGCAAGTGTGTGCAGATCGACACGAGCGGTGCGCAAGCCCTGGGCGACGCGGCGGCGCCGATCAGCCTGATTGAGTTTTCCGACTTTGAGTGCCCGCACTGCCGCATGGCCGAGCCGATCGTCAAGCAGGTGCTCAAAGAGTTTAAGAACGTGAGGTGGGTATTTATGAACTTCCCGCTGCAGATGCACGTCAATGCGCCGACCTTTGCTGCTGCTGCGCTGGCTGCTGGAAAGCAGGGCAAGTTCTGGCAGTTCCACGACAAGCTGTTTGAAAACCAGGGCACGGTGCGGCAGGCCGATCTGATCTTGTACGCGCAAGAGCTGGGCCTTGACGTGCGGCGCTTCCAGGCGGATATCGAGGCCATGCGCTCGCGCGTCGCTCGCGAGCGGGCTATCGGCGAAAAGCTGGATCTCGGCGGCACCCCGACGTTCTTCGTCAACTGCCGCAAGGTCGAGGGCCCTCTGTCGCTCGACAACCTGCGCAGCTACATCGAAGCCGAGGCGGCCAAGTGAGCCGCTCGCTGTCTCGCCGGCAGGCCTTGGCTCTGCTCTCTGCGCTTTCGCTCGTTTCATGGCGGCAGCGCAGCTCGCACGCCGAGCAGACGACCGGCAAGCCGGCGGCTGAGATCGCGCTCGCGGATCTCAAGGGCGCATCGGTCAAGCTCAGCAGCTACGCCGGCAAGGTCGTGGTGATCGACTTCTTTGCTTCGTGGTGCGAGCCCTGCATGCGCGAGCTACCCGAGCTGGAAAAGCTGCACCGCGGGCTGGCCACGACCGGCGTCGTCTTTTTGGGCGTCAGCCTGGACAAAGAGCGCAAGAACGCCGAAGCCCTGGTCAAGCGCTTTGGTCTTTCGTTTTCGGTGGTTCACGATCCCGAGGGAAAAGTGGCAGAGGCCTATGATCCGCCGAAGATGCCCAGTACGTACGTCGTCGACAAGGCAGGTGTGGTGCGCCACATCAACGCCGGCTTCGAGGGATCGGCGGACGTGGCCAAGCTGCAGAAGCAGATTACGGATCTAAATCGCTGAGGTCAGCGCTTGGCAGGGCCTTGCGCTTGGGCGTCGAGGGAGCACCGCCGCCGTCATCGACTTCCACGAACAGTCCGTACAGGGCGCCGATGGCGGTGGCTAGGACCGCCCCCGAGCGCAGCGGCACCGAATCGGCGAAGCCCTGCACGCTGACATACAGGTTCGGCACATAGCGATGGCCGAGCGCATAGAGGCCGGCTCCGACACCAAAGCCGAAGACCATCTTGATAATGGGGGTCCAGAAGGTCTCGGCTCGCCATGGCGGACGGCCGCACAGCACGCCCACCACCGCTCCGACGAGACCGCAGACGATGTACACCAGCACATTGTCTGGATTTCCTAGCTTGAGCAGGCCATAGCCCAAGCCGCCTCCGACAATCAGGCCTTTGAGCAGGCCCAACAGTGCTCGACCCATTTTGCTTCCTCCTCACCAACGTTCTCCGTCGAGGCGACGCGTCTGTACGCGGGGCTTCGTGCAGAGCTTTCAGATACAGGCTGAGTATACCCGGAACCACTTCGCCGACCATAACGCCTGATGCGCAGCATCTATGCCGTGTCCTTCGTTCGCATGCGTGGTGACTAGGCAGCGAGGCGCGGCAGCGTAACGGCAAAGGTTGAGCCTTTGCCCGGCGTGCTGTCGACGCGAATCTTGCCGCCGAGAGAGCGGACCAGCTCGCGGCAGATCGATAAGCCCAGTCCAGTACCGCGCCCGCGGCCTTTGGTCGTGTAAAACGGCTCGAAGATACGTGCTAGGTCTTCGCCGGCAATGCCGATACCCTCGTCGGTGACGGCCAAGTCAACCTGCCCTTTTTCGCCCGAAGCGCGAGCCGAGACGACGATGCGGCCCAACGGCGTCGTCCCGGAACCACGCGCGGCTTGGGTGGCATCAAGGGCGTTGTTGAGCAGGTTGATCAGCACCTGACGCAAGAGTCCAGGATCGGTTCGCACTTCGTTCAGCTCGGGGTCGACATCGATGACGATGCGCACGCCAGCCCGTCGCGTGGCCGATGTCGTGACGCGCACCGCCTCTTCGATGACGCGACGAAGCTCGGCTGGTTCAAGCGTGGGCTTGGCTGCGCGCGTGTGATCCAAGTAATCGCGAATAATCTGCGAGACGCGATCGAGCTCGCTGCTTGCTACCTGCAGGCGCTCGCTGACCGCCTTGGGCAAGTTCTGGCCATAGGTTGCAAGCTGCAGGTGGGCTGAGACGGCCGCGAGCGGAGTTCCGATCTCGTGCGCAAGCTGCGCCGCCAGCTGTCCCAGCGCCGCGAGGCGTTCTTTGTCTCCTAGCTCGCGCTGCACGCTTAGCAGAAGCTGGTTTAGCTGCTGCAGCGCTTCGTTCTTGCGCTGCAGATCGCGTGTCGCCGCCGCGATGTCGTCGGCAAGTCGGCTATTTAGGGCTCGGATGGCTTCATCGGCTTCGGCTAGGCGATCGAGCATGGCGTTGAAGCCACGGCCGAGTCCCCCGACTTCGTCGTTGCGAGTCGTCACCACGCGACGCTGCAGGTTGCCTTGCTCGACCTCGCGCATGGCCAGAGCCAGATCAGAGACGGGCTTGGCGACGACGCGGTTGACGATCCAGGCTGTGGTTAGAAGCAGCACGGACAGCGCGGCCAAAGCCGTCAGGGCCGAGATGCGCAGCTGGTCGCTCAATACCTGCTCATAGCGATCGGTGGGGACTGTGACGCGCAGGCGGCCTCGCTGCAGGCCGGCCAGATCGAGATCGACCACAGCGGTAAAGCAGCGCTCGCACGCCGATGGATCTTGGCTGGTGCGAATGTCGCGACTGCGCCTTTGGGCCTGCGGCTGCGTCGGAAAAACCTGTCCCCAGCGAGTCGATGTACTGCGCCAGGGGAGGCGCCACTGCGGCTCGCTGAGGCGTGATGTCGGTGGGCGCGTGGTCTCGCCATGGTCCCAGAGCGCGCGGCGTGCGTCGTACTGCACGGCCCGCTCGGGCTTGGCTTTGCCACCTGAGCGGGTGCGCTCGGGGTGCGAGATCTCGACGCCACCGCTCTGCGGCAGGACGATCTGCAGCGGCTCACCGATCTCGTTGTCGATAAGCAGCGACAGGTCAAAGATGCGATGTCGACCGCGCCACTCTTCCAAGCGGGCCTTGACCTCGTCGTCTGAGCGCTCGCGCTTTAGATACTCTTCCAAGCTGACGGCCAGATCGCGGGCCGTCGCTTCGGCCTCGGCGCGCATGTGCGTCGTGACGCGTCCGTTCATAAGGTAGCGACCGGCCAGCGTGCTGGTCACCAGGACCAGCAGCAACAGCACCGAAAGCAGACCGACGAGTTTGGTGCGAAGACTCAAGGTGAAAGGGGGCCAGGGGCGATGGGCGCTATTCGGTGGCTCCGTACGATCGCACCCACCTGCGTGCGGGCCACAGCCGGAGTGTTGGTGATGATGGCGTCGACGCCCAAAGCAGTCAGAGCCGCGATCTCGCTTGGCTCATCGACCGTCCAGGTATGCACAAAGTAGCGCCGCGCTCGCCAGCGTCGCATCGACACCGCATCAACCAGCGCCGCATCGGGGTGCATGGCGCGCAGCGGTAACAGCGAGGCTGGCCAGGCCTCGCGCAGCGGTCGGGTCTGCTGTCGGTGAAACAAGAAGGCCAGGGGAAGCTGCGGCAACAGATCGGCAGCGACCCGCGCAAACCGCACGAGCTGAAAGGGATCGAAGGATGAGACCAGCGTCGATCCGGCAGGTCGGCGGCCACGGCGCAAGACCTCGGCAACGGCCTGCGCCAGGCCATCGTCCTGCACAAGTCCGATGTAATCCGACGCCGTCTTTACATCGCGCGACTTGAGCTCGATGTTGATAAGCGCATCCTCGCCCAAGGCTGCAAGCACTTGAACCAGCGTCGGCACCCGCTCGCCGCGTCCGACATCGTGACGCTGGATTTCGCTCAGACTCGACGTGCGTACGTCGAGACCGCTGCCTTCTTTGCCGCCTGTGACTCGACCGAGATCATCGTCGTGAACCACCACCGGTTCACCCGAGGCACACATCATCACATCCATCTCGACGCCATCTGCACCCTCTTCGAGTGCCTGGCGAAACGCCAAGAGTGTGTTTTCGGGATACGCGGCAGAAGATCCGCGGTGGCCAAGTACCAAGGGTCGAGGAAGCGCGGAAAGAAAGCGTGGGCTGGACATTGCGAGCGTGGACTAGTGCGCCTTCTTTTTCTTGCCGGGCTTTGCGGGCTCTTGTGCCTCGGGCTCGCCGGGGTGAATCGCCACAAGCTCGACGTCAAAGCACAGATCGCCATAGGCTTTGCCGGGGCCGCGGGGCTCATTGCCGTACGCCATATCAGCGGGGATCCACATGCGCCGTTTTTCACCCGCCACCATCAGCTTGAGACCTTCGCGCCAGCCCTTGATCAAGAGCTTGAGCGGGAACTTGGCGGTCGTGCCGCGCTTTTGCGAAGTGTCGAACATGAAGCCATCGCGCTGCTGCCAGCCGACATAGTTCACCTCGACGAGGTGCGACTCGTTGGGGTGTTCGCTGCCGCTGCCTTTCTGCAGCACTTTGGTCACCAGACCCGACGCAGCCTTTTCAGCGTCGGCGGGTGGCTTGCCGACATCGGCCGGCGCGGGGATCTTGGGCATCACGGGCGCGGCCGGGGCAGCAGCCTTGTCGTCGGCCCGCACATCCGTCGGAGCGGCCAACAGCGACGCAGCCAAGGCGAAAGACAGGCACGAAACAGGGAGCTTCAAGCGCATAGTCAGACTCTATGCTGCCCTCCGTGCCTCGGGAAGAGGCTTTTTTCCCTCGACAAATTCAGAGCTTGGCTCTTGCGCGCTGGCCACCCGCGCCGAGTGTCTCTGAGATACGCGCTGTGATAAACAAGGAGCATGCGTTTTTCTTCTGGTGAGCGACGCCACTTGCCGGTCGTGGGCTCTGGTGCCCCGAGGGTCGACGCTCTTGCTTCCCCTGCGGAAACGACCCCGCCGAAGGCCCGCCACCCTGCCTGGATCAAGTCACGCTTACCGTCGGGAAAGACGTTCTTTGAGGTGCGCTCGCTGGTCCATGGTCAGAAGCTGCATACCGTCTGCGAGTCCGCCAGCTGTCCGAACATCGGCGAGTGCTGGAGCCGACGCGCCCTGACCATCATGATCCTTGGCGAGATCTGCACACGGTCGTGCAAGTTCTGCGATGTCCCGACGGGGCGCCCGCTGCCCCCTGATCCCGACGAGCCGCGTCGGGTTGGCGAGACGCTGGCCAGCTTGGGCCTGCGGCATACCGTCATCACCTGTGTCGATCGCGACGACTTGCCCGACGGTGGCGCTGCACACTGGGCCGAGACGATTCGACAGGTGCGCGCTCACTGCCCCGACATGACACTGGAAGTGTTGGTGGGGGACTTCAAAGGCCGCACGCAGGATGTTGATACGGTTGTCGATGCCGGACCCGACGTCTTTGCGCACAACCTTGAAACGGTGCCGCGTTTGTCACGTCAGGTACGCGTGCAGGCCAGTTATCCGCGAAGCTATGCCGTCTTGGCTCATGCCAAGCGCCGCGCAGCCGTCGTCAAGACCGGCCTGATGCTGGGCCTGGGCGAAGAGCTGAGCGAAGTGCGCGAGGTCTTACGCGAGCTTGCTGGGCTTGGCTGCGACATCGTCACGCTGGGGCAGTATCTGGCGCCTTCACGCTCGCACCTGCCGATCAGTCGCTACCTGCATCCCGACGAGTTTGCCGAGCTGCGCCAAGACGCACTGGCGCTGGGCATCCCGCATGTCGAGTCGGGCCCACTGGTGCGAAGCAGCTACCACGCTGACGGCCAAGTCGAGATCATCCGCAGCTTGCGGGGTCGCGTTTTGGATTCCAGGCTGAGCCTTGCATCCGACGTGAACGCATGAGTCCCGAGTCACGCACGCCGCCGTTTCTGCCTGCGATCATCGCCACCTTTTTCTTCACCGGGCACTCACCCATCGCTCCCGGTACCGTCGGATCGCTGGCTGCACTGCCCTTGGCCTATGCGCTGATGACGCAGGGACGGTTGGCCATGGCCATCGCAATCGCTGGGGTCACCGCGCTGGGGACGTGGGCCGCCGAGCAGTACTGCCAAGCCACCGGACGCCACGACAACCAGCGCATCGTCATCGACGAAGTGGCCGGTATCTTGGTGACGCTGTCGTTGGTGCCGCGTACTTTGGGCAACCTGATCCTGGGTTTCTTTTTGTTTCGTCTGTTCGACATCTGGAAGCCAGGCCCCGTGCGCATCTTGGACCGTCGAGTCAAGGGTGGCTTTGGCGTCATGGCCGATGACCTGGCGGCCGGTGCGCTGGCGGCGGGCTTGCTGTGGCTGATGCAGCCGGGGCGCTTGCCGTTTGCCGTGCCAGGCTGGGCGAGCCCATGACGACGACGGTGCCTCGCGCGCCACGTGTGCGGCCGTATCCGCTGGATGCCCTGCCGCGCCTTTTGCGGGTACAGGTCGAGCTAGCACAGGTGCTGTGGGAACACCTCGTGGCTCTGCTGGGGATCGCCCGTGTCTCGACAAATGAAGGCCGTGCCGCGCTAGAGCGAGCCCTGGGAGGCGCCTTGCAGGTCGATGCGCAGGCGCCCTATCTCGTCGGCATCGAGCGCGTGCCGGCGCTGCTAAAGTCCGCGCTGCTCGTCGAGGTCAGCCGGGTGGCGGCCAGCGCGCCTCGGTTCGTTCTTGCGGTCGATAGTGCCCTATGCAAGACGCGTGGGATCGGCGATGCACAGCGCTTGGCAGAGCTCCTGCAGTCGGCGCTGCACGGGGCTGGGGCGCAGGTGGCGTCGATCGACGAAAACGCACGCGCGCTGCTGCTGGCCGATCCGCAGCTTCGCTCGCCGCTGGTTCTGGACGCAGGAGTGCGCGTGGGATCGGCTGCGGGCTGGGCGCGGATTTTGACCTCGTCGAGCCTGCGCGTTGCAGCCCCCCCGGCGAGGGCGCCGAGCCTGCTGCAGGCGCTGTGGCGAGGGCGCGATCGCTTGGCGGATACGTCGACACGGCTGATCCTGGAAGCAGGCTATGGCTTCTTGCGCAGCCAGGATGTCTTGAACCTGTCGGTTGGGGATGTCGTCCTGCTGGATCACTTTGGGCCGCGTCCGGTGACCGGCGGACCGGTATGGCTGCGCTTGGGCGGCGGCGTCTTCCCTGGGCATCTCGACGGGGCCGGCGTGACCGTGATAGGGTCCTTTTACTTGCGAGCTCAGGCCATGGCCGACCAGCAAAGTGACGAGCCAGTTGCAGTTTCTGAGACAGGGGACGCGGTGAGCGAAGCCCTGCTGCGCGAGCTTCCCGTGCAGATCACCTGCGAGATCGGCCGCGTCACGCTGAGCGCCAAAGAGGTCCTTGAGCTGCGGCCGGGCACGGTGCTGCCCGTCGGAAGGCCACTGGCTGGTCCGGTGGACCTGACCGCAGGCGGGCGGGTCTTGGCTCGCGGTGAGCTTGTCGATGTCGAAGGCGAGATCGGCGTACGCATCACCGAGATCGTCAGCTAAATCTCGATCGCCGGGCAGCGCCCGCTCGATGGGGAAACGGGGCCTGCGGGGGCGGGCAGCGGAAGAGGGGATTGTCAGACGGCCTATGTACAGTGCGGCCTTCCTGAGCGCACGACGAACAGCAGGCGGTCGTGCCGCGTCCATTCGTCCGTTCCAAAGAGGCGCTGCCGAGTCCGATGGATCCCGCAATGGCCCGTGAAAAAAGAGTTCACTCAGAGAGCGGGGACGGGACCTGCCCTGCTCCGAGGACGAGCCGAGAAACTGGTAGCGACGAGCGCAGCGGAAGTGATATCGTGACGTAGAGCAGCAATTTTCTTCGCGATGTACACGCGGCCTATGTCGGTCGCGTTGGTGAACCCAGCAAGGGAGGGGTTGTCATGGCGAGCAAGACCAACCAGAAGCGGGCCCGTAGGCGGGGGCAGTGGCATCCGGTGCAGCCGGAGGGGGAGGGTCAGCTGTTCCTTACCTTGCACCTGCCTCTGTCTCGCCCTCTTTACGAACGTGTTGCCGGCGGTGAGAGCGATAAACGAGAGGGCGTGCAGGGGACGGCGGCGCCTGGGTCGCGCGTCCTCGTGCTGGACTTAGACTAGGTCCGGCCGGACTGCGCAGCGGTGTGTGTTTCGTCGAGACACTGGTCAGACCAAGCGTAGCGATGCCTCACTTGTTCCTCTGCGACCTCGCTGTGTTGTATGGTTTGGCCCTTGAAAGTCTCTATCGTCATCCCGGTCTTCAATGAAGCAGCGACGGTGCGCACTCTCGTCGAAAAGGTGCGCCGGCTCGAACTGGACAAAGAGCTGATCATCGTCAATGACGGCTCTAGCGATGGGACTTCCGAGGCGCTTTCCGAGTACGAAGGCCGTCCAGGAATCACGGTGCATCACAGCCCGGTCAATCTCGGCAAGGGCTCGTCGGTGCGCATCGGCTTTTCGCTGGCCAAGGGCGAGATCATCACCATCCAAGACGCCGACTTGGAGCTAGAGCCCTCGGACATCTACAAGCTGCTTGAGCCCATCATCCGAGGGGAAGCGGATGTGGTGTACGGGTCGCGCTTCTTGGGGCAGGGCTTGGTCGAAGGGCGAAAGGGTCAGCTTTCTTTCTATCTGGCCAACCGCGCGTTGGCGACGCTGACCAACGTTCTTTATGGATCGCATCTGAGCGATATCGAGACCTGTTACAAGGTCTTTCACCGCGATGTGTTGCCGCTGCTTTCGCTGCGCGCCAGTCGCTTCGAGATCGAGCCCGAGATCACGGCACAGGTCCTCAAGCGGGGACTGCGGATCGTCGAGCTACCCATTGGATACAAGCCGCGGTCCAGTGAAGAGGGCAAAAAGATCTCGTGGCGTGACGGCTTTTCGGCCATCTATACGCTGCTCGATCAGCGCGTCCGTCGATAGGTTCATATGTGCCGGATGGGCACAATTGTCAGGACCAAGCGTGGCGGGGATTAGCGGTTCGTTTCGTCGGTGACGGCAGAGGTCGATGGCGCGGCGGCCGGGGCTTGTAGCTGCTTTTCCAAAGCAGAAACGCGCTGACTGAGCTGTATGACTTCTTTTTCTAAGGCGGCAAACGGCGACAGGCTGTCGACGATGTGACGCACACGCTCATCGACGCGTCGCTGCCACTCCTCCAGCGTCTGCTGCGAGCGGTCGAAGAGCTCACGGACGCGATGCGCGGACTCGGGACGTCGACTGTCGTCCCCGCCTGCGCTGGCCATATCGAGGCTGGGCTCGGTGACCACCGGCTGCTCGTCGGGGATACGTGGAAATCCGCTTCCTTCGTGTGCATCCCAGGCCGCCAGCGCGTCGTCGCGGTCCCGAGAGGCGTCGCGGGTCGGCGGGCGAAAGACGCTGAGCACCCGCGCCTGGGCTTGCTGGGCCAGCTCTTGCAGCGACGCGCCGCCGGACTGGATCAGCTGTCGCATGGCCCCCAACGGAATGAAGCTCTTCTGACGCTTCTCTTCTTCAAAGATGATCTGCGCCAGCGTGACCGAGGTCAGGTCTTCTTTGCTGCTGTTGTCCAGGACGCGCACCTCTTCGCCCTGGCGGATCATCTCGGCGATCTGCTCTAGCGTCACGTACTGGCTACCGCGCGTGTCGTAGAGCTTGCGATTGCTGTACCGCTTGATGACGCGTGGCTCACCCAACGCTTGTGCCATCAGGGTGCCTACGCTTTGTCGACGGGTTTGTCGCCGTCGAGTTCTTTCTTGGGCGTGACATCCAGCTCGTCTCGACCGTCGGATGCGCGCTTAAAGTTCTTGATGCTCTTCCCAAGTGCATCGCCGATCTGTGGCAGCTTGCCCGCGCCAAAGACGATAAGGACGATGAACAAGATCAGAACCAATTCCATCGGGCCTAGACCCAACATGCTTCTGCCTCCAACGTGTCGGCGCTGTCGCCTGCGCCAGGGGACGATTCAGTGGTGACCATCTCGGGCGACAGGCCTTCGAGTGAAACCGATTTTGCTGCGGTTTATAGCGATTCTTTCTCTCTCAGGCTAGCACTTTAGCCACTGGCGACGTACGGCAGTTTCTGCGCGGTCAAGCAAGCCTCGATCGGTGGTACGGAAGAGCAGGGGAGGGCGGTGAGGGAAGGGCGGGGGCCAAGGGGGGCGAAGCGGCCGCGTATTGGGCCGCACTGCGGCGCGATCTATCGCGTGAGCTTGCGCAGGATCGAACCCGAGTAGCCGTAGGCAAAGACATCCTTGCCAACGGCAAAGACGCCGACCAGCGGGATGCTGGTACCGCTGTCTTGGCGCTTCCAGACTTGACCGTCATAGTGCAGGACGGTGCCACCTAGGCCCACGGCGTAGACATCGTTGGCAGCGCTGCCCCAGACTCCGCGCAGGCCAAACTTGGTGGTGCTGTCAACGGGGTTCCACGTCGTGCCGTTGTACTTGAGAATGATGCCGTTGTCTCCGACGGCCCAGACATCGTTTCGGCCGGCACCCCAGACCCCACGCAGGGCCGCCTGATCGGACTCAGCAAGGACCTTGCTCTCGACGATTGCGGCGCCGTTGTAAAAGAGGATCTTGCCGGGATAGCCAGCGATGATCTCGCCGCTGGGCCCTTCCTGGCCACCGCCGACGATCCAGACGTTCTGAATGTCTGAACCCCAGACGCCGCGCAAGATGGTGTCGGTTCGAGTGAAGCCGATGACCTGACTCCAGTTGGCGCCACTGCGACGCAGGATTGAGTCCCGGCGACCGACGGCGACACCTTCATTGCCGCTCACCCAGATAGCCTGCAGCTCGTTGTTGTACATGGGCGGCAGGTTGATGCCGCTGCTGGACCATGCGCCGCTCGCCCACTGCAAGATGCGGGGGCCTCCTGTGACCGGCGTCGTATCCAGCGCGACGCTCCACAGGTTGTCCGTCGGACCAGATAGGCCGCGGAAGCGCAGATAGATGCTGTTGGTCACGGCGCGCCACTGCGTGCCGTCCCACTTCATCGTCGCTCCCCAGTCGCCCACGGTCACCAGGTTGTCGACGCTGCTGCCCGAGATCCCGGTAATCGGAGCCGAGATGCCGGTCAGCTCGTCGATTTGGCTGGAGCTCGAAAACGCCGATCCGTTGTAGCGGACGATGGTGCCGCTGGCGCCCACCATCACGAGGTCGCTGGCCGAGGTTCCCCAGACGGCATACAGCGAGACCGGCCGGCTGCCCGCCACGTCGGCGAACGCGCTTCCGTTCCATCTCTTCACAATGCCCAGGCGCTTCGTCAGGTCGCGGGTGGCCGTATCGGTGTACAGCACATCACCGACTGCGAATACGTCCGAGCCAGCGGCCCACAGGCCGTAGATGCCGAAGTTCCCAAAGGGGCTGACCGGCATCCAGTTGGTGCCATCGAAGCGGCGGATGGCTCCGCTTAGCGACGAGACAAATAGGTTATTCGCCGACGTCCCAACGATGCTGGTCAGGATCTCGCTCATGGCGCCAGGCACCGTCGAGGCCGTCCAGCTTGTGCCATCGTACTTCAGCAGCGAACCAGCGGCGCCGACGGCAAACACGGTGCCGCCAGTGCCCCAGACGCCCTTGAGCAGGACCTGATACGCGGCCTCGTTGGGCGTCTGCACGCGGCTCAGGGTGCCGCCCGACTTGCGCAGGATGACGCCCCCGGCTCCGACCATCCAGACGTCGTCTTTGCTGCTGCCCCAGACAGCGTAGAGAGCCCCAATGCCCGTCGTCGACCCGCTGATGGTCATGGGCGACCAGGCCGTGCCGTCATAGTGCAGGACGGTCGCTCGATCGCCGACGGCATAGATGTCGTTGGCGGCCGAACCCCAGAGAGCATAAAGAGGGCTCTTGGTGGGGCTCAGCTCTGCTTTCCACGTGCCGCCCGTGTAATGCACCAGCGCGCCGCTCTCGCCGGCTGCCCAGGCGTTGTCTGCAGAGCTTCCCCAGACCGTCCACAGCGTGTTGCCTTGGGGTTGTGGATACAGCCAGCACCACTCGTCCTTGCTGCAGCCGGGCTGCTGCGGGCGGACGGTGTTCATGTCAGCCATGCTGCCCTGGTCAGTGACGCTGCCCATGTCGCTGTTGTTGCTGGGTGGGCTGCTGGGGCAGCCAGATAGCGCGAGCGCGGTCACGCCGGAAAAGGCGAGCAGAGCACTAGCACCCTTGGCACGCTTGCGGCTGGCTGCGCGCCTCGTCTCCTGGTTCCCCTGCATTCTGGATTCTTCGAGTCGGTCCATTCCTACGGCCTCTCAGTCTATCTGCGTGATGATGAGTATTTTATCTCTCGGAACAGAGCAGGCGCTAGTTCCTTTGCCCCGAGCTCACAAAATCTTCCGTCCCGCCGGGGCGGCCCTGCCGCTTGAGCCCTGGATCGCGCGCTCCTAGGGCGCAGACGGACTATCGCAGTGTGGCTCGACTTCCTTGGTCAGATCGAGCCCCGCAAGGACGCGGCAGCCAAAGCGAAAGTAGGCATCCAGCTTGGTCGGAACGCTGCGGGCCGTGCCGCCACCGCCGGCAAACAGCAGGCGGCTGCCATCGGGGCTGTATGCGACGCTGCGGACCCCGCCTTGTGTGTCGTCGAACGTGAGCTGCGGCGATCCGGTCTTGGCGTCGAAGATGCGCACCGTGCGGTCGTCTCCGGCCGTTGCGATATGCGCCCCATCGGGAGAGAAGCTGAGGCTGCGCACGACCGTGCCATGGCCAGACAGCGTCAAGGCGGGCTTGCCGCGGGCGGCATCCCACAGGATGACAGTGCCGTCGGCGCTGGCGGTGGCGATGCGCGAGCCATCACGCGAGTACGCCACCGAAAGGACATCTTGCGAGTGACCCGAGAGGACGGTTAGGCGCTGCCCACTGGCTGCATCCCAGATAGCAGCGGTGGCGTCCGAGCTTGCTGTCACCACGCGTGTCCCGTCGGGGGAATAGCTGGCCGAGCGGACCTCGGCGGTGTGTCCCACAAAGCTGACTAGGCTCTGACCGGTCTTGACGTCCCAGGCGCCGGCCGTCTTGTCGGCGCTGCCGGTCAAGAGCCGCGATCCGTCGGGCGAATACGCCACCGAAAACACGGCTCCCTGGTGCCCGTTGATCGTCAGCACGTTCTGACCCGTCTTGGGATCCCAGATGCGGGCAGTCTTGTCGGCGCTGCCTGTGGCGACCCGCAAGCCGCTCGGGGCAAAGGCGGTGCTCAAGACTTCGTCGGTGTGTCCGGCCAGAAGAGCCTGCACACGCTCAAGAGCCAGGTTCCAGACAAGGCCGGTCTGATCGGCGCCGGTCGTGACCATGCGTGTGCCATCGCCCGAAACGGCGACGCTGTGCAGATCGGCCCGCGTCTGAAAGACCCCAGTCAGGCGGCCATTACGTATGTCCCACAGGCGAGCCGTGCTGTCGGCGCTGGCCGTGACCACGCGCGTGCCGTCAGGGGAAAACTGCGCTCCCCGTAGGTCTTGGGTGTGGCCCTTGAGCACGTACAGGGTCCGGCCCGTAATGGCGTCCCAGACGCGGGCTGTGCGGCCGTTGCTGGCTGTGACGACCCGCAAGCCGTCGACGGAATAGGCCGCCGTGCGCATGCCGTCTTCGCCGTCGTAAAAAGTCTGAATGATCTTTCCCGACGCCAGCTCGAAGATATTGGCCCGCTTGTCTCGACTGGCGGTCAGGACGCGCAGGCCGTTTGGCGAAAAAACCGCCGACGTCACATCGTCGGCATGACCGGTCAGCGAGAGCATGGCCTTGCCCGAGCGCGCATCCCACAGCCGGGCTGTATCGTCGGCACTGGCCGTCAGTGCCCGGCCGCCATCGGCGGAAAAGACGGCGGTCTGCACCGGTCCTTCGTGTCCGCTGAGCGTGAACAACACGCGACCCGTCTTGGCGTCCCAGATGCGCGCTGTGCTATCGGCGCTGGCGGTGATGACGCGGCTGCCATCGCGGGAAAAGGCGGCAGATAAGACCTCTTGCTGATGGCCGCTCAAGATGGTCAGTGACTGCCCGCTGCGGGAATCCCAGATGCGGGCTGTCTTGTCGCTGCTGGCCGTCACCACGCGGCTGCCGTCGACGGAAAAGGCTACCGAAAGCACCTCGTCTCCGTGGCCGCGCAGCACGCTGAGAGGATGTGTGCTGCGAGCGTCGAAGATACGGGCCGTGCGATCCGAGCAGGCCGTCACGACGCGCGAGCCATCGGCCGAAAGCGCGACGCCATGGACGCTGCCGTCGTGGCGCAGCGGCTGCGAGAGCACCATCTCGCCGACCGTGCGGACGAATTCGCGCTGCTGCGGCTCTGTCAGCGCCGGGCCACCGCTCTGCGCCTTGCCATAGGCCCCCATGATGTTGACGAGGCCGGTGGTGTGTCGACGGCCAAGCTGGTTCCAGAACAGCTCGTTTTGCTGATCGAACATGCTGGTATCGGCACGTGGATCGGCCAGATCGGGCGCCTGCGATCCCGCATCTGCGACGCCTCCGTCGACGGGGCCCGATCCGCCACCCAGATCGCGGGAGCCTTCAAACGTCGCTGGGCTTGGCGCAGGACTGGCCGCTGCGGCGTCGGCAGGTGTCCCCTGCGATGCATCTGGAGTGGATCGTCCCGTCACAGGCTGGCTGCTTGCCGGCTCAGCCGCCGTCGCTGAATCGACAGAGAAAGTAGTCCCGACCCCAGAGAGCAGAACCCCTAGCCCAAGCAGAGTGGCGCCCGCTGAGACGATGGCGGGGGCCTTTGCTCGACGCAGAACAGCAGGGACCTTGAGCATAGGAGCGAGGATAGCATCTCGCACCCGGCTTACAGCGCCAGGCGCATCGTCACCGAGCGATCGGTCAGGTTGCGCTGGAACTCGCTTGAGCGCGTTACGTCGGCTGGAAGCTCGTCGCGTGCAATTGGCTGATAGCCAAACTTTTCGGCAAAGAAGTCCGTCGCGTGTTCGGTCAGCAGGCAGATCTGGCGCAGGCCGCGCTGCCGGGCCCGAAGCTGGATGATTTCGGCAAGCGTCCAACCCAGGCCTTCGCCCCGTCGGTCAGGATGCACCGCCAGCGAGCGCAGCAGCCCAGTTTCGCCATAGATCTCAAGCGCCACACAGCCGACGGCGGTTCGCTCTTTGCTCGCATCCTTCGCAGCTTCTTCGTCTCGGATCAGCCACAGCTCTGCGATGTCTTCGGGGATGCCTGCGGTCGGCAGCTTGACGCGCTGCAGCAGCGCCTTGATCGCCGGGACGTCGTCGAGAGTCGCCTGCGTGACGCCATCGCCCAAGCGCGCTAGCAGCTTTTCGTGCAGGCCGTCGAAGCTGCCCGAGGACATGATGGCCACGGTGTCGCCCGCCGATAGACGATCCCCCAGATAGTCGACGATCTGCTCGACCTTGGGCAGGGCGCGGGCTGGAACGCCGTGTCGACGGACGTCGGCCGCTAGCTGCTCGATGTCCAAGCGATTGCCGGCCGGGGCTTTTTCCGGCATGTGTACTGCCCCGATGACGACCTCATCGGCCAGGGCCAGGGCATCGGCGAATTCGCGCTGGAACACGGCGGTGCGACTGGTCGCCGAGCGCGGCTCCATGACGGCCAGCAGGCGTCCTCCGCCATGGCGACCGCGCAGGCCGCGCAGCGTCTCGGAAATGGCGGTGGGGTGGTGGGCAAAGTCGTCGACGATGGCCACGCCCTGAGCCACGCCGCGAAGCTCTTGTCGACGCTTGACGCCGGCAAACAAGCGGATGCCGCGAACTAGCTCATCGGCCGACAGGCCATAGCCGCCGTGACACGCCGCGATCACCGAGAGCACGTTTTCGAGGTTGTATCCACCGGGCAACCCCGTGTCGAACGAGCCGAAGAGCGCCCCTCTGTAGAAGACGTTGAACAGAGTGCGGCCGCCGGGGCGCGTGGCTGTGATCTCGGCCTGCCACTCGACATCAGGGGCGCAGCCGGGGCGCAGGCCATAGCGCTCGACCCGGCACTGCGCTCCAGCGCTGACCTCAAGTGCCGTTGGTGAACGCGCGCTGACCCACAGCCCCCCGTCTTTTGGCAGCAGCGCGACGAACTCACGGAAGCTGGCCTTGATCGCGTCGAGACCGCTGAAGATGTCGACGTGATCAAGCTCGACCGAGGTCAGTACCGCAAAGCGCGGCAGGTAGTGCAGGAACTTGCTCTTCTTGTCGAAGAACGCGGTGTCGTACTCGTCGCCCTCGATGACAAAGGGGCCCTGCGAGTCCCCCAGCGCGGCGCCACGGCCCATGTTGATGGGAACGCCGCCAACCATATAGCCCGGCTGCTTGCCTGCCTGCGTCAGCACCCAAGATGACAGCGAAGTGGTCGTCGTCTTGCCATGTGTACCGGTGATGACCAGCGTCGGGCGACCGGGCAGGACCAGCTCCTCAAGCACGCCGGGGAAGGATGTTAGGCGCATGCCCCGCGCTTGTGCCGAAAGCACCTCGACATGGTCGCGTCGACAGACGTTTCCGACGACGACAAGCTCGGGCTGCCAGTCCAGGTTGGCGGCGGCGAAGCCCGCGAACACCGGAATCCCGGCTGCGCGAAGCTGCGTCGACATGGGCGGATACACATGCTCATCCGAGCCTCGGACGTCATGGCCAGCGGCCTTGAGAAGCTCCGCCACGGCACCCATGCCGGTTCCGCAAATACCGATGAAATGTACCTTCACGTCTGTGTTCTCTCGTTCCTGCGTGGCTGCAATTCTGCGCAGTTGCGCCGCGGCGCAAAGGCCGAAAAGCTGCGGGCAGTATACTGAATCGCTCGCTGCAATAAGAGCTTGTCTGTGCGCTGGGTCTGGACGTGGCGCTGGCTCTCTCGGCCGACGCTGCGGTTTTGCCGACCCGGCCTCGGGCCTTGGTCAAAGCGCCCTGCGCGAGCTGGCGAGGGCCGCGATAAGCTGCCGAGCAGCGGGGCCGGGTCGACCGCGGTGGTACAGCCTGGGGTGGAAGATGTGCCGCGACGGCCGCGTCCACTTGATTCGACGCAGGGTCTTTCGCGAAAGCTCCGACGCGATCAGTCCATCGGGCAGCCAGCCATAGCCGATGCCCGCCAGGATCGCTTCGCGCTTCGATGCGAAGTCGTTCAGATGCACTGTCGAGTGGGCTTCGATCCCCGCTGTCGACAAGTGCAGCCGCGGATCCGAGCCGCGGACCGTCAAAAGCAGGTGCGCATCCAGCGAGCGCTCGTCCTGACGACCGCGCGAAAGTGGGTGCTTGGCATGGGCCACCAGCGACGCATGCAGCGGCGGCAGTGCCACCGATGTCAGGCTGGCTCCGCGCGGCGGAAGCACCGCGATCATCAAGTCAGCCTGCGTGCGCTCGAACGCGTCTTCGACCCCGCCGAGGAATTCGGCGCGGACGTCGATGCGGGTCGGGGCGTGATCCGCAACCAGTCGTCCGACGGCCCGCAACAGTGGCTCGACGGGAACAATGCCATCGAAGACCACCGACACCTTCGGCTCCCAGCCGGCGCGCAGCTCTTGCACGGTGGCAGTCAGATCCGACTCGGCAGCGAGCAGGGCGCGGCAGCCTTCCAGCACGCGTCGGCCATGCGGGGTGAGCTGCGTTCGATACTGCGTGCGGTCGAGCAGAGGAAAGCCCAGGCCCTCTTCCAGCGTGCGGATGAGATACAGCACCGAGCTATGGCCGCGGCGCAGCGACTCGGCCGCGCTGGCAAAGGTTCCGGCGCGCTCTAGCGCATCGAGCGCCCGAGCTTGTTCCAAGGTGATGGAAACATGGTTCATATTTTCGACAATGATACGCCAAACATTGTTGTTTTTTGAGCAGGCTGCGTCCGCCATCCTTAGGGACATGAGCATTCCCTATATCCGGGGTCGCGTGGCCAGTCAGGCGCATGTCGGTCTGCCCGATGGCACCGTCGAGGAAGAGTACGCGCGCAACGGCTTTTTTGGTCGCTATGCCCACTTGTATCGCGAGCATCCTCCTGTCGCCTGGACCCGCATCGAAGGACCGCTGCGGCCGCGGCTGTACGACCTGAACGATGTCGACTCTGGAACAACTGGAACGACGGATGTCGACTATCTGTCCGGTCGCGCGGCGCTGCTGCAAAACGGCGACTGCTGCATCTCGGTCGCCACGCTGCGGACCGCGATGCCGTATCTGTTTCGCAACGCCGATGGCGATGAGCTTCTGTTCATTCACAGCGGGGCAGGGCGGCTGGCCACCGACTTCGGCTCGCTTGCGTACGAGACTGGTGACTATCTGCTGATTCCCCGCGGCACGCAGTATCGCTTGGCGCCGACCCGCGAGACGCGCCTGCTGGTGATCGAGACCACGGGCGAGCTCGCGCTGCCCGAGCGCGGCATGCTGGGCCAGCACGCGCTGTTTGATCCGGCAGTGCTACGCGTGCCTTCCCCCGACGAGCGCACGCCACTTTTACCGGGCCAGGCGGGCTGTCGACCCGATGAGTGGCGCGTCGTCATCAAGCGGCAAGGAGAGCTGACCTCGGTCTATTACCCGCACGATCCGCTGGATGTCGTGGGCTGGAAGGGCACGCTGTGCGTTTGGCAACTAAACGTGCGCGACATCCGCCCTGTGCTGTCGGATCGCTATCACTTGCCACCATCGGCGCACACGACGTTTGTCGCGCCCCATGTCGCGATCTGCACGTTTGCTCCGCGGCCTCTTGAAAACGGCGATCCGCAGGCGCTGAAGGTGCCCTTCTATCACTCGAACATCGACTTCGACGAGGTGCTTTTCTATCACGCGGGAGAGTTCTTTAGCCGTCACGGCATCAAGCCCGGCATGTTGACCTTTCACCCGCAAGGCATCCACCACGGTCCACAGCGTCGGGCCACGCTGCGCACACCTGCGGCGCAGCGCACCGAAGAAGTAGCGGTGATGATCGACACGCGCCGACCTCTTGACGTCTGCTCGCCGGCAGCCCGTCTTGAGATCGTCGACTACTGGAAAAGCTGGCAACCCGAGGAGGCCCGATGAGCACGCAGCATCCCGCGAGCCCCCCAAACGACATGAACCCGACCCACGCAATCCACCCAATGAGTCACCTTTCTGAGAACCCCTGCGCGCTGCGCGGCTTCGCTTTTGCCGTGTTTGCCTCGCCCGATCCCGACGCACTGCATCGCCTGTTTCTGGCCTTTGGCTTTTCGCGCACGCGTCACCATCGCACGCATCCCGTGGATCTGTATGAGCAGGGCCAGATCGTTCTGCTTCTAGATCGCGGTGCAGCGGGCTTTTCGGCAACGTTTAGTGCCGCACACGGACCGAGCATCTCGGCGATGGGCTGGCGGGCCGCCGATGCCGACGAAGCGGTGCGGATCGCGGTGCAGCGCGGCGCCCAACCCGGAGACGGCGATCTGTATCGTAAGAGTGGCAGCCAGGTGCCTTCTGTGCGCGGCATCGGCGACTCGCTGATCTATTTCATCGACGAGCGAGACACCTGGGAAGGGCTTGGCTTCGTCCCGCTGGAACACCCCCATCGCGTGCCGGACAAAGGCTTTACGCAGATGGATCACCTGACGAACAACGTGCCGCGCGGCGAGCTATCGAAGTGGGGCTCGTTCTATCGCGATGTGTTCGGTTTCAAAGAGGTGCGGTACTTCGACATCCGCGGCGTAAAGACCGGCCTGACTTCGTATGCGCTGCGCTCGCCCGACGGATCGTTCTGCATCCCGATCAACGAAGGCACCGAAAAAGGCAGCCAGATCAACGAGTACCTCGAAGAGTACAAAGGCCCCGGCATCCAGCACTTGGCCTTTCTGACCGACGACATCTTGTCGTCACTGGCCAAGCTTGAGGGCACGCCGATTCAGTTCTTGGACATCGATGACGACTATTACCGCGAGATCTTTTTGCGCGTGCCCAACGTCCGCGAGGACCACGCCGAGATCCAGCGCCGCAATGTGCTGGTCGATGGCGATGAGCACGGGTACCTGCTGCAGATCTTCACCAAGAACCTGATCGGGCCGATCTTCATCGAGCTGATCCAGCGGCGAAATCACCTGTCCTTTGGCGAAGGAAACTTTGGTGCCTTGTTCCGATCTATCGAGCGCGATCAGCAGCGCCGTGGCTACCTGACCTAGCTCATCGACTCGCGTCCCTATCGGCTGCGGTCCGTCGCTGCGACCCGGCTTCCCTTGTTGCGTAGGAAGGCAAAGAACATGGCGATCGATCTGTCTGCGAAGATCCCCAACAACGTTGATCTGGATCGCGATCCCAAGCTGCGGCGGGCGCTGGAAGCCTGGCAGCCCAAGTACGTCGACTGGTGGAAAGAGGTCGGCCCGGTCGGCTACCAGGAAAAAGAGATCTATCTGCGCACCGCCATCGATGTCGGCAGCGATGGCTGGGCACACTTTGGGTACGTGCGCATGCCCGAGTATCGCTGGGGCATCTTCCTGGCTGATGGATCGCCCGAGCGCAAGATCGGCTTTGGCGATGTCGCCAGCGATACCGTGTGGCAAGACGTACCGGGCGAGCATCGCGCGTCGCTGCGCCGCTTGATCGTCACCCAGGCCGACACCGAGCCAGCCAGTGTCGAACAGCAGCGCCGCTTGGGCGCCATCTGTCCGTCGCTTTACGACCTGCGCAACCTGTTTCAAGTCAACGTCGAAGAAGGTCGCCACCTGTGGGCCATGGTGTATCTGCTGCACCGCTATTTCGGAAAAGATGGCCGCGATGAAGGCGATGCGCTGCTTGAGCGTCGCGCCGGAGATCGCGATCGGCCGCGCATCTTGGCGACGTTCAACGATCCCGTCGAAGACTGGCTGGACTTCTTTATGTTCACGATGTTCACCGACCGCGACGGCAAGTTTCAGCTGCTGTCGCTGGCCGAGAGCGGCTTTGATCCGCTGGCACGCAGCGCGCAGTTCATGTTGACCGAAGAAGCTCACCACCTGTTCGTCGGTGAGACCGGGATCAACCGCATCGTTGCCCGCTCGGCTGAGCTGAGCAGGCAGGATCCCAACGGCGAAGCCATGCCGCATGGTGGAATCGATCTGCCGGTGGTGCAGCGCTATCTGAACCTGTGGTTCTCGTCGTGCTTGGATCTGTTCGGCGGCGAGGTCTCGTCCAATGCCGCGGCGTATTTTTCGGCGGGTCTCAAGGGCCGCCCCAACGAGGCTAAGTTCCCCGACCACGTCGAAAAGAACGAAGTGCGTGTGCTGGAAGTCGCCGACGATCAAGATCGCTTGGTCAAGCGCGAGGTGGCGGCGCGTCTGGCGATCAACGAAGACACCCGCGACGCGTACATCCGCGACTGCGCGCGAGCCGTCGAGCGCTGGAATCGCAGCATCGAAAGCGTCGGTCTGCCGTATCGACTGACGCTGCCCAGCCGTCGCTTCAACCGCCGCATCGGCGAGCACGCCGGCCATCACTTCACGCCCAGCGGGGATCCGATCAGCGCGGCTCTTTTCGATCAGAAGCGCGATGAGTGGCTGCCCAGCGCCGCCGATCGCACCGCGGTGCGCGCACTGCAGCAGAAGCCGATCACCAAGCCCGGCGCCTTCGCAAGCTGGATCGCCCCTCCCGCCCGCGGCATCGACGGCAAGCCCCTCGACTTCGAGTACGTCCGCTTCACCTAGTCACGCCGGGCTGGCGCCGCGCCTAAGAAATCTGCGTCCTTGGCGCGCGAGTGTCTTATGTTGCGCGGCACGAGGACCTGACGATGACGAAGACCGAGCGGCGCGTCCTGTGGTTTGTGCCGGTGGCTTGCGGGCTGCGGCAAGTGGCTCTGGCGATGCTGTGCCTGTGGCTGCTTGCCTGCGCGCCGCGCACCGAGATCCCCAGCGAGCTTTCGGACTTTTACGTCACGATGCAGCACAGCGCGCTGCGCTTTCCCCAAAAGGATGGCGCCTGGGATCAGCACTATGGCGATGCGCCGTATTACGGCACGGCGTTTTATGCCAAGACACCGTCGCTGCGCGATGCGGCTGGCAGCCTGCGCCAGCCTGAACATCAGGCGCTTGCGCGGGTCGCTGCGGCGCACAACGCAAAGACGCTGGCTCGCGCGCAAGCCGATCGCGCGTTCTTCTTGGAAAACCTCGAAGAGGTCATGATGTCGACGCTGGGTCTGATCGAATACAGCGCTGCGACCGGCGATCGCGGCAGCCTTTCGCAGATTGATCAGACGCTGGATGTGATCAACGGCTTTGCCATCGCGCTCGGCTATTACATCGACATCGATGCTGGCATGTTCGCCATCCAGACCTATGGCCCGACGGCGATCAGCGCAGGTGTGGCCTTGCTGAACCTGCAGCATGCAAAGTACATCGGCGGCGAAGGCGCGCCGGATCGCATCGAGCTTGCGCGCAGCATCATCGCCAAGATCGACGAAAAAGCCTGGGACGGAGCGCGCTATCGCGTGAGTCCGCGGGATAGCCTGTTAGAGCTTTATCCCAACACGATGATGATGCTGGTGCTGTGCCGCTTGTACGAGCGAACGGGCGAACGCGCGCACCTCATGCGGGCCGAGCAGGTGTACGAAGCAATTCAGCCGCTGCGCAGTCCGCGCGGAGGCTATCACTCGCCGTACAGCGCCGCGGCCATGGGCGCCAAGACCGACGACTATACGACGCTATCGAGCCAGAACTATCTGACCTTGGCCTTGACGCTGCTGTTTCAGAACACGGCGCAGGTACGCTATTTCGATGAAGCGCTGTACGTCCTCGACTTTGTGCGCACGCGCCTGTTTGATCCGGCGAGCGGTCACTTGCTGCACCACTTCATCGACGGTCGCATCGCCCTGCCGAGTGACCCCGAGTATCTCTGCACCGGCTGCAACCTGCAGTTCCTGTACGCCGTCCACCTGCTGATGCAGGCCGTGGCGCCCAGCGAATAGGTGTTTGTTGATATGTGTAATGATTGAATTAAGATAACTAAATATAATTTTAGATCGTTGAATAGTGTTGGTTTTTAATCGCGCCGGCCGTTTGCTTTTGAAAAGACGCCCACTTCGTTTGCTATGGTGCGCCGCATGCGCACGCATCAGGGTCTGCTCTTTTTGCTGTTCTTATCGGCCGCTCTCAACTGTCACACGCCGTCGGATACAAGCAACGATGGCCCCGCCGTAGCGGTCGACATGGCCACATCTGGGCCGGTCGATTTTGCCACCCCTTCCGACATGGCGAGCGCCCCCGATCTGTCGCCGCCGTCGGGTGCTTTGTGTGGCAGCAGCGAGTGGTGCTGGGAATATCCCCGGCCGCAAGGCAACTGGTTCAGCGCCGTGTTTTCGCTGTCTGCAGCGGCAAGCTGGATCGTCGGTGAAAGCGGAACGGTGCTTTTTTATGACGGCCGCAGCGCTTCGCTGATGAAGACCGGCACCGACCGCGACCTTACGGCGGTCTGGGCCAGCGGCACCGACGATGTCTGGGCCATCGGCTTCAACCTGATCCTGCACTACGACGGCACGCGCTGGCAGAACCTGAAGGTCGCAGGCCGCGACAACCTGGGCAGCCTCACCGCGGTCTGGGGCTTCGCAAAGAACAATGTCTATATCGCGGGCAGTGGCGAGCTATTTCACTACGACGGCACGGCCATCACCCCGACGCCGATGAGCCTGCGCACCACGCACCTTTGGGGCAGCGCCCCGGACAACCTGTGGGCGACGGACAGCTTCGGCTGGGTCGGTCGCTATGACGGGACAAGCTGGAAGCTCATGAACACCGGCATCAGCGGCTGCTGTCGCGGCGCCTTTGGCAGCGGCAAAGACGACGTCTACTTCGGCGCTGACTACAAGGTCGTCCACTATGACGGCGCCAAGTTCACCAGCGAGCCCATCGCGACCACCGTGTACAACCTGTGGGGCAGCGGCAAAGACGACATCTGGATCGTCGGAAGCTCGGGTGCGATCTACCACTTCAATGGCACGGCTTGGCAAAAAGGAACGACCGGTGTCGAGGAGTTCCTGTACGGCATCAGCGGCTTGGGCCGTAGTCACGCCCTGGCCGTCGGGGCCGAAGGAATGATCCTGGCCTGGGACGGCAGCCGATGGACCGCGCTGCGAGACGGCGCGAAAAACGAAAGCCAAGCGCTGTGGGTCGCGGGGCCCAAGGATGCCTGGGCGGGCGGGTTCGGCGGCTTGGCTCACTATGACGGGACACGCTGGACGCTGCTGCCTGGGACCCAGGGCGTCATCCACGGCATCTGGGGATCGGCTCCCGACGACGTGTGGGCTGTCGGTGCGGCTGTGTATCACTGGGATGGCCGTGCGCTGTCGCGCGATGCGCTGCGCCCCAGCGACTCGCTGCGCGCTGTCTCGGGCACGGCTCGCGATGACGTCTGGGCCGTTGGCCAAGGCGGCCTGATCTTTCATTACAACGGCACCTCGTGGGATCGCGCGACCAGCCCAGTCTCGACGTGGTTGCTGTCGGTCTGGGCCAGCGCTCGCAACGACGTCTGGGCGGCCGGAGACTATGGCGTTCTTTTGCACGGCGACGGCACGCGCTTTTCGCTAGAGCCATCCACCGGTCCGTCGACAAGCGGCCGCGCATTCTTGGGCTTGCGCCGCGATCGCGCGTATCTGGCCACCAGCAGCGGCTTGCTCAAATACAGCGGCACACGCTGGGACCGTGTCTCTGGCGTGCCTTCGAACAACCTGTACTCGCTGTCCGGTACGGCAGATGACGATCTGTGGCTCGGGGACGAGACGCGGCTGTTCCACTTCGACGGAACGACCTGGCTGCAGTCGCTGGTACACAGCAATCGCTTCTATGTCCTTAAGTCACTCGACCGCAGCCGCACGCTGCTTGGCACCGCTCGCGGCATCCTGCGCCGCGGCACTCCTTGAATAGAGAACCAGAGAACAGACCCACCCGGTCGCGATCGACGGCCGCCCTTTGCGTCGCGCCGCTTGTGCTGCGCACGCTCGGCGATGGTACTTCGCCGGCCTCTCGTCGCTCGGCGCGGCGAGCGCTCGCTGGCTCGCCCGGCCTTGGTTGCCCGCTGAATCCCTGCCGCTGTCCGACGCTTTCTGCGACCATTTGACGATGGAGTGGCGCAGATGCGTGAGCTCTTGATCCGACGGGTGCTGCCTTTCTTCTTGCTTGTTCTTGCCGCGGGCGTAAGCAACGTCGCCGCCGCTGCGCTCGGCTGGGCGCGTGGGCTTGCCTTTATGGTCGGCCCGCAGGGCGCCGCGATCTTGGTGCCGATCGTCGCGGGTCTGGGGCTTGCGGTGTGGCTGGTGCTAACGCGCGTCAAGCGGCTGTCGAGCGCCGCAGTTGGCTTTGCGCTCGACGGAGCCGCCCTGCGTGAGCTGGCGCTTGCTGCCGTCGCGGCCGCGCTGTTCTTGTCGCTGGCTGCGCTCGCGTTCTCGGCGGCTGGCTGGATACAGCTCAGCCGAGCCACGACCCCGCCGTCGCTGCTGGCCTTGGCCTGCGGCCTGGTCGTCTTTGTGCTCGACGCCGCGACGCAGCAGCTTGTCTTGCAGGGCCTGGCGCTGGCCACCAGCCGCGACGGGCGTCGCGCGTGGGGCTCGCTGATCCTGGCCGCTGCCGTCTTTGTCCTGCCGCACCTGCGCGAACACACCACACCGCTTTACGCGCTGAACGTCTTTCTGTTTGGCCTAGGCACCTCGCTGCTGTTTTTCCGTCGCGAGACGCCATCGTGGGCCCTGCCCATTGGCTTCCATGGCGGCTGGAACTTTGCGTTCGTGTTCGTGATGGGCAACCCCTTTGAGCGGCAGGATCCGCAGCTTGGCCTGCTGCGCTGGGTCGATCGTGGAGGCCTGCTCAGCGGCGGCGTCGATGGCTTCGAATACGGCCTGCTCAATACGGCGCTGGTGATCCTCGTCGCGGTCGTGGCCAACATCCGCCGTCAGCCGGCCTAAGCCACAGGCGATGTCGAACATGAGCAAAGACGCGCCCATCGTTTCAGAGCCTGCCGTCGCCCCCGCCAGTGTGGGGATGGACCAAGAGCGCCTGCAGCGCGCCCTCGATCTGTTTCGCCGTCAGCAGGCCCGCGGCGCGTTTCCCGGCGGTCAGCTTGTCGTCCGTCGCCGCGGCAAGCTGGTCACCAGCCTGGCGATCGGCTTTTCGCGCGGTCGGCATGAAAGCGAAGGCCCTGCCGTGCCCGTGACCGATGCGACGCTCTTCACGCTGTTTTCCGCCAGCAAGCCCGTGGTCGCCATGGCCATCGCGATCCTTGAAGAGCGCGGCCTGCTGCGGCGCGACGAGCCCGTGGCGCATTACTTTCCCGCTTTCGCCGAAAACGGCAAAGCCGAGATCACCATCGACGACGTGCTGACGCATCGCTCGGGCACGCTGATGCCCGAGTTCATCGCCACGCCCGAGCGCTGGGGCGACTGGGACGCCGTGGTGGCGGCGCTTACGCAGGCTCGGCCGCGCTATCGACGCGGCACGCTGGCCTATCACCCCATGGAGTTTGGCTGGATCTTGGCCGAGGTGGTGCGCCGCATCACCGGAGAGACCCTGCCGGTCTTTCTGCAGCGCGAGCTTTTAGAGCCCGCTGGGCTCGCCGCCTTGCGCTTCATCGCCGACGCTGAGACCGCCGCCGAGCTTGCACGGATCTACTGGGTGGGCAAGCGGCCTTGCTATGTCGGCGACAGCGATGTCAGCGAGCAGCTAGAGCGCTGCTACAACGATCCGGCGATCTTGGCGGCGCTGATCCCAGGGGCTCACTTGGTTGGCAATGCCGCGCTGCTCGCTCGCTTCTTCGAACTTTTGGTCGCGGGTGGCTGCACCCCCGACGGCCGCCGCCTGCTGCGCGAAGAGACCGTGCGCATCTATACCCGTCGAGCCACCTGGGGCTTTGATCGCAGCAACCGCATTCCCATCGCGCTCGGCCGCGGCTTTGTCCTGCCGCTGCCTGGCCCTTCCATCTATGGCACCTGGGGCACGGGAGGCTGCTTCGGCCATGCCGGCGCGTTCTGCACCCTGGGCTTTGCCGACTGGCACACCGGACTCAGCGGCGCGTTTGTCACCAACGGCAACGCCGGCCCCTTCGACCTCCTCGCCCGCTCCCGCCCCCTCGTAAGCCTCCTGCGCTCCGCCTGCCGCAGTTCGTAGGTGTCGGCGTAATCAAACAATGATTCATAAAGAAATAGAATTTTACCGCATTTCGTAGATTGCTTTATATGATCGCGAATAATTTTCTTTACACTTCAATATTCTCAACCCATTCCGGCAGCAAACTCCTAAGACCCGGCGCGGCCTTCACGGGACGAGACGCACGCGCGGGGGAAAGGGTGGGGGTTCTGGGAAGGACCGCGACACACGAAACCCCGCGCCAGTGTAGCGGCCACCGGGGACATCACTGAAGCGGGATGCTACCTGCGCATACGACGCGCGGCCGGCCCACGACCCGCCCCGGAGTATCCGGTTCGAGCCGCCCTCGGGGCCCATTGGGTCTACGGGGGACAGCTTTTCGTATTCGGCTAAATACCTGTCCCAAACCCACTCCCAGACGTTGCCGCTGAAGTCGTGCAGACCCCAGGCGTTGCCTTGTTTGCTGCCTACCGGATGCGTTGTGCCCTCGGAGTTGGCGCTGTACCAGGCTACTTCATCCGCTTGCTGAGAGCCTGCATACACCAAGGTCCCGCCGGCCCGCGCCGCGTATTCCCACTCCGCCTCCGTCGGCAGACGGTACCCGCGGCACTTCAGCCCCTCGGGCCACGTCACCTCGTCGCCCGCGATCCGATAGCAGGGCGCTAGCCTCTCTCGCTCGGACAAAACGTTGCAGTACTTCACGGCATCCAGCCAGCTCACATTTTCGACGGGATGTTCGTCGTCACCTTTGAATCGCGATGGGTTTTCGCCCATCACCGCCGTGTACTGCCCCTGCGTTACCTCGGTCACAGAGATCGCAAACGGTGTCTTGATCTCCACCTCGTGCT
>CAZKOY010000029.1:0-42790 GCA_964554495.1 uncultured Myxococcales bacterium
CGAAGCCTTCACGTCGCGGAGGACCCGAGCGCATGGGCCTGTCGCCGCCGAAGCCATCGCGCCTAGGAGGACCTTCGCGCCGAGGCCTGTCATCGCCGAAGCCATCGCGCCTGGGAGGGCCCGAGCGCATGGGCCTGTCGCTGCCGAAGCCTTCGCGGCGAGGGCGCTCGCGCTGCTGCATGGGCTGAAGGGATGACTCGGCCGGGGGCGCAAGGCCCACCTGCGCCCGCAGCATGGCCACTTCCCGCAGGGTCAGCGAGCGCGCTGTGCCCGTCGGCAGATCCCCCAGCTCAAGCCCGGCGTACGAGACGCGCATGAGCTTGAGCAGCGAGCTGCCGATGGCCTCGGCCATGCGGTGGATCTGGCGGTTCTTGCCTTCGTGAAGCTCGAATTCGAGCCAGGTGTGGCGATCGGTGTTCTTGATCAGGCGCACCTCGCAGGGCGCGCTGTGTTCACGCAGCGGCTTGATTCGTTCCCCCTTGCCGCGTGGCCCCGGATGAGGTGCTCGATCGACAGGTTTTCCGTCGCTGTCGAGGATTCGCGCGGGAGGCAGCTCGACGCCGCGCTGCAGACGCACGATCTGCTCGCGGCTGATCTCGCCGCGCAGCTTGGCGTGATAGATCTTTGCGACGCCGCGGCTCGGGTGCATCAGCGCATGGGCCAGCTCGCCATCGTTGGTCAGAAGCAGCGCCCCTTCGGTGTTGTAATCGAGGCGGCCGACGGCAAATAGGCGCAGTGCCGAGGCATCGACAACGCGAGGCGGCGGGTTTGTGCCCTGGCCAGGCGTCGTTCGGCAGCGGATGCCCTGCTCGTTGAGCAGATCGAACACCGTGGCCCGCCCCTCGGGATCCGAGGCCGTCGTGACATAACCCTTGGGCTTGTTGAGCAGGTAGTAGGCCAGCGGCTCGCGTGAGACCTCTTTGCCGTCGACGGTGATGCGATCGAGGCTGGGGTCGACGCGGGTGCCAAGCTCGCTGACCACGCGGCCGTTGACCGCGACGCGGCCAGCTTGCATCAAGGCTTCGGCTGCGCGACGAGAGGCGACGCCTCCCTTGGCGAGCACGAGCTGGAGTCGGATTCCCTTCATTGGTCCTATGCTTTCTTGCGACCGCGACGCACCGTCGGTGCTGCCGGGTCTGCGGCGGCGGGTTCAGCGGCCTGAGATGGCTCGCTTTGGGGCGATGCCATGGGGTCATCGTCGGGGGATGCGGGTTCTGCTTCTTCGTCGAAGTCAGAAGCGTGGGCTGCGGCCTGGCTGGACAGGCCATCGGCTGCGGTCTCTGGTTCGTCGCTGTGGGTCTGGGAATCAGCCATGGCAGCGGCTTCGGCCATGCCCAAAAGAACATCGATGGGTGGAGTCTCGCCTTTGACCGACGCGATCAGCTCGTCGATCTTGGCAAGCTGCTCGGCGTCATCGGCAAGCTGCCGATCGAGGATCTCGACCCGGCTGAGCGGAGGCGCGCTGGGAGGCGTCGCCGAGGGGCGCTCATCTAGCAAGCCGGGCAGGGGGGGCGGCGGTGCCGCGGTCGGCTGAACAGGCGCTTCAGGCAGCGAGATCTGCTGCGGGCCATCGGCGTGCTGGCTGGTGCCTGTCTCGCTGTCTAGCGACAGGGGCAGCGCCTCAGGATGCGCCGCGCGCACCCGCGCCTTGTTTTCATCGTTGAGCTCGTAGTACTCACGCAGCGTCGGCAGATCCTTCAGGTCGCGCAGGTTGAAGAACTCTAGAAACTCGCGCGTGGTGCCATACAGAAGCGGTCGGCCGGGCTCTTCTTTTTTGCCGAGGATGCGCACCAAGCGGCGCTCTAGCAGGGTCTTAAGTGCGCCGCCCGAGTCGACACCGCGCACATCGTCGATCTCGGGGCGCGTGATCGGCTGGCGATAGGCGACGATGGTCATCGTCTCAAGCTGGGCGCGGCTTAGGCGCTGCGGCTTCTGCTGAAGCTGGCGCTGCACCCACGGAGCATTGCCTGGCGCTGTGCGTAGCTGCCAGCCACCTGCCACTTGGTGTAGCTCGACGCCGCGCTCGTCGCGCAGATAGCTTTCAGCCAAGGACACAAGCGCGTCCTGCACGTGGGATGGCTGGTACAGCGGTGGGCCCTGGCGGCCGCTCGGCTCGTGGGCTTGCTCTTCGAGGATCTCCAGAAATCGCTGCACGGTCAGCGGCTTGTCCGCGACGAAAAGCAGGCTCTCTAGCACCGAGCGCAGGCGTGGCGGGGGCAGCGTCTGCGACGAGGGCTCTGCTTCGCCTTCGCGGTCCGCCGGCTCAGTCACAAAACTAGATGAATTACGTAATAGCTCGGCCAGGGCTTCTTCGTCGCTGGCTTCTTCGTTACTGACCTCTTGGTCGCGAAGATCGTCGCTGTCTGCGGGGTATACGGCGGGCACCTGGTGCTCGGCCACGTCGGTCTCATCCACGTGACGGTCGCTGGTCCCAAGGCGGCTCGCGCGGTCTGCAGCTTTTTCGTTCGCGACACGGGAATCCTCACCCCCGTCCGCGAGCGCTGCATCCAAGGGAAGGCGCGGTTCGTCCTCGCTGGTTGACTTAGTTGGGCGGTGACTCATGGGCTGCAATCTGCTCGATATCGGGGGAATCGGAACGCGTGCTCTCAGACGGTCGATCGGTCTCGCTCACCGACGCGTTGCTGGCAGCCGTGACGCTTGATGACTCACTTGCGGACAGCGCGGCGGCGTCACCTAGGGATCCGGCGCTGTCCGTCGACCCACCATCGCCCGCCGTGCCGTTTGACGGGGATGGTTCGGGGCTGGGCGGCGTCACTCCGGGACGGCAGACATAGATCGCGCCGCGCTCTTCGGCTTGAAAGACGGCGACCAAGCGCAGGCGGGCCATCTCAAGCACGGCGAGCAGTGTCAGCACGGCCTGGTACATAAAGTCGCTCTCGACGTCCTGGCTGGCGAGCTGCGTCAGCAGCCGGTCATACGTGTAGACCGTCTGAATAAGCGGCGCGGCGCTATCGAGGGCTTCGTTGATCTGGTTGATGCGATCAGCCAGCGACAGCCGCTCAACGGTGACTTCGTGCGAGAGCTTGCGCTGTCGCTTGCCGTGCAGCTTGGCCAAAAGGTCGATGAGCTCCCAGACGGGGACCTCGGCCAGCGGAGCAACCGGGACGATGTCGCTTTGCTCGGGGGACACGTCCCGCGTCCACACGTTGCGACCGACGACGGGCCGGGCCGCCAAGAGCTCGGCCACCGCCTTGAACTTTTGGTATTCGAGCAGGCGCTTGACCAGAAGCTCGCGCGGGTCGCCTAGCTCGGCCTCTTCGCCTTCTTCTTGATCGAGGACAGCCTGCGCTTCCGGGGGCAGAAGCTCGCGCGACTTGATGTACGCCAGCGTGGCGGCCATCAGCAGGTACTCGCTGGCCAGGTCCATGTTCAGCGCCTGCATGGCCTGCAGCGTCAGTAAGTACTGTTGCGTGATGAACGAGATCGGGATGTTGAAGACATCAAGCTCGTGCTTGCGGACCAAGTGCAGAAGCAGATCGAGCGGGCCTTCAAACTCGGGCAGGACCAGCGTGTGTTCGATGGCCGCGCTAGAGTCGACGGGCGCTGCACCGGGGCGACCCGAGCGCGCTTGCAGGGCGGTCGCCGTCAACTGTTCGACGACGCTATCAACGCTTGCACGATCCATGGAACGGAAAAGAGGGCTCTGCTCGTCGGTGAGAGAGCTGGGCTGTGCTGAAAGAGGGCGGACTATACGGCGCTGCCTGGGGCCAAGCAAGCGCGTTGACGGGCCGCTCGCCGCCGCGTTACAAGCGAGAGACGCTAAGGAGGCTCTGACGACATGTTTGCCCCGGTTCTAAGCGCGCTGCGTGACCAGCTGAGCAAGTGGGATGAAAGACAGGCTGCGCGTCGAGGCAAGCCGATCCCAGTGTCGCACATCGCCGGTCTGCCCAGCGTGCGGACATTGGGAGATCTTTTGCGCGTACGCGCTCAGCGCAGCGGCGAACGCCCCGCGATGTACGAGCGAACAGGCCGGCCGGGTGACTCGGGGAAGCCGAGCTGGCAGGCGATTACGTATGACCAGTTCTTGCAGCGAGCGGCCAGCGTGGCGCGGGCGCTGCTTGAGCTGGGTCTGACGCGCGGGGATCGCGTCGCGGTGCTGGGCCCGACGCAGGCAAGCTGGCCCATCTATGACTTTGGGGCGCAGCTTGCGGGCTTGGTTAGCTGGGGCATCTATCCGCAGCAGACCGTCGAGCAGATTCGCTATCTGCTGCAGCACAGCGATACGCGCGTCGTCTTCGTCGACGGAGAAACCGAGCTAAAGACGGTCCTAGAAGCTGCGCAGGATCTGCCGTTTGTCGTCGCCATCGTGCCGTGGACCGACGCCCTGTTTGCGCAGTATCGCAGCCGCGAGCTTCGCCTCGTGGCTCCTTCGCGGTTCTGTGGGCCGCCGCTCTCGTCGGCAGAGATCGAAGAACAGCAGAGCCGCATCAAGCCAGATGACACCGCGATCCTGATTTACACATCGGGCACGACGGGCCCGCCCAAGGGCGCGATGATCAGCCACCGCAACATCGTTTCGCTGTTCTCGAACGCTCACAACGTGCAAGAGATGTTCGAGGACGACTACACCTACAGCTTTCTGCCGATGGCGCATGCGGCCGAGCGCGTGTTTGCCTGTTTTGGCCGCATCAGCGCCGGCTTGCCGACGTATTTTGCCAGCAGCACCGGGGCTGTCCTCACTGAGATTCGCGAGGTCCGCCCGACGCTGTTCGGCTCGGTGCCGCGCCTGTTCGAGAAGGCGTATACGAAGATCCACACGGAAGTTGAGCGTCAGCCCAGGCCAGTGCGCGAGCTCTTTGCGTGGGCGGTCTCCGTCGGAAAAAAGCGGGCCGAGTGCATTCTGCACAGTCGGCCCATTCCGCCTGAGATCGATCTGCAGTACCGCGTCGCCGAGCGCTTGGTGTTCAGCAAGCTGCGGCAGGCGTTTGGTGGTCGCATTCGCTATTTCATCGTCGGTGCGGCGCCGACACCGCGGCACGTGCTGGAGTTCTTTTGGGCTGCCAACATGCCGATCTTTGAGGTGTTCGGCATGACCGAGGCGACGGTGGTGACGCATGGCAACCGCGTCGGGGCAACCAAGCTGGGAACGGTTGGCCGCGTGATTTCGCCGATGCAGTGCTCGATTGCCGAGGACGGCGAGGTCCTGCTGCGCGGTCCCTGGGTGTTCAAGGGGTACTTCAAGGATGAAGCAGCCACGGCGCAGATCCTGACCCCCGCGACGGAAGCAGAAGGCCCCGGCGGCCCATGGCTGCACACCGGGGATATCGGCACGCTCGACGAAGACGGCTATCTGCGCATCACCGATCGCAAGAAACACCTGATCATCACGTCGGGCGGTAAGAACCTGGCGCCGGCCAACATCGAAGCGGCGATCAAGTCAGCCGATCCGCTGATCAGCCACGTTCTGGCCTGCGGCGACAATCGGCCGTATGTCACGGCGCTGGTCGTGCCCAGCCCGCTTGAGACCTTGGAATGGGGAGCGGAAAAGGGCCTGGTCAGTAAGCCCGATCTCGACGCTCGGACCCGCGAGCTATTGGCCAATCCGGCCGCCCGCAGCGAGGCGCTGAACCGCAACATGGCGCAGGTGGTGCAGCATCCCGAGTTCAGTCGGCGCATGCTCGACGCGGTGCGACGCGGCAACCAGCACCTTGCGCATGTCGAGACGATTCGCCGCTTCATCCTTCTCGACCGCGATCTCAGTCAAGAACACGGTGAGCTAACACCGACGATGAAGGTCAAGCGTCGCGAGCTATTGCAGCGCTATGCCGAGCGCTTCAATCAGCTGTATGACGACGAGTCTTTCGGGTTTTCGGTGTAGCCGATGAGCAGCCCAATGCCCGAAACGCGGATCTCGGCTGTACCGGGAAATCGCCAGCGGCTCGACGGTGGGGCCATGTTCGGCAACGCGCCGCGAGCCCTGTGGGCCAAGCTGTGCCCGCCCGATGAAGAGAACCGCATCTCGCTTTCGTGTCGCGCCTTGCTCGTCGAGCGCGGCGAGCAGCGCATCTTGTTCGAAACCGGCATCGGCGTCTTCTTTGCGCCCAACCTGCGGCAGCGCTTTGGCGTTTTTGAAGACGAGCATGTACTGCTGGCCTCGCTGGCGAAGCTGGGTCTTTCCGACGAGGACATCACGCATGTCGTGCTGTCGCACCTGCACTTTGACCACGCGGGTGGCTTGCTTGCGCCGTATGAAGCGGGCCGACCGCTACGCCTGCTGTTTCCCCGCGCTCGCTTCGTCGTGTCCGAGACGGCGCTTGAGCGTGCGATGCATCCCCATGCGCGCGACCGCGCGTCGTTTATTCCTGAGCTTCCGGGCCTCTTGCGTGACAGTGGGCGCTTGCACGTCATCGCCGGACGAGCAGCGGCGGATCCGTTACTTCCAGGGCTGCGCTTTCACTACAGCGATGGCCACACGCCGGGCTTGATGCTGACCGAGGTGCAGACGTCGACCGCGCAGCACGAGGCAGAACACAGCGACGGGCCACGCTCGGTGACGTTCTTGGGCGATCTGGTGCCCGGATCAGCCTGGGTCCACCTGCCGATGACGATGGGCTATGACCGCTTCCCCGAGCTTCTTATCGACGAGAAGACCGCCTTGCTGGGGGCACTTTTGCAGCGTCGTGGTCGTTTGTTTTTTACCCACGATCTCGATGTGGCCATGGCGACGCTGGAACAGCGACCCGACGGTCGCTTCGTCGCCACGCAGCCGCTTGGCGACGCCGATCTGGTCCGTCGCGCGCTTTAGCGGCAGACAGCAACGTCACCCGGCACCTGCCGAGCATCGCCGGGCCGTCTTGTCAGGAATGCGTTGTATCGTCCGGGTCTCACGCTGCATGATGGCTCTTACGGCCCAATCAGACCTGGCTCTGGCGTTGTGATCGTCTGGGCCCTGTCGCGAAAGGAACACACGTGCCTAGCTCACTTTTCCGTCGGAAGACAGTCCAGCAAGTGATGGGTGAAGCGGACTCGCATGGCGAAGAGCGGCTGCATCGCTCGCTTTCGGCCATGGACCTGACGATGATCGGCATCGGCGCGATCATCGGGGCGGGGATCTTCGCGATCACGGGCTCGGCGGCTGCGACGAAAGCCGGACCAGCTATTGTGCTGTCCTTTGTGCTTTCGGCCTTGGGCTGTGCCTGCGCGGGCCTGTGCTATGCCGAAATGGCGGCCATGATTCCCGTCGCTGGCAGCGCGTATACCTATGCCTTTGCGACGCTGGGCGAGCTTGTCGCGTGGCTGATCGGCTGGGCGTTGATCCTGGAATACGCCGTCGGTGCCATCACTGTGGCGATCTCATGGTCGGGATACTTCGTCGAGTTCATGCGCGGCTTCGGCGTCGAGCTTCCGCGCGCCCTGTGTAACGGCTATTTCACCACCTGGGTCGATGCAGCGGGCGTGACGCAGCATGGCTTTCTCAACGTGCCGGCGGTGCTGTTGGTCGCCGCGATCACCACGCTGCTGATCGTCGGCGTCAAAGAGAGCGCTCGTGCCACGAGCGTGATCGTCCTTCTGAAGGTCGCGATCGTGCTGATCTTCCTCGCGCTCGGCGTTGGCTACGTCAAGCCCGGCAACTGGCAGCCGTTTCTGCCCTTTGGCTGGACTGGTGTCGTCGCTGGAGCCGGCGTGATCTTCTTTGCGTACATCGGCTTTGACGCAGTGACGACGATGTCGGAAGAGGCCAAAGACCCCAAGCGCGATCTGCCGCGCGGCATCCTCGCGTCGCTGGCCATCTGCACGGTGCTGTACATCCTGGTGTCCGCTGTGCTGACCGGCATCGTCCCTTACCACCAGTTGAACGTGCCGGCCCCCGTGGCCTTGGCCTTGCGCGCGGCCGGTGTGAACTGGGGCGCATTCCTGGTCTCGCTGGGCGCGCTGGCGGGTCTGGGCAGCGTCGTGCTGGTGATGATGATGGGCCAGCCGCGCGTGTTCATGGCCATGAGCCGCGACGGTCTTCTGCCAGCCGGCATCAGCAAGATCCACCCGCGCTTTCAGACGCCGTACCGATCGACGCTGCTTACTGGGATCGTGGTGGCCCTGGCCTCGTCCACGCTCAACGTCGAGATTGCCGGTGAGCTGACGTCGATGGGCACGCTGTTCGCCTTTGTCATCGTCTGCGTCGGAGTGGTCGTGCTGCGCAAGAGCAACCCCGATATCTATCGTCCCTTCCGCACGCCCGCCGCGAACATCGTGGGCCCACTTGGTGCCGTCACCTGCCTCATCATGATGATCGGCTTGCCGACGGCGACGAAGCGCAACTTCATGGTCTGGTTGGCCATCGGCTTGGTTATTTATTTCTCATACAGCCGCAGCCACTCGCGCTTGGCTCGCGTAGGTGGCGACGGCAGCAAGGCCTAGCGTTTCGGCGCGAGTCCGCGGCCGTTCACGTGCCGATCCATGTGTGGCGTTGCTGCCCTGCTTGCCCCGGTTTCGCTGGCGCAGCGCGAGGACATCGTGCGCGAGATGTGCGCAGTCCTGTCGCATCGCGGACCCCACGGCGCGGGCCTGTTCAGTGACGGTGAGCTTGCGGGCGTCACGCTGGGCCATCGGCGCCTGTCGATCCTCGATCTATCGCCCACCGGGGCGCAGCCGATGCCGCGGGGCTCGTTGTGCATCAGCTACAACGGCGAGTTTTACGACTACATCGAAAGACGCGACGAGCTAGCCACGCGCGGCCATCGCTTCATCGGTCGCAGCGATACCGAGGTCTTGCTGGCGCTCTGCGAAGAACACGGCGTGCCTCTGGCGCTGGCTCAGGTCAACGGCATGTTCGCGTTTGCTTTGTTCGATCGCCGCGAGCGCACGCTGTGGCTGGCTC
The DNA here is from genome assembly GCA_964554495.1 of uncultured Myxococcales bacterium. Classification (GTDB taxonomy): domain Bacteria; phylum Myxococcota_A; class Polyangia; order Palsa-1104; family JAEUJZ01; genus JAEUJZ01. Next base: position 8,837 of record CAZKOY010000029.1, read on the forward strand.
GCGACCGCTTCGGAGAAAAGCCGCTTTACTACCTGACCACGGCTGACACCTGCGTGGTGGCGTCGGAACCCAAGGCCATCCTGGCCGCAGCCCGTCGCTTGCGCATCTCGATTGGCGTGAACCGTCAGGTCTTGGCCTGCTATCTCGCGGATGCCGAGCACGAGGTCGGCGAGGCCACGTTCTTCGCTGAGATTCGCCGCGTGCGCCCCGGCGAGTGGCTGCGCATCGCGCACGACGTCGGGGGTCGGCTGAGCGTGCAGCGCGGTCGCTATTACGACCTGTCCGAATCGTCCTGCCCGCCCATCCTGCGCCCCCAGGCCGACGCCGACGAGGAGTTTCGCGGCCTGCTGACCGACGCCGTGCGCATTCGCCTGCGCAGCGATGTACCTGTGGCGGCCTGCCTGTCCGGTGGGCTTGATAGCTCGTCGCTGGTTGGGCTGGCCGCGCAGGTAGGCCAGCGCCTGCATACGTTTTCCGCCACCCACCGACCCGGCGAGCCCTGGGACGAGCGTCGCCACATCGCGGCGGTCATCGCGCATACGGGAGTCGAGAACGTTCAGGTCAATCCTGAGGATCTTCTCGACGGGCCAGGTGGCGCCGAGCGCTTCTTAGCCTTTCTTTCCCATCACGATGAGCCCGTTGGCGGTCCAAGCGTCTGGGCCCAGCACTGCGTGTACCGCTTGCTGGCTCAGCACGGCCATCGGGTGGCGCTCAGCGGTCAGGGCGCCGACGAGAGCTTGGGGGGATACGGCGGTACGCTGGCGGCCCTGCGAGCGCAGCAGCTTTCCCAGCGGCAGTGGGCACTTCTGCGCGCCGAGCTTGCCGCGATTGCCTCGCCGCAGCTTGGGGCCCGCGCGGCGGCGCTGCGCCAGGCGCTGCTTTCTGCTCTGCGCCTGGGGATTTCCCGTCGGAAACCTGATCTGTACCAGGCCTGGCTGCAGGCCCGCTTTCGGCGCGGTTTTCTGCGCTCGCGATACTTCGATGTCCGAGCGCTTTGCGGCGCGCTGCCGCCACTGCCGACGGAGCCGCCACACGCTGCTGCATTCGATGCGCGCAGCTTGCTGCACGGCTACTTGTATCGCTTGCTGGTGGGCACGTCGCTTTCGACCATCCTGCGCTTTGAAGATCGCAACAGCATGATGGCTTCGGTCGAGTCGAGAGCGCCGTTCTTGGACCCGCGCCTCATCGCGCACTGCCTAGGGCGAGTGCCGTCTGATCTGGCCGGGCAAGGCGATACCAAGCTGCTTTTGCGTCGTGCGCTGCCCGATGTTCTGCCGCCGAGCGTCCGCATGCGCCGCGACAAAGTCGGCTTTGGCGCACCGCCTTGGCGCTGGCTGACCGGCCCTCTGCGGCCGTGGCTGGATGCGCTTCTTTCGTCGACAAACCTGCGCAATTGGGGCTTCCTGCGAGCATCCCTTCTGCGCGCTGACTGGGGCACCGCAGCGACCGGCGGCGACCCGTGCGACGGAGACGCGGAAGGCTTTTTCCGCGCGATCAACGTGGCGGTTTGGCTGAACGCACACGCGCTGTCGCTCTAGCGCGGCGTCCGCGGTTCTGCCTACTTCTTCTTGCGCCGCTTCTTGCGTTTCTTTTTGCTTTTTTCGTCGCTGTCGCTCATGTCATCGAGCATTTTTTCTGCGTCTTTAAGGTCGCCACCAGGGGCGCTGGATCCAGCTTCGCCGGGCTTGTTGCCAGTCGGTGGCTTGGCCTGATCAGCGCTTGCGGGCGTCGCAGCCAAGCTGACTTCATGCTGGCAGTCGCTCGGGCCTTCGCACTGCACGTTGACCTCTTGGTACCCGGCAAGCCGCAGCGTCAAGCGCTGCGAGCCAGTCTGCTTGCTACGCTCGCTGGTGTACGGCGTCAGACCGAGCACGGCGCCCGCTTCGGTGACGACTTCGGCTCCCGCGGGCACGCTGCGGATCGACCAGCGAACTTTGGCATGCAGCGCCCGGACCCGCAGCACCGCAAAAAGCCCCAAGCCCCCAAGCGCGATCAGCACAGCGGCGATGATCGCCACCACTTGCAGGCTCCCGCGTCCTTTCTTGCCGGGGCGGGTGGGAACTTCTCGTGACTCCATGACGGTCGCGGAAGCCCCCAGGTTCAGCGCTGCCGCTTCTTGTGTATCGGCTCCCTCGAACGAGTGACGATCGGGCCCAGCGATCTTGGGTGTTACCGGCAGGTTCGTCGCTGACTGCAGGCCCGAGACACGCGCCAAGCTGCTCGCGACCTCGGCCGCGCTCGGACGCTCCTCGGGTTTCTTGCGCAGCATCCGACCGATCAGGTCATAAAGGCCCGACTGCAGCCCAGGCATCAGTTCCTGCAGCGGCCGGGGCTGCGCCGACATATGCATGAACATCACTTCGGCGTCGCTGTTGGCATTAAACGGCTTCTGCCCCGACACCATCTCGTACAGCATCACGCCCAGGGCATAGACATCGCTCTTGTCGACGACGGATCGGGCGCTGCGCACCTGTTCCGGCGACATGTACGAGGGCGTGCCCATAACCATGCCTGTCTGCGTCAGACGGCCTTCTTCGCCATCGCCAGGCTCGCGTACGCGGGCCAAGCCAAAGTCGAGCACTTTGACCCAGTCTTTGGCGCCCGTCTCGGGATCCTCGACGAGCATGATGTTCGCCGGCTTGAGATCGCGATGGATGATGCCTTTGGTATGCGCGGCGGCCAGCGCGAGAGCGATCTGTCGACCGTAGCGAACCACAAGCTCGGTCGGCAGCCTGCCGCCTGCGTGCCACAGCCGCTCGTGCAGCGTCTCGCCATCGAGGTATTCCATGACGATGTACGCCGCACCATCGTCGAGCTGGCCGAACTCATAGACATCGACCAGGCAGCGATGCTTGACGATATTTACCGCGCGTGCCTCGTTTAAGAAGCGCTGCACAACCTGCGGGTTTTCGGCAAAGTGCGGGTGCAGAACTTTGATGGCGGCCCGTCGCTGGATCTGCTCGTTGACCGCTTCGTACACATTGCCCATGCCGCCTTTGCCGAGCAGTCGCACGAGCTTGTAGGCGCCGATCTTGCTCGGTACAGACCCCGATGTAGAGGCAGTTTCAGGCACGAAGCACCCTTTCTGGGGACGCTAAGGCTGCCAATAAGCAGCGGAAAATACAGCGTGGCCGAGAAATTATAGCGTCCTTGCGACCTGCTGCGCGAGCGGGAAATCAGGCCGGATGGCCTAGGCAGGGGACGCGGCGCGTGGTTTTGGCGTGACGCTGGGGGGCGGAACCGCCTATCTTTCTGCGGCGTGAGTGTCTCTCTGTCGCCTGTGTTTCACCGCGTATCGGGGTCGCTGTTCATCGAGGGTGTACGGCTGTCGCGCCTGTTGTCCTTCGGTGCGCAAGGCCGCGGTATCGCGACGCCATTTTATGTCTACAGCCGCGAGCAGCTGCGACGGGACTTCGGTCGCTATACGCACGCTGCTGCTTCGCTGACGCCGGATCTGGGCACGCCGCCCGTCATCGCCTTTGCCGTCAAGGCCAACCCCAGCCGGGCGCTGATCGAGATCTTGCATGGCTGGGGTGCTGGCGCGACGGTGGTCAGCGCCGGAGAGCTCGCGCTGGTGCGCAGCGTCGGCATTCCCGGCGACAAGGTCCTTCTGCATGGCAATGGCAAGCGACGCGAAGACATCGATGCAGCGCTCGACATCGATGCGCTTGTCTCGATCGACAGCGAATTCGATCTGCAGCACGTGCAAGCGCGGGCTGTGGCGCGCGGGCAGACGGCGCGCGTGCTTCTGCGCGTCAATCCCAACATCGATCCGCAAGTTCACCCGTACATTTCCACCGGGCTTCTTGAGTCGAAGTTCGGCATGGCCGAAGCCAGCATCGAGCGGCTGCGACCACTTCTGCGCGGGCTCTCGGGCTTGGCCCCGGTGGCGGGAGATCCGCTGCCAGCGATCTCGCTTCGTGGGCTGCACTGTCACTTGGGATCGACGCTGAAGTCGGGGCAGCCGGTCTTGGATGCGACGCGACAGCTTCTGCCCTTGCTTGCACGTCTGCGCAGCGACGGGCATCCCATCGATACGCTAGATCTGGGCGGCGGTCTGGGCATCGACTACAGCCATCGCAGCGGGGCACCGGCCGCGCCATCACCGGCAGAACTGATGGCTGGCCTGCGCTTGATCCTTGCGCGCCACAGCGACGATCCACCGCTGCGCCTTTGGTTCGAGCCGGGGCGCAGCATCGTCGGTCCCTGTGGCGCGCTGGTGGGCCGCGTGATCGGCGTCAAGCATCGCAGCAGCGACGTCGCAGCGCGCGAGGCGACGGGCGAGCGCAGCTTTCTGTGTACCGATGCCTCGATGGCGCAGCTAATTCGCCCGTGCTTGTACGGCGCCTATCACCACATCGAGCTATTGGAAGAGCCCGATCCCACCGCTGATACTCAGCTTCGCCTGTACGACGTTGTCGGGCCGATCTGCGAATCGGGGGACTTTATCGGCCAAAAGCGTCTGCTGCCGACCCCGCGCGAGGGCGACGGGCTGATGATCCATGACGCCGGGGCGTACGGCGCCGCGATGGCCAGCCGATACAACCTGCACTTTCAATGCGCCGAGTACCTGATCGACGGCACGCAGGTGACACGCATCCGACGCGCCGAGTCCTTCGATGACTTCGCGCGAACCTTCGTCTGTGAGCCGCTTTTTTCGGCAGAGGAACCTGAATGAGACGCGTCCTTAAGTACGGCGGTACGTCCATCGAGAGCGCCGATCGCATCCGACGAGCGGCGCAGAACATCGCGCAGCTTGTCAAAGGCGGCGACCAGATCGCGGTGGTGGTCAGCGCGCAGGGCAACGATACCAACCTGCTTCTCAATTCCGTCTATACCGCGACCGAGCGCAACAGCGACACGCAGTCGATCTTTCGCGTCGTTGCGCTGGGCGAAGAAAAGAGCACCTATCTTTTGGCTGCGGCTCTGCGATCCATGGGCGTTGAAGCCGTGCCGTTTGCGCCATCGCTGGCCGAGACATGGCCGCTGATTGTCGACTGTCCCGATGCCGCGCCGCTGGTCGCGCAGAAGATCAACGAAGAGCGACCGCTTGACGTGCAGGAAGACGAATCGCGGCGCCTGTTTACGCAGCGTGTGCTGCCCGTCCTGCGACGCGGTGCGGTGGCGGTCTTGTCCGGCTTTTTTGCGCGCAGTACCCGCGGCGAACTGACCACGCTTGGCCGGGGCGGATCGGATATCTCGGGTGTGCTCGTCGGGCGCTTCCTCGACGCTGAAGAGGTGACGATCATCACGGATGTCGAAGGCATCCTGTCCGCCGACCCTCGCCTGGCCGACAATCCGCGCCTAATCGAAGAGATGACCGTCGAGGATCTAGAGACCATGGCCTCGCGCGGGGCGCGCGTCGTGCATCCACGAGCGCTGCGTTACAAGCCTGCGGAGTGTCGCGTGCGCGTCGTCGATTTTCGGCGACAAGAAGCGCTGGCCAGCACCGGTACATCGGTTCTTGGGACCAGCGAACCGACGCTGAGCGCACGGCCCGAGCCGCTTTCGATGATCACGCTGGTCGGAAAAGATCTGGCCGGGCGGACCGGTGTCCTGGGCGAGCTTGCATCGCAGCTTGGGCGTGCCGGCATCGCGATCACCGCCAGCACCACCAACGACACCTTCATCTGCCTGTATCTCGCCGAGAGCCAGGGCGAGCGCGCGTATCGCCTGCTGCACGGCTGCATGACAGATCCCAGCCTCGATCTGGGCTTGGCCAACGTCACGCTGCGCAACGGCGTTGCCGAGGTGCGCCTGCGCTCGCCTGAGTTCCTGCAGACCCCCGGCATTCTGGCTGAGATCACCGCGGTCTTGGCCCGTCGCCGCATCAACATCCTTGAGATGATCACCAGCCTGACCGACATCTTTGTCTATGTGGATCGCGGAGATCAGGAGCTGACCTTGTCGCTTCTGCGTGAGCTCACGACGCACTAGATACGTCGGGCAGCGCCGGCTTTGGCTTGGGCGCGATACAATCGCAGCCATGCTGCGACGTGCATGGGCTGTGCGTATGGGCCTGTTTTCGATCGGCATCGCGATGGCAGTCAGCGATGGGGCCCGCGCGGAACCGGCTGCCAAGTCAGGCCTTGGCGATGTGTCCTGCGATGCCCAAGGCTGCCGCCTGGGTTCCTGTTTGACCCAGGCCGCGATCGACGACCCATCGCAGCTGATCGGAATGCTGCGCGTCGTGCCGTGGTTCGTCGACGGGCAGTCGCGAGGCTTCAAGCTGTTTGCGGTGCGGGCTGGCTCGTTGCCAGCGCAGCTTGGCGTGCAGAACGGCGATGTCTTTCGCGGCCTAAACGGCCTGCCTGTGCAGGATCCAGCGACGGCTCAGGCGGCCTGGGAAGCAGCCCGCAACAGTCCGCTTTGGCGTCTGTCTCTGCAGCGCGGCGAGCAGACGATCGAGCGCACGCTGCACCTCGATCGCGGCCCGCGTCCAGCGGCAGGCTGTCCGAAAGGCGCGCTGTTACAAGGGCCGGCGACCGCCAGATCGCCGCGTCCGACTGCGGCTTCGACCGGGCAGGCTGAGCAGGGCGCGCGGCTCGCCACGATTCACTGTCAGGGGGCGCGCTGCACCCTGCCGCGCTCGACACTGGACTGGATGCTCGCGGATCAGTCGCTTCTGATGCGCAGCGTCCGCCTGATACCCAAGACAGATCAGGGCCAGGTGCGCGGCTTTGCGCTGTATGGCATTCGCCCGGCGTCGCTGTTTGACCGCTTGGGGCTGAAAAACGGCGATCTGCTGCTGCGCATTGCCGAGCAGTCCCTCGACAATCCCGAGGCCGCCCTGGTCGCTTACACCCATGTGCGCAGCGCCGATCAGATCCCCGTCGAGATCGAGCGCGCCGGCAGCAAGCAGACGCGCACGTATGTCATCGAAAAAGACCGGCAGTAAGCGCTTGCAGCGACGAGTGCTCAGCGCCTGTGCTGCGGCGTATCGAGGGGAAACTCGCTTGCGATCGGACCATCCACAGCGCTGCCGGCGATGTCGATATAGGCATGGCCACCGACGAGCGTGACCGCCCACGATTGCCGTCGTTCTTCGCGTGCGGCCAGGGCAGACAGCAGGTCGGCATCGACCGTCCATACGCCCAGCACAGCGCGCCCGCGAGGCGTCTTCTTCCAGGAAGCGACACCGGTCAGAAGCTCATCGCGGCGACGGGGATCGCCCAGCACTGCGTGAACGTCGGCCTGGCTGTGGTGCAGAAACACGCGGCGCACTTTGTCGGGATCGGCGGCGCCACACTCGACCCATGTCGTGATCTGACCCGTCAGATCGTGCGCCCACAGATCAGCGACTTCGGGATCACAGAGCCCCGGCCCGAATTCCAGCCGTTCGTCATACAGCAGGCAGTATGCGAGCACGCGCAGCATCAGGTGCTCGGCGGTCTCAGACGGATGGCGCGCGACGATCGCTGTCTTTTGTGCGTCGATCCCGCGGTCGACGTGCGAAAGCGTCAAGCGGAACTCATAGCGCGTCGAAGGCAAAGCCATGGCGCAGACCTACGGCAAGAACGTGCCCACCTTGTCGACGTAGTCAGGGTGATCGATGTACGGGTTGCGGTTCTTCTGCAGCATGAAGATCGCTTCGTTGAGGGCTCGTTCGTTGGCGTCGACGGGATCTTGCTTGTGCCAGGTGCGCAGCGTGGCCTCTTCGATCTGCAGATTGGCGGTGCTGAAGTCAGCGGGCCGCTCGTTGCGATAGCGCGTATAGAAATAAAAAATCGCCCGCGCGATGTTGCCTTTGTACGGATCGCGCACTTCAAACACCGTCTTTCCTTCGGCTGATGTGCCCAGCTTGCTGGGGCCTTTTCCGTCGGGATCGGGACCTGTCCAGGTCGCCGTCTTCACGACGCCAAAGGGATAGTTGCCGCGGCGACCATTGGCGTCGATGTCGGTGGGGAACAGGTGGTGCATGTCGCTCTTGGCGGCGCCCGTGGCCCCCAGGCTCTGCGGCCAGGTGTGCTCGGTGTTGAACTTGTTGGCGTTTGCACTTGCGCGGTCTTTGACCTGCGGTGCTTTGCGCCCGGTATAGATGCACTCGACGGTGTAGTTATTCGCCGGGTCGCTGTTGGCCAAGAACATGGCATCGCGTCCCGCGTCATAACCGAGCACCGTGTGGCCCTTGATGCAGCCGTACAGCGCGTCGATTAGATCCTGCCCAAGCTTGCCCACCGCCGCCGGACAGTCGGTCGGTACGCTGCCATCCACCGGATCGCTTGCATCGCTGGGCGGCGTCGCCAGATCGGGGCGTGGCGAGGGGGGCATGGCCAGATCGGGCGGCGTCGGCTCGTCGCCAAAATCCGGCACATCGGCGCCGGGATTGGTGCAGGCCGGCAGCGCAAGCAACAGGGAAAATGAGAGCCCAAGCGCTCGAAACGACGACCAGGAAGTACGCATGCGCGCATCGTAGCCATCTCTGCAATTTGTGAAAGCGCGCAGTGGTCTCGTCACAGCCTGCAGAGCGCGGTCTGTCGCTCGCGGTCGATCCGTCCGCCGCCGTCCAGGCGCTGCGGTCGCGTGTACGAGCGAGGAATCGGTTGACCCCTGCATCGACGATCGCTCAGCATCGTGTACATGCTCGGCAAGCAGAGGGGGCCTGCGCTGCGCGTGCTGCTGCAGTTCAGTCGGGCCAAAGAAGCGGGCGATCCGTATGCCTTTTCCTTTGAGCCACAGGACTACACGATTCCGACGGAGGGCGGCGCTTCACCGAGCACGCGCTTTGACTGGACGCAGGCCGTGCTCGATGACTTGCAGGCGCTGCGGCTGCCGGGACGCGATCCAGCGCTGGTGCAGCGCATGGGCGAGCGGCTGCGGCGCTTTGTGCTGCCGGCTGGCTGGGCAGATTGGGAACGACAGATCGCAGAGGCCCTGGCTGCCGATCGATCTGTCTTTTTGACGATTCGCTCGTCGGCGGCAGAGCTGTACGCGCTGCCCTGGGAGCTTTTGACGCTGAGGTCCGGGCAGTTTCTCGGTGAGCTGGAGCATGTGCTTCTGCGCTTCGAGTGGCCCGAGACGGAAACGGTAGCCGAGCAGCCAAGCCCACGACCAGAAGGCGGGCGCATCTTGGTCGCTTGGTCGGCCGCCGCCGGAGCGGTCCCCGCGTCCGAGCACATCACGGTGATCGCCGATGCCTGCGCAGCCGGCTACCACCCCTTCGATTCGTATTCCGATGTGCTGGCCAACGCCTCACTGCCTCGGCTGGTGCAGGCGCTGAAAGCGGCCGAGCGTGAAAAGAATCCCGTCGCGGTGCTCCATCTTTTGTGCCACGGCGCCGAGGCTGGTAGCACGTTTGGCCTGGCTCTCGACGGGGAAGACGGCACAGCCGTCGTCGATGCGCAGCAGCTTCGCCAGCACCTTGCGCCCTTTGCCAAGAGCCTGCGGCTGGTTGTGCTGTCGGCCTGCGACTCGGGTAACGTCGGCGCGCTGGGCAATCAGCTAGGCAGCGTCGCGCGCGAGCTACATCGCTGCGGTCTGCAGGCGGTCATCGCGTCGCGCGTTCCATTGTCGGTGGCGGGATCGATCACGCTGACCGCAGCCCTGTATCGCGCGCTTCTCGTCGAGCCTGCGTCGCTGGAGGCCGCATTTGTGCATGCACGTACGCAGCTATCGCTTACCGAATCGTGCCTGCTACGAGAACAGCGCCTTGTCGACTGGGCCAGTCTGCAGTTGTATGCCCGGCATGCCGACGGCGATGACACGCGTCCCGTGGTGTTCCGGCCGTTCCGCGGTCTTTTGGCGTTTCAGCCCGAACATCAGCGGTTCTTCTTCGGTCGCAATCGCGAAGTGGCCGAGGTCTTGCGCGACCTCTTCGCGCTCGTCGAGCGCAAGCAGCCGCGCTTTCTTGTCGTGGCGGGGGCCTCGGGAACGGGCAAGTCGTCGCTGGTCTTGGCGGGGGCGGTGCCTGTGCTCATGGCTAGCGATCCGCAGCGCGTGTTCTTGCGCATGCGTCCAGGGCGCGATCCCGCTTTGGCGCTAGACGAAGCGCTGGCGCAGCTTCCCGCGGGGGCCGCCGGACTTCTGGTCGTCGATCAGTTCGAGGAGATCTTCACCCAGACCAGCAGCGCCGCGGATCGCGAGGCGCTTGCGCGCCGTCTGTGGTCGCTTTCATCGCGCGACGAGCCCGATGTGCGCGTGATCGTCACGCTGCGTGTCGACTTCATCGGTCGCTGCGGTGAGCTGGTCGTAAACGACGACGGTCTGCGTCTCGATCGCGTGGCCTACGATGAACAGCACCGCGTCTTTGTCGCCCAGCTTGAGCCAGCGCAGCTACGCGCGAGCATCGTCGAGCCGGCACGCAAAGTAGGGCTCGATCTGCAAGATGGCCTGATCGATCGCATGGTCCACGAAGTCGGTGGCGAGCCCGGCGCGCTGCCGCTGCTTGAAGATGCGCTGGATGTGCTGTGGCAAAAGCGAAGTGGTCGCCTACTGACGCAAGCCGCCTATGACTCGCTTGGCGGTGTCGTCGGTGCGCTGCAGCTGCGGGCAGATGCGATCCTCGATCGACTGGGCTCTGCTGATCAGGCGCTGGCGCAGCGCCTGCTGATCAGCTTGGTTGCGGTGGCTGACGATACCGCGCTGGATACGCGTCTGCGCGTGCCGGTCTTGACGCTGCGCAGCGATGTGGCGGCCAGCGATACCGCGGGCTTCGAGCGCGTGCTGCGCGATCTCGTCGATGCCCGGCTCTTGGTGCAAGGCGACGACAAGCACGCGCCGACTGTGGAAGTGGCGCACGAAGCACTGATCCGCAAGTGGCCGCGGCTGCGCGCGTGGCTCGACGAAGATCGCGCTGGGCTGATCGTCCAAAGGCGGGTCCGGCAAGCCGCTGAGCAGTGGGCGCAGCAAGGGCGCGACGAGTCGCTTTTGTATCGCGGGGTGCAGCTTGCGCAGGCGACCGAGTGGCGCAAGGCGCGCGAGTCGCATCTGGGTGAGCTAGAGCGCAGCTTCTTGGATCACAGCGAAGCGCAGCGGCTGCTGCAGGCCAAGCAGGCCGAAGAGCGTCTTGCCGCTGAGCAGAGGCGCGCTCGTCAAGCTCGCATCGTCGCCGTCGTTCTGGCCGTGCTGTTTGTTGCGGGGCTGGGGGCCGCGGGGCTGGCCTATCGCAGCTCGCGCGAGGCGAAGCACAACGCGGTGCAAGCGGTGTTGTTCGCAGAGCAAGCGCATGAGAATGCGACTCACGCGCAAAAGAACGCAGAGCAGTCTCGGGATCGGCTGGTGCTCGCCATGGCCCAGACGCAAAAGAAGGATCCAACGACCGCGGCGCTGCTCATCCGCGAGGCGCGGCCCGTGGATTACACGCTGTGGACGCAGACCGCGCTCGACGCGCTGCGGGCGGGCGTTGCCGACGTGGTGCTGCGCGGACACACGGACGAGGTCCTGGCGGTGGCAGTCAGCCCCGATGGCAAGCGCATCGCCAGCGGCAGCAAAGACACGACGGCGCGCATCTGGAACGCCGATGGATCTGGCGTCGCCATCGTGCTTGCGGGGCACCAAAAGTACGTTACCTCCGTCGCGTTTAGCCCCGATGGGAAGAAGCTGGTGACGGGCAGCGAGGATCAGACGCTGCGTATCTGGAATGTCGACGGATCGGGCGTTCCTCTCGTGCTCAAGGGGCACACGCAGCCAGTCTGGAGTGTGGCCTATTCCCGCGATGGCTCGCAGATCGCCAGCGCAAGCTGGGATCAAACGGTGCGCATCTGGAGCTCCGACGGCTCAGGAACTCCGCGCGTGCTGCCTGGGAATCACAGCCAACACCCCTCGGTGGCCTTTGGTGCGGATGGAAAGACGATCGTAGTGACTGAAACGGGAGGGAGCTTGCGCATCTGGAATGCGACCGGATCCGGTGTGCTGCGCGTGCTGCAGGGGCACGCATGGGCCAGTACGTCCGTCGCAGTCAGTCCCGAGGGTACGCAGATTGTGAGCGGCAGCGAGGATCGCACGGCTCGCATCTGGACTACCGATGGGTCCGGCACACCCCTGGTGCTCAAGGGGCATGAAGCCTGGGTCAGCTCGGTGGCCTTCAGTCCCGATGGAGAGATGGTTGCGACCGCTAGCGAAGATGGGACCGCGCGCCTGTGGAAGACGGAGGATGCCACGCTTCTTCATGTGTTCACCGGACATGTGAAAGAGGCCCGTTCTGTGGCGTTCAGCCCCGACGGCAAGAAGCTCGTGACTGGGGGCGCCGATCGGACGGTGCGTACTTGGAACGTGCAGGGCCCCAACATGCCCCTGGTGTTGATGGGGCATGACTTTGGGATCTGGGCGCTCGCCTTCAGTCCCGACGGAAAAAAGCTGGTCACGGGCAGCCCGAGTGAGGCCGCGCGCATCTGGAACGCTGATGGCTCTGGTTCTCCCATCGAACTGGCTGAGGCCGCTCAGGGAGTCTATTCGGCGGACTTCAGCCCCGACGGAAAGACACTCGCGCTAGGCACAGGAAATGGGTCCACCTACCTCCTCGCTGTCGATGGAGCGAGCCCTCCGACGGTCCGCACGGTACTCAAGGGTCATACAGACAGTATTCCGGGGATCGCCTTTAGCCCCGATGGCAAGAAGCTCGCAACCGCAAGCTGGGATCACACGGCCCGCATCTGGAATGTTGACGGTTCAGGTTCAGCCATCGTGCTGCGTGGGCATGAAGGCGGGGTCAGCGACGTGGCCTTCGGCCCGGACGGAAGCAAGCTTGCGACGGGAGGCTTAGACAACACGGTTCGTATCTGGAACGCGGATGGCACGGGATTACCGCTCGTGCTGCGCGGCCACGATGGGTATGTTGCGGAAGTCGCCTTTCACCCCAGCGGCCGCACACTGGCCAGCGGTAGCGGTGACAAGACGGCCCGCATCTGGAATACAGACGGATCGGGCGTGTCCAAGGTGTTTAGTGGACACTCTGATGCAGTCACCGCGATCGCATTCAGCCCCGATGGCCGCCGCATCGCGACGGGAAGCCAGGACCACACCGTTCGCATCTGGAACGAAAGCGGCGAAGGCACACCCGTCTTGCTCACGGGCCATGAGCACTTTGTGCTCTCTCTGGCATTCAGCCCCGACGGCAGCAAGCTGGCAAGCGGCAGTCGAGACACCAGCGTGCGCCTGTGGACGGTCGGCAGCGACGCGCTTGGTGATGCACTGTGGAACGCCACGTCAGACTGCCTGCCCGCGGTGCGTCGGCGCGAGCTTTTGATTGAAGCGCCCGATGTGGCCGAGCAGGGTTACAGGCGCTGTCGGCACGAAGTTGCGCGCCGTCGTGGCTGGCCCGGCGAGCGTTAGCTCTTGTTCGTCGCTTTCTTGACGCTGATACGGGCAGCGAACGACACATTGATCCAGTCGGGCGAGCTAAGCACGCGCGTCCCTTTGCCCGGTGCCGGATCCAGCACCGTCGCATCGACCAAGGTCATGCCGCCCAGCAGATCGCCGGTATACGTCATGCTGGTCAGCAGCACCGGGTGCCCCAGGCTGCCGATGATGATCGGCTGATTTTCCGACAGAAGCTCGGCAGCTTCGGCGGCGCGCACCTGCAGCTTTTCCAGCGCAAACTGCATCGACTTACCTTTGACGTCGCGCGCTTGCTTGCCGTTGATGCCCGTGTCTTGCCACGGCGTCTTCGGCAGCTTGCCTTCGTAAAGCTCTTTGAGCAGCGCGGCCGCCGGGATGTCCGCACCCTGAAACTTGCTCGCCATCTGCAGACAGGCCAGCCAGCACTGTCCTGGATCGGCGCTGCGCGCTTTGACAAACGGCACCACGCCCAACAGCCGCACGGTGCAGACGTTGGCCTTGCGCTTCTTGTCCATGCCGCAGAACGTCTTGCGATTGGCGTAGGCAAACGGCTCGCTTCCCAGTCCGGGAAGAAGCAAGGTCCCACCCAGCCCCTGCAGCACCTGCCTAAGAAACACTCTTCGGATCATTGTGCTGAGTATCGCCGATTTGGGTCGGCAAGTGCCAGGCCCTGCCGCGGCCAGTCTGCGATAGGCTTTTTCGAGGAGCACCCAGCCTCATGTCGCAGCGTATGCGGATCTGTCTGTCTTCCGTGGCCCGCTTCCTTTCCCCGTCCGATCCGGCGGCCTCTGCCGACGGTGTACCGCGCGAAGATGGCCGCTTGGCCATCTGGCTGTTCTTCCGAGGCCTTGGCCTGAGCTTCCTGTTTGCATTCCTTTCTTTGTGGCCGCAGGTCCTGGGTCTGTTCGGCTCGCGCGGCATCTTGCCAGTGGCTCCTTTTTTGCGGGCCGTCAGCAAGCAGGTGGGCTGGGAACGCTATGTGCTGCTTCCTTCCTTTTTCTGGCTGGGATCCAGCGACAATGCGCTGCACTTTGTCTGCGGCCTGGGGCTCGTCTGTTCGCTGCTCTTGCTTGTGGGGGTCCTGGAAGTCGTCGCCTTGCTTGGGGCCTGGCTCTGTTACCTGTCCTTCGTCGGAGTTGGGCGAGATTTCATGGGCTTTCAGTGGGACTCGCTGCTGCTTGAGACCGCGCTGTGGTCGCTGCCTTTGGCTCTGTTTCGTCCTCGCTTGCGACTGCAGCTTCATCCCGTCGTGCCGGCGGGCCGCTGGCTCCTTTTTTGGCTGCTTCTGCGCTTCATGTTCGCGGCCGGCTGGGCCAAGCTGCGCAGCGGCGATCCGGTGTGGCGGGATCTGTCGGCGCTCGACTATCACTTTTTCACGCAGCCCTTGCCGACCTTGGCTGGGTACTACGCGCATCAGCTTCCCAGTGGGCTGAAAAAGCTCGCGACGCTGATCATGTTCGTCATCGAACTAGCGGTCCCCTTTGCCATCTTCTGGCCCAAGGCGCGTCGAGTCGCGGCGCTGCTCTTGATCGCCTTGCAGGGCCTGATCCAGCTCACGGGGAACTTTGGTTTCTTCAATGTCCTGTCGGCGGTGTTGGCCATTCCACTTCTGCCGGATGCCTGGCTGCGCCGACTGCTGCCGCAGGTCCTTTTGTCTCGCCTGCAAGCGCGTTCAGAACAGGCATCACCTTCGCCATCTGCCTTGCCCCCGGCTGCAGGTTCCGAAGCCGCGAGCGATTCCGCAGCTGCAGCAAGTTCCGATGTTGCGAAGGATTCCGAAGTTGCAGCAAATTCCGATGTTGTTCCTTTGGCCCAGGCGACCCACGCTGCGCTTGCGGTGAAGCTAGCGGTGGCATTTCGTGGTGTGTTGTTCGTTGCCTTGATGTCGCTTTCTTCCGTGCAGGCGCTGCTGATGTTCCTGCCGGAAGAAATGCTGCCCAGCGCGGCCCTGAGCAGCATCGAGTACGCATCGGTGTTTCACGCCGCCAATCGCTATGGCCTGTTTGCCGTGATGACCAAAGAGCGGCCCGAGATCGTCATCGAAGGCAGCTTAGATGGCGTGAACTGGGTGCCGTACGAGTTCAAGTACAAGCCAGTTCTGATCGAAAATTCGCCGCGCATCAACGCGCCGCACCAGCCGCGCCTGGATTGGCAGCTGTGGTTCCTGGCCCTGCGACCCTACCGTCGGGGAGGCTGGTTTGATGGGCTGTGCATTCGGCTGCTGCAGGGCTCGCCCGATGTGCTGTGGCTGTTCGCCCAGGATCCGTTCTATGGGCGAAAGCCGCGGCAGGTGCGGGCCACGCTGTACCGCTATGAATTCACATCGCTTGCGGAACGGCGGCAGACCGGCGCCTATTACAAGCGCAGCGATCCCACCCCCTATATCGATCCGGTCAGCCTGCCTTAAGGTCCACGGCACAGAGCGCCATTTCGCCACGGACGCCGCAGCTTGGCAGAGCCAAAGGCCGGGCTTAGGCAACCGCTCAGACAACAAGTTCCCAGGAATTTTTCCGGTTCCGTTTTCTGTCGGAAGTCGGCGAAACTGGCCAGGAATTCGCGGATTCCTATTTTGCAAAAAACTTCGGAACTCGCGCTGGCGCTCGCTGTCCTTAGCCATGACCGCGGTGATGAAGCAAAACACCCGGTTAGGAGGACGCCATGACCACGCAGAAGACCGTCGAGTTTGTCGCTTCCAGCCACGATGCAACGTCACAGTCCGTGCAGGCGGTGGTCGCGGCCCCGCCCGTGCCGGTGCAAATCTCGCAGCTTGTAGAGACACAGGACGGCGCCCGCGCGATCGAGGTGGCCGCCGTGTTTGATGACGCCGTGATGGCCGTGCGCCACCTGGACAGTCCGTCGGGTGGGCGGCTCAGTCGCTTGACCAAGGGAATCTTGGGGGGCGCCGCACTTTCGCTTCTGGGGGTCGGCGGTCTCTTCGCGGATAGCTACGCCCATGTGGTGTCGGAAAAACGCGCGCAAGAAACGCAGGGCACGACGCTGCGCGCCGCGGCAGCGAGCACCGGGCATGCGCGGGATGCGGCGGCGGGTGGGCTCCTTTTTTGTGGGATCGGCGCACTCCTTTTTGGTCTGCACCGGGCGTCGTCTGAGCGCCGTGAGAACGAATTCACGATTGGCTCGGACAAGAATGCGACCTTCCATGTCGATGCCGAGCGCCTGCCGCTGGTGCGCTTCCCGCTGGTGCGTTCCAATGGGACGTCGTACGAAGTGCTGTTCACCGAGAGCATGAGCGGCGAGCTGAAGGCGCCTGCGCTGGGGCAGGGGAAAGCTGCGTCGCTGAGCGAGCTGCGCGACACTCAGGTGGCGCGTCCGGTCGAAGGCATCGCGGGGGGCTATTCCTTGGCGCTTCCCGAAGGCGGACAGCTTCGCCTGCAGTATGAACACTGCAACTTCCTGATTCGTTCGGTGGCGCGTCCGCGTCAGTATCCGGTGCCGCTGCGCGTCGATTGGCAGGCGCAGTCGTACACGGGCGGTGTGCTCATGGGCGCGGCGATGCTGCTCGGCATCATGTTTTCGATTCCGCCCGATCCGCGCTCGCTGGCCTTGGATGCATTCACGAATGACCAGCTTGTGCGCTTCATGGTCAAGCCTCCTGAGCAGCGCGATGAAGAGGCGCCGTGGCTGAAGGCCGAGCGTGTGAGCGAAAAAGCCGGCGGCAAGGCCCAGAAGGGTCCCAGCGGCAAGATGGGCAAGCCGGATGCGGCCGTGAAGCCCAAGGCGATGTTCTCGGTGAAGGGACAGCAGAACAACCCCGATCCACGCACCAAGCAAGAGCTAGCGCGTCAGGTGGCGGCCAGCACGGGGGTCCTGGCGATGTTGCGCAGCGGCACGCTGACGACGCTCAACTCGCTGGTGACGCAGCAGTCGGCGCTGGGGCGCGATGCGCAGGATGCGATGTCGAATCTGACGGGCTTGGAAGTCGCCGATGCCTATGGCCCAGGAGGCATCGGGATCGTCGGTGTGGGGCGTGGTAGCGACGGTACAGGCGACGGCACGATTGGCTTGGGCAATTTGGGAACCATCGGTCGCAACGGCGGCACACCTGGATATGGCCTGCGCCCTTCGTCGGCCAAGCTGGTCGAGCATCGCGCCAAGGCGCCGGACTGGACGATTGGTCAGCCGAACGTGATTGGCTCGCTGGACAAAGATCTGATCCGTCGCGTCATTCGTCAGCACATGAACGAAGTGAAGTTCTGTTACGAAAAAGAGCTGACGCGCGATGCCTCGCTTAACGGTCGTGTGGTCGTCAAGTTCTCGATCGGTGGCATGGGGCAGGTGATGTCGAGCGTCGTCGAGAGCTCGACCCTGGCCAATCACAGCGGCGAAACGTGCATCGCCGATGCGGTGCGGCGCTGGCAGTTCACCAAGCCGCAGGGCGGCGTGGTCATCGTCTCGTACCCCTTCCTGCTCAAGCCCGCTGGCTAGTTTGACTTGGCCGTTGCTGCCCGCGTGGGGGCAGCGGTACCGTGCAGACGCTGGGAGGCTTGCTTCCCAGCCGACGTCGTCACCGCATCCGACGGCGCCACAGCGGTCCCGCTTGCCATCTTCGGAGGTCCCCATGAAGCCCACGCAAACCACGCCTGTTCTGTCCTGTCATTCCCTTGCTTCGGATAGTCCCCGGCCGCTGCGCCCGATCATTCGTACGATCATTCGATCGCGCGCCGCCGCGCTGTTCTGGCTGGCGTCTAGTGCGCTGGGGACCGTCGCTGCTGCATCGCCCACGCAGACTGCTGAAGACGAGGAAGCGCAGGGCGCCGCGGTGTCGGCGCAAGCGGTCGAAGATTCGCGCCCTAGCCCGAGCAGCTTGCTGGCCCTTGCGCCCGGCACGCCGTGGCACTTGCAGCTTTCGGGGCGACTGCAAGAAAAGAGCTGGGCGCAGGTCTATGACATCGACCTGTTCGACACGCCGACCGCGACGATTCAGAGCCTGCGATCGCGCGGCAAGATCGTTCACTGTTACTTCAGCGCCGGCAGCTATGAAGACTGGCGCCCGGACAAGAGCAAGTTCCCCAGCAGTGTGCTCGGCAAGCCCATGGATGGCTGGCCAGGAGAGCGCTGGGTCGACATTCGATCGACCGCGCTGCGCAGCGTGCTGCAAGCGCGCATGGACTTGGCCAAGAGCAAAGGCTGTCACGGCATCGATCCCGACAACGTCGATGGCTACGGCCATGACACGGGCTTTTCGCTCAAGCAGAGCGACACCGTGAACTTTCTCAAGTGGCTGTCGGCCGAAGCACATGCCCGCGGGCTGAGCGTCGGGCTGAAGAACGGCATCGAGATCCTGTCGCAGGTCGCAAGCGCGATGGACTGGGCCGTCAACGAGCAGTGCAACGAGTATTCCGAGTGCAGTGCGTATCGCGCATTCATCGCAGGCGGCAAGCCCGTGTTCAATGTCGAGTACAAGGGCACGCTGTCTGCGATCTGCAGTCGCACCAAGCCGCTGCGCATCTCGACGATCAAGGCGCCGCTTGCGCTGAACGGTCCGGCAGAGACCTGCCCATAGCAGCGAGACATGCGCGATGCCAGACGCGCCGCAGAAAGCGCTGAGCGGTTTCGCACAAGTCGCCACGATCGCGCGTGATTTGCGCGCCTTGTGCAAGGTTTGTTCAGCCGTGTTGACTCTCGGCACAAACGATGCAAACTCGCACCGTGCAAACTGAGAAGGACCGAGAGAGAGCGCAGCGCTTTGCCCGCAACCGCGGTCGCGTGAACCCTGCGGTGCTGCGGCCTACGCGCTGGTGGTTAGACACCCTTCGCCGTCGCGCAGCGAGCATGTATCACGAGCCGACCGATGCGCTGCGTCAGCCGGTGGTCTTTTCATCTGCGGAAGAGCAGGCCGCGTGCATCGCGTTCTTCAACGCCGCGTATCGCGCGGAAGAGTCCGGTATGACGCAGGCGCATCGGCTGGCTGATCAGGTCCGCGCACACGACCCCGATCTGGCTGAGTGCTTGGTTCTGTACGGGAACGAGGAAGGCTGGCATCGCGAGCTTCTGACCGAGTTCCTGCCGCACATCGGGGGCAGCGTGCGGGCGATGGGCCCGGTGACTGGGACGTTTTATCGCTCGTACGATCGGGCTGAGCATATGGAATCGATCATGCTCACCAACCTGATGTTCGAGACCATCGGCGCGACGACGTATCGCATCGCCCTGGGTCGGGTGCAGCAGCCGGCGATTCGCGCGATGCTGGCCATCCTGACGCGCGATGAATCGTTTCATGTTCCGCTCAACGTCCACTTTGTGCGCGAGGTCCTCAAACGCGATGGCTCGCTGCCGACGCAGCTTCGCTTGCATGCGACGTACTACTCGGTCTTTGCGGCGCTGATCCTTTCGTCGTGGGCCAGCCGTCGTGTCGCCGCGGCCTTTGATCGCATCAGCTTTCGCGAGCTGTCGACGGCATACGTCGAGAACCTGTCGCGCATCTTTGCCCAGTCCCCGGATCTGTCGCTGCGACCGCCCAAGGCGCTGCTGCGCTTGTTTTCCATCGACTCGGCCGGCTTGTGCGACAGCAAGCCGGGCAGCGATCTTCTGTCGACGAGCGCCGAGGCAGCCGAGGCAGCGGCCGACCGCTCGAAGGTCCAGGTCACGTCGATCTAGTTCCGTGCGCCGCGCGGTACGCTGAGATCGTCCGCATGTGACCTCGAAGCGCCAGCAAGGAGCAGGACATGGCACCGGCAAGACGCTTGATTCAGTACGTGAGCCGCTGGCTGCGCATTGCAGGCGCACTTGGAGTGCTGCTCCTTCTGCTGCTTGCACCGTCGCTGCGCAACTATTACTGGCCGCGGCGAACCGTGCGCATCGTGCCGGATCTGCGCTATCTGCCGGACAGCGCCAATCCGCGTCACGCCTTGGACTTGTATCTGCCGACGCTTACCGTGGGGCCGTGGCCCGTCGCAGTGTTCGTGCATGGCGGCTATTGGAAGCCGCAGGATCGGCGCTTTTTTCAGCCGCTCACGGGGCTGCACGGCTGCGTCGGGGTTGCCTTGGCCAATGCGGGCGTCGCGACGGCGGTGATCGGCTATCGCCAGTTTCCCGAGGCCCCCAGCTTGGCTGTGGCGCTGGATGACGTGGCTTCGGCACTGCGCTATGTCGTCGATCACATCGAAGAACACGGCGGCGATCGGCGCCGCATTTTTGTCATCGGACACTCGGCTGGCGGGCTCTTGACGCAGCTGCTGGCCGTGGGGCGCGAGCTACAAGACCGAGGCCGCCTGAGCCCCAGCGACTTTCGCGGCTTTGTCAGCTTGGGGGGACTGTCCGATCTGCCGGCCTTTCTGCCGCAGGTCGACGACAACCTGGCGCAGCTAGTTCGCCAGTCGGCGGGCGACGCGAGCGGTCTTCTGCGCTTTTCGCCACGGCTGCAGCTTCGCGCCGAACATCCGCCGCTCTTGCTGGTAGTCGGGGATCGCGAAGTGCCGAGCCTGCTCGCGCAGCATCGCGCCATGAGCGCGGCTCTGCACAGCGTTGGCGGCGACTTCAAGACCGTCGAGGTCCCCGGCCCGAATCACATGGATCTGGTGATGAAGCTCACGCAGCGCGAAAGCCCGGTGAAAAACGAAATCCTGAACTTCATCGTGCGCCATCGCTGAGCGCTGCTGCCGGCATGGCGAGACGTGGCCGTGGCGACTCGAACGGCGGGCGCATGGTGCCGGCCAGCCAGTAGCCGATCCCGGCCCACATTATGGGCTCGGCGCTGAGCGCAGTCAGCGACCCGGCAAGAAACAGCGCTTCATCGCCGCGCACGCGCCCGGCCAAAAACAGGCCCGATCCAAGCAGTGAAATCGCCGTGCCCAGCCACGTCAGCGTCGAGCCTGCAGTGACTGCCGGGTTGTATTCGCGGGCTCGCACCAGCAGGCCCTGATCACCCAGCGAAGACGCCGTGGTCCAGTCGATCGCCGCCGAGCGAACCCAGACTTTTTTGTCATCGCTGCGGCGCTGCGCTGCCGTCCAGATCGGCGCGCTCGCTGCGGCCTCGCTTGGGCGCAGCGCAGGCTGCGAGCCAGCCGGGCTCGCGCTGTGTTCACTCGGCGCGTGCCGCGGGACGACATACCACTCGTGCGTGAAGCAGCCGGAAAGACTGGCCACCAGCGACACCGGCAGCACCGCAAACAGGACGCGCATAGCCCGAGCGTATCATTCCCGGTTCGCGTCGCCGCGCCGTGTCCGACTTCAGCGCATCTGCCGGAAAAATACGTGAATAGGTGCGTTGCTTGATAAGTATCTGAAATATGTCACAAGTGTTTATTTATGTTGATTGCAAGAATAATCCAATGCGCCAGTGCGGTGTGCGCAGGCGTTGACTGTTCCGAAGTCTGTACTAATAAAAGGAAGCAGCCTGTCCAAAGTCGCACGAAAATTCGTAAACCTTGGAAATTTCAGCGAAAATAGATATTGAAAGAACGGATTGCAGACGAGAAATTCCGCTGGTGTGCTAATTGGATGAGTGTGCTGTGATTGAATCTGTGAAGATTGATAATGTTCTTTATTTTCGATCGTGAGTGCGGTGAAATAATCCGCGAAAACGTGCGCCAGCAACCAGGGGGGATCTGGCACACGACAGGAGCTCGCTCCGCAGATTTCTCTTTGGAGTTCAACCGTTATGAGCAATCAGCACCTGATCAAGACCTATAGCGATCACAGGTACCTGTTTACGACGATGGTTCGTCACAAGGGGACGGTGGTGGCGTTCGCGATGGATGACCGTCGCCGCATCTACTATTCCGTGCTGAACCTGGCCAACCCCGACCCAGCGCGCGGCGATCTGGACGTCAACTACTGGAATGAAAACCCCACGCGCTTGAGCTTTCCGCGCGAGATCCTCGACGCGGGCTACGCCATTACCGGCGGCACGGCGATGCCGACCGTCAAGCTGGGAGCGCGTAGCGAAGACAGCTCGGGCCTGCTCTTGCCCGAAGAGATCGACCCGTTCGCGTCGACGACAGCCCGCCTGACCGCAAGCGCACCGTTTCACGTGCTGTCGGATGGCACGTGCATCTATGTCTTTCGCCAGTCGATCGACAGCCGGCACAGCGATGCGGTGTTCAAGCTCAAGGGCGGAGGATCCTCGTCGGACACGCGGCGGCGCGACTACCTGCGCGATGTCGATGGGCGAAAGCTGGCGCTGGTTCACAACACGCTGCTCGTCGATCGATACCTGCTGGTGGGCAGCGAGCTACAGCTTCTTTTGGACGTGCGCTATCAGCGCAGCCGCCACAAGTCGATTCCCGCGAGCAGCAAGGACACGCTCGGCGTGCAAGACATGGACGGCCAAAAGTTCTGCGAGCCGACGCTGTGCCTGTCCCTGATCCGCAACTTGGATCGCGGGCGCTTCACCGCGGCGCTTCTGCCGACGCAGATTCCCGACCTTTTGCGCTGGCAGATCTTTGCGTACAACAGCCGCACGGGACGCATCGATTCGTTCAATATCGAGCGCGATCCCGACGGGCTGTTTAATACCCAAGGCACGCAGTACTACACCAGCCCCGACCCGCAGTACCGCGATGCGGTGTTTGAACGCTCGCCGGGAAAGTGTCCGTTTTCGGGTCAGGATCTGGTGCCGATCGTTTCAGAGACGGACTATGCCGAGACCGCGCTTTCGCTCGATGGCGTAAACGACTGCGTCGATCTGGGGACGCCGGCTGCGCTGTCGTTTCAGAACGGCTCGTACACAATCGAAGCGTGGGTGCAGCACGATGGCGGGGGCTGGCTGTTTACCAAGTGGAATGAAGGGGTCTCGGGCACGCTGCAGATTCGCATTGCCAGCGACGGAAAAGTCGCAGTCGTACACAGCGTGGCGCCCAGCGAAGTGCAGACCTCGATCAGCCTGCAGCCAAGACAGTTCAATCACATCGCCGTCACGTACAACAAGGCAACGCAGAGCTGCGTCATCTATTTGAACGGCGAGCCAGCCGGCTCGGGCACGCTGGGCTTTTCACCGGGCAGCGAGCGGGTGCTGATCGGCGGCTTTTATCGCGGCACGCAGCCCGAGGGTTTTTTCAAAGGAACTCTCGACGAGATCCGCATCTGGGATCGCGCGCGTTCCTTGGATGAGCTGCTCGCGGACATGAAGCATCGCCTGATCGGAAACGAGCCAGGCCTGATCGGCTATTACCGCTTCGATGAAGGCGAGGGCAGCCGGCTGCACGACCAAACGGACAGCGCGTGCCACGGCGAGATCCGCGGCGGCGCGGCGTGGGTGACTTCGGATGCTCCGGTCGGGGACCATCCGGGCGTACGCCGCGACAGCTTCGCGATCCTTGGGCGCAGCGTCGAGTCAGGCTTGGCGGCGCAGCTTTACTACATGCAGCAAAACAGTTCGAGCGGCTATGGCGACAGCAGCAAGCCCGTCAAGCGCCAGGCCCGCATGCTGGTGGCGTTTGCGACCTTGGGATCGGATCCCAGCGGTGCGGTGACGGACAATCGCTACATCGCGACGCTCGACTTTGGCGTGGCGCGCGATGGTCGCCTGGCGCTGTGCCCGGACGTGATCGCAGTGCCGTTCATCGGGGTGAATGACGGCAGCCTGAACTTGGATCGCGCCGCGCTGCTTGAGACGAGCATCGGCCGCATCGAGAGCGAGTGCGTTGAGCTGCGCACCGCCATCGAGCGCCTGAGCGCCGACATCGCAGCGAGCACGCTTTCGCTGAGCGTTGAAAGGAAGAAAGCGGAAGACAAAGTGCTGCAGCTGCAGCTTGCCTATGACAGCGAGAAAGATGTCTTCGCCGCGTACTACTACACGCTGCAGTTCGTTCACTCGAATCAGTACATGGGCGTGGCCGCGGCCAGCAAAGACAACAGCGCACGCTTGGTGGTGTTCCAGACCTCCGACGGTCAGCACACGCACTTTCGTTTCGTGCCGCGCGGCGACGGGTATTACCGCACGATGGCGCGACACAGCGGCCGGGTGATCGATGTCGCAGGGGCGAACCGCGACATCCCAGGAACGGTCGTGCAGTGGGACGACGCCAACGCCGATCACCAGTCGTGGCGCTTGGTGACGCGCGACGGGAAGATCTTGGGCACCGACATTCCGCTTTCCCCAGGCGAAGTCGAGAAGCAGCCGTTTCATCTGCAGGTTAAACACTCAGGGATGAACCTCGACGGAAACGTGGCACTGGCTGGCGGCTACGTGTTCACGTATCGACTGGAAAACACCGACAACCATCGCTTCAAGATCCGCAGGCTTTCGCTGATCTCGGGCGTCGATCTGCAGCTGCAAACGGCGCGTGCTGATCTGCAGGGCGTGCTGGCGCAGATCGCGCAGCTTGCCGTGAAACAGAGCGAGCTGGATCTCAAGCGCAGCGAGCTAGGCAATCGCGAAAACGAGCTGGCTCGTCTGCGCAGCGAGCTTGCGATCTTGACGGGCGGTCTAGCCGGCGGCGAGGTCGCGTATCAAAGCCAACTGCTCTACATCGATCGCCAGGGTCTGACGGTGACCGGCGGGCTGCTCGGCTTTGCCTTCACCAGCCACTCGCCAATCTTGTTCGACAGTGCCACGGGCGACGTCATCTTGTACTTCCGCGGGCAGAACGGGCAGTTCTTCGCGAGCTACTACCACACGATGAGCAGCAGCGGATCGCTGCGCTTGGCGATGGGGCAGAGCCGCAGCTTGATCCTGCAAGGGCGCACACCAGGGCTGGATCTGTCGCAGACAATGCTGCAGGTCAGCGATGGCAGCCGCGCCGAGGTCTGCACCGTGAGCATCGCAAATGGTGCGTATGTCGAGACCTTCCCCGAGGTGCCGCGCATCGCCAGCGCCTTTGCCGCGATCCTAAATGGCTCGCCCAGCGAGCCAGAGTACGTCGGGGTGGTCGCGGAAAACGGCATCAACAGCGACACCGTGACCTTGAGCCAAGGAACCTCGCAGGTCCTCTTGGCTGGCTCGCTGCTGCAGATCGGCGACAACACCGCTCGCCTAACGCAAGAGGCACCGCTTGGGGCCACGCAGCTGAAGCTGGCCGCATCGTTGCGTCGCTTGATCGCGGGTGCGACCGTCGACCTGATCGAATACGACTACGCGAGTGCTGCGGTGAATCGCGCCGGCAGCACACTGGATCGGGGCTCGCTGCTTTTGTGCTGCTATGCCAGCGACCGCAGCGAGCTTGTGCCCAATGGCACATCGATGCAGGGTGATATCGCGCAGGCGTGCGCGTGGCGCAGCGATGCTCCGGGCCGGGCGCTTGGCTTCGGCGGTGATCGCACTGGGCTTGAGATAGCCTGGCCGCCGATCCCAGTGCTGACAGCGATTTCTCTCGATGGCGAAGCCGATTACATCAGCTTGGGCGATGTCATCGATCTGCGCGGCAGCGCCTTTACGATCGAGTTTTGGTATCGCCGCGAAGCCTTGGATCGCAGCGACCTGATCCTGAGCCACGGTGATGAATCGGGCGAGCCACTGCGGAACCTGGCTGTCGGCTTCCGCCGCGACAACCGCTTCACGTTTTCGTTCCTGGGGCACAGCCTCGATTCGCCGCTTTCGTACACCGATCTGGACTGGCACCACTATGCCGTGGCGTTTCAGCCCAATGGCCGCGCGCTGTATCGCGATGGGGTCCTGCTGTGCGACGCAGCCAGTCCGACGGGATACGACGGCGTCGGCCGCATCTGCGTGGGCCGCGTGGTGACCAAGATCGGCATCTTGTTCGGCAAGGGCTGCATCGACCGCGTGCGCCTGTGGCGAGTCAATCGCGGCGCAGGCCCGATTGCGGCAGACTTCCGCACGCCGACGCTGCCACCGATGAGCGGACTGATCGCGCAGTGGACCTTTGAAGACGATGCAGCCAAGTGGGATCTGGCTGGTGCCAGCGCCCAGCGTGCCGTGGTGTACGGCGTGCCGCAGTCAGTGGGCACGTTCTATCAGATCGAAAACACGATCTCGGAAGATGCGCTGTCGCAGTGCGCACCCCGCGGCGACATCAGCCTGGAAGCCTGGGTCAATCCGGGCGGCTTCGATGGCCGGCGCCGGGTCGTGTATCACAAGTCGAGCAGCGCGCAGTACACGCTGGCCTTGGAAGGGGTACAGCTTCAGAAGAAAGACGTCATCTGCCTGGATGGCATCGATGACTGCTTTGACTTGGGCAGCGATGTATCGCTGAAGGGCTGCGATTTCACCTTGGAGCTGTGGGCGAAGCGCCTGCGCACGAACAACGCAGACCCGCTGTTTTCATACGGTGGGATCGACAGCAGCGATGCCGGGCGCTTTGCGCTGCACTTTACGCCCAGCGACGCGCTTGCGTTCTCGATTGGGCAGTATTCCCTCAGCTCTCCAGTCGTCTATACGGATCTGGAGTGGCATCACTATGCGATCACGTACCAGGCGGCCACGCGACAGCGACAGATTTTTCGCGATGGCGCGCTGGTCTGTTCTGATGTCGCGCCCGTAGCGCTGGGAAGCGCGGGCATCATTCGTCTGGGCAGCATGCAAAGCGGGACATCACGCCTGTTTGGCAAGGTGTGGATCGATGAAGTGCGTGTGTGGAACAAGCTGCGCAGCGCAGCGGATCTGGCCGCGTCGCTAACTCGCTGTCTGAACGGGCAAGAGTCCGGCCTGCTGCTGCTTGCGCGCGTACAAGATGGGCGCGTGCAAGATGCGGGACCGCGACAGCTTGCAGTCACGGCGAGCGGATCGCCCGCGCAGGTTGTTGCTGATCTGCCAACCACGATGCCTACGACGGCGGTGTCGGCGCTGCCACCGCAGCTTCGCGCCATCGACTTCGATGCCATTGATGATCTGGCCGACTTTGGATCGAACGTCATCCTAAATACCGGCGACTTCACCATCGAGGTGTGGATTCGCAGGCTGCGCTCTGGAGCGATCGAGAACTTTGTGTTCCATGGCCAGCCCAGCAGCAGCCACAACTGCATGCACTTGCAGTTCACGGGGGCTGGCTATTTCAACTTCAGCTTCTGGGGCAGCGAGGTCACGAGTCCGGTGCCGTACACCGACTTTAACTGGCACCACTATGCCGCCACGTACAATCGCGCGACCGGACAGCGCCAGTTGTTCCGCGATGGTGTGCTGGCGGCGAGCAACACAGCACCGACGGCATACGGCGGCAGCGGACCCTTGGTTTTGGGCGGACGCGATGTGTCCTGGGACAAGTATCGCGGGCGCGGTCAGATGGCTGAATTTCGCATCTGGAATCGTGTGCGCACGCAGGAAGAGATCGTGAACAACCTGCGCCGCTGTCTGATCGGAAACGAAGCCGGCCTGCAAGTGCTTCTGCAAGTGACGGACAGCGGTCTGCGCGACAACGGACCCGCCAAACTTCCGGGCGCGATCAGCGGCAGCCCAAGCTATCTGCGCGTGCCGATCTTCCCTGTGCTGCCATCGTCGGATGCAACGGCGAGCATCAAGGGCATCGAGTTCGATGGCGCCGATGACTACATCGACTATGGCAGCAGCATCGTCCTCAACAACACCGACTTCACGATTGAGTTCTGGTTCCGTCGTCTGCGCTCGGGCACCGAGTGGTTTCTGCATCACGGCAGTCTCGAAGGAGTCGGCGGCAGCACGCTGCACATCGGCTTTGAAGGCAACAACCGCTTGAGCTTCCGCGATGGCACTAGCGTATGGCTCGACTGCTCGCAGCCGATCGCGGATCAGGCCTGGCATCACGCGGCGCTTGTCTATGTTCGCAGCAGCGGCACGCGGCGAATCTTCATCGATGGAATCGAGGTGTGCTCGGCCGGTGGCGCGACACCCTACGGCGGCAGTGGCCCGCTGTACCTGGGGGCGTTGCGCGTGCGGCCATGGGGCAACATGTTCGGCAAGATTCAGCTCGCAGAGCTTCGCATTTGGGGCTGCGCCCGCACGGCTGCAGAGGTCAGTGCCAACCTAACGCGTACGCTGAGCGGATCTGAAGCATCGCTTTTGTTATGTGCGCCGCTTTCGGGAGGACAGATCCGCGACATCGGACCGCAGCGCATCGCGGGTACCAGCTTTGGCGGCCTGGTGACGACGCCGCTTCCAGTGCTTGCTGCGTCGCTGCCGTTGCCAGCGCCGGCTGCTGTCGGCTGCCTGGAGGGCGATGGCATTGATGACATCATCGAGTGTGGATCGAACTTATCGCTGGCGGGATCCGACTTCACGATCGAGCTGTGGGCACGACGCTTTGGGCAGGGTCGCCCAGACTACTTCATCCAGCATGGGGTGCAGCCTCCTTCAGTCAACGCAACGCTGCACATCGGCTGGAACCAAGACAACAAGCTGACGTTCCGCTTTAACAACTCAGAGTATCTCGACACCGCGCAGACCTATACAGATCAAGAGTGGCATCACCTTGCGTTCACGTACGTTCGCGGCGCAAGCCAGATTCGCATCTTTGTCGACGGGGCCGAGGTGGCATCGCGCACCGTCAGCGCCGCGTATAGTGGCAG
This sequence comes from uncultured Myxococcales bacterium, assembly GCA_964554495.1. Taxonomy (GTDB): domain Bacteria; phylum Myxococcota_A; class Polyangia; order Palsa-1104; family JAEUJZ01; genus JAEUJZ01. Next base: position 37,508 of record CAZKOY010000029.1, read on the forward strand.
CGGGCCGCTTTATTTCCTGGGCATCCGCGGCTGGGCCAACCACTTCTTACAAGGTCAGCTTGCTGAGCTGCGTTTCTGGAATCGCGCGCGATCGGTGACCGAGATCGCAGCGGATGCAACGAAGCTGCTCAGCGGACAGGAAGCCGGGCTGCTCGCGTACTTTTCGGTGCGCAATGGAGTGCTGCGCGATCTGAGCCCGACGCGCATGACGACCGCGCAAGTCGGCGGACCGAAGCTTTACAACCTGCCACTGCCGATCGCGACGTCGGCACAGCCGGTATGGCCGCCGCCACCGCGCATGTACAAAGTGCTGGCGGGAGTTGGCTCAAGCCTGGTGCGTTCGCAAGAGAGCTATCGCCCATTCCAGTGGAATCACTTCGCCGTCACCTTCGAACAGTCCTGGGCGCTGAGCTTTGATGGCAGTGCCTATGTCGACGTGGGCTCGGTCGGTGAGCTCGATATCCCTGGCGAGCTGACGCTTGAGGTCGGCGTGCAGATCGATCGCACAGGGGTCGTGCATGGCCTGATCGGAAAGGGTCATCTTTCCGATGGCAGTGGCCAGAGCGTGCCGTATCAGCTTGGCATCAATGAAAAGGGCCAGGTGTTCTTCCGCTGCGAAGACGGTGTCTGCACCAATGACTTCGCGCTGACAACGAGCCAAGCCCTGGTGCCGGGTCGCTTCCATCGCGTTGCGGTGCGGCGAAAGAAGGAAGCGATTTCCAACAGCGGAGGCACGTCGTTTCCGTCGAGTGGCGATCAGGCCTGGTTCGTCCGCATCTATGTCGATGGCGTTGAGTCCGCGGCCGCGCAGTACACACTGCCAGAGCCCGCAGGGCACAAAGGCGCGGTCGAGATCGGTCGCATCTGGGAGGGCAGCAGCGCCTATTGCCTGCGCGGCATGATCAGCGAAGTGCGTATGTGGAGCGTGGGCCGCGATGCGGTGCAGCTCTTTGCTCCCGTGCGGCCGAACGATGGCGGACTGGTCGCATACTTCCGCCTGCAAGAGGCCGAAGGGAACATCGCCGAAGACAACAAGAGCGGGCTTATCGCTAAGCTGCGCGGTGCCAAGTGGGTCAAGAGCCCCGACGGCCAGGCGAGCAAGTTTCGTTTTTTTGTAAACGGCATCTCGGCGCGCTTTGACGCGGTCAACGAGATCATCGATGCAGCGCGCGGCGCAGGCTTTGCGATCGCGGGCCTGCCGGCTTTTTTGGGCGGGGATCTAGAGAGCTATCGCGGCGATCTGGAAGAGCTGCGGATCTGGCGCAGCGTGCGCACGGAGGAGCAGATCCTCGACAACCTCTTTGCGCGTCTGCGCGGCGAGAAACAAGATCTGCTCGCGTACTACTCGTTTGATCTGGAGTCGACGCGCACGGATAGCAGCCTAGTCTATGATAACGGGCTGCGCAGCGTGAACCTGCGACTGCCGGCAGATTCATCGCTGCGACCGCGCGTGATCCTGTCTACCGCTCCCATTGCGAACGACACGGCACAGGTTCGCTCGGCCATCGCTGGAGTCAGCACGCAGTTCCATCAGAAGATCGATGGCACACCCGCAGTGGGCGAGTACGCCGACATGCAGCGCACGCGGGCCGGGGATGTGAGCGGCGTGATGAAGCGCTCGTATTCCATGGTGCAGAACGGCAACTGGTCGCTGATCACGGGCTACAAGATCGGCAACCTGTTTAGCGAGTGGGTCGGACAGGCGCAGTTCGATCCGCAGATCATGGGCTTCATCGAAGGGGCACCCCCAGTACCATCGGAAAACCTGACGGCGGGCGCGCTGGTCCCAGATGAACCGCCGGCTTGCCCCAGCTTGGTCCGCTTCGTTCAGTCCGATGACGTGGTCGAGACCATTTCGTCATCGCGCGAGACGAGCATCAACGCATCGGTTGAGCTGATGGTAAAGGCCGGCCTAACTGTGAACCTGGACTTGGTCACGGCGCCGTTTGGCATTGGCAAGGCCGAGCCCGTGGCCGAGATCTCGGTGGGCTTGGAAGGAAAAGTGAACCTCGATGTCGATCGTGGCTGGTCGTCTGAGAGCTCGATGTCGCAGGGAGTCAGCACCGGCCACACCATGCAGGCGCAAGTCGAGGGGCTTTGGGAAGATCCGCGCCACTTGTTCAATCCGGCGATCGGGCGGCGCTGGGTGCCGAACAACTATGGCTTTGCGCTGGTGCAGTCGCAGACTGCGGACATCTTTGCGCTGCGCCTTTTGCACAACAACGCGCTGGTCGCATACCGCATCCTGCCGAACGCCGACATTCCCGCTGACTGGAACATCATCCCGTTCCCGATCAACCCGCGGTACACCAAGCAGGGGACTCTCGACGGTGCCATCGGTTTTAACGATCAGGGCAAGGTGCTCGACCCTGACTACAAGAACGCGCGGGGCTATGGCGAGTACTCGTATTACAAGCCGCGCGAAGCGTACGCGCTAAAGCGACGCCTTGCCCGCGAAGCCGAAAAGCTGCGTCACGCTTATCAGTCGTATTCCACGACGCCCGACATCGGCGGTGTCTTTGGGCAGTGGAGCAAGATGATGTCGAAAGCGACCTCGCTGCCCGAGCCGCCGCCGCCGACTTCTGAGGGCAAGAGCTTCGACACCAGAGACCTGGCGCGACGCAACCTAGTGAACACCTATGTCTGGACGGCTGCGGGGGGCTTCTTCGCCGAGACCATGCAGACCACAGACACGGTGTCCGAGACGACGAGCGGTAGCTTTTCGCTGAACTTCGGACTCAGCGCCAGCGTCAGCTTCGGCGCCAAGATTGGATCCGGCGTCGTGCTCGAAGGAGGCGCACAGCTCACGGCGTCCGCGGGTGCAGCGATCTCGGTTAGTCGCAGCAAAAGTCTGGAAGCCTCGCGCAGCTTCAGTCTGGAAGTCGAGACCGCCGTGCCCGGCAACTTGCAGAAGTACAGCGAAGATGCGCAGGCGCAGTTCGACTCGCTGGGTAAGCCGCTTCTAGCCGCGGGCAAGGTCGATGCGTATCGCTTCATGACGTTCTATCTCGACTCGTCGCGCGACAACTTCGATGACTTCTTCCGCAAGGTCGTCGACCCGATCTGGCTGCGGCAGAGCGATGCACCCAACGCCGTGGCTCTGCGCGCAGCCGAGCAGGCGGATAAAAAGCCGCCGTGCTGGCGTGTATTTCACCGCGTGACCTTCGTAAGTCGCGTGCTGCCGCCGATTCCTCCCCCGACGGCGCCGCCGCTTGAGAAGGCCATGCGAGCGGAAAACATCGCCAGCAACTACGAGCTGATCAAGCAGCTTGAGCCCTACGTCAAGGACAGCACGACAAGTGCCGGAGCCTTGGCCGATGCGACGCGCCAAGCCCTGCGCTTGCATCTGCCGCAGCTTGTGCCGCATGCCGATTCGATCATTCAGTACTTGTCGCTCTACTACGGGGTGGCGGAGTAAGGAGAGGACGATGGGATTTTCATTTCGTACTTTCAAAAGACTGTTCCCCGAAGCCGGAAAATCCGACGGTGGGAGCCCGCAGCTAGACTTCGGAAAAGCCATCCCCAGCCTCTCTTCCTTGCTGGGAGTGGGGGTCGCGAGCGCGGTGGATGTGGTGGGCGAGATCGCATCGTTCGGTGAGCATCCCGAGCGCTACAGCCTGCACAGTGGAGGTGGCTTGATCGAGTGGAGCAAGATCTCGCCGCTCGAAGCGGAGATCCTGCGCAAGCAGGCGAACAGCGATGGTCCAGACCTGCCGCCGGTTGCGATGCAGAAGCTGCGCGAGCAAGCGCAGAGCGCGCTGAAAGTCGCCGCCGCCGCCGCGCCTGAGCGCCTGCCTGATCTAGGGGGCCGCGATGGCGAAGCCGAGTCCTTGGCTCGCCTGCTGTTTCCCGAGCTTGCGCACGCGCTGGAAGCCATGGTGCAGCGCGATCCACTCACGGTTGGCGTGCTGATCGATGGCAAGCTGGGCGCGGATCTTGTCCTGGGCGGTGGCTTTGGCGTGTGCGTCAGCCGGGGTAGTGACAAGGCCTCGTGGGGTTTCTTCAAGCTGGCCAACAACCCGGTCAAGTCAAAGGCGATCCCTATCGACGCTGGCGCCACCGTGGATCTGAGTCTGATCATCGTATTTGGCGGGCCGGATCGCTTTGCGCAAGCGGCGTTCATCGGGCTGGGCGATGGCAAAGACAACAGGCTGTGTGGGCTGCGGACTCAGCTGATGCTGGCGGCCAACGAGCGGCGCTTGTTGGGCGTGCGTCTGCTCGATCGCATCCATGTTCACATTCCTCCACGCGCGCTGCGCTTTGACGCCTTGCTGCAGGATGCAAGAAATCTGGGCAGCGAATGGAGCATCGCGCTAGAGCAGGCGGCTCTGCCGAGCTTGGATGCGAAGGCGATGACCAGCGTGTTGCTGCGCAGCTTTTCGCTGTTCAAGCCGTGGTTCTATGGCCGGCTGCGCTGCCTGGCAGGGGCGCACAAAGATCAGTGGTTGATCTATGCCGCGGACCGCTGGGTGAGCCAGCGCGAGGTACCGGTAGGGAGTCGCAGCGATTTCCGCATCGTCGCCGGCCTAGCCGGTGGCAGCACGCTGTCGATCGAGAGCGTAAGCGAGCAGGGCACCGAGCCGCTTTATCTGTGCGCGAACGAAAAAGGAGTCTCGCTGTGTAGGTACGACGCAGCGACGAGTGCTGCCTGTTCCTTTGAGCTGGTCCGCGGGCTTGCCGATGGCTCTTTGGTGTCCTTCCAGCGTGGCACGCGCTGTCTGTGCCTGAGCGATTCCGGCTTAGCTTGGGTCGAGATCGCGACGATCAAAGACAAGGCTCTTGCGACCTTTGAGCTGCATGGCCTGCGACCCCCCGAAGAGCAGGGCGCCATCCTTCCCGATCCGCCGCACCGCATGAAGATCGGCAGCATGCGGCGATCGCCGTCGGGGCGTTTCTTCGTGATCAAGGAAGGAGACGGCAGCTTGGCGGTCTATACCGGCAGCGGTCCCCTAGATGTTCGCTTGCCGCCGCGACCGAACGACAGCGCGGGAAGCTTTCGCGGCAGCGAGGCAGACATCAAGCCCCGCGGCGAGCCAGGATCTGTGTTCACCGTGCTCACCGATGAGGGCTATTTGGCGACGTTTCGCGGCACTGCGCAGCGGCCCGGCGAGCTTGTGTATTCCAGCAAGCATGGCGCTATGCACTGGGCCGAGTCGCGCAAGCGCGTGCGCATACAGACCGCGGCGGGCACTTATCTGATGGCGGAAGATGGCGGCAACAGTTTCGTCCGCTGGGACTCGGCTGTGGCCAAAGCCTGGGAAACGTTCGAACTGGTGACGCTGT
>CAZKOY010000030.1:0-42614 GCA_964554495.1 uncultured Myxococcales bacterium
GCTCGGTACGCGGCGACACGAAGCGCTGGCTGTGCAGACGGAAGATCTTGAAGTCACCAAGCAGACGGCTGGCCAGCTTGGGCCAAAGACGCATCGCCATGTTGAAGATCCTTGGAAGGGCCTGGGTTAGCGACTGCCCGTCGTAGCGCCAACCCCGATGGGCGGACCCGCCAACGATGGAGCCGGTGCCGGCGCCCCGCTTGCCGTCGGAATGCCAGGCAGCGACGCGCCTTGATACGCGACGAGTGACTCGACGATGGCATCCTGCAGCGGCTTGGCTGGCATGCCCATCGACAGGTCGTTCAGCACAACGCAGAAAGCCAGCGGCGCCCGCAGCATCGATGCCCCCGAGAGGGGAGCGCTGGCAAAGCCCGACAGCGCCGACACTCCGTTTAGCGTGCCGGTCTTGGCTCGGACATAGCGCTCGGCGATGCCGCCGCTCATGCGGTGCCAGATCGTGCCATCGGCTCCGGCGACAGCCAGCGACGCAACGAAGTCGGCGCTGATGCGAAAGTCGCGATAGGCCGAGCGCAGAAGCGTCACCACCTGGGCTGGCGTAAAGCGGTTCGAGTCGTACAGGCCCGAGCCATTCTGCATCTGGTACTTGCCAGGCAGGATGCCCATGCCTTCGAGATAGCGCGACACCGCCTGCAGGCCCTTCTGCCAAGATCCGGGCCGCCCCGAGCTATCGGCGCCAAGCGCCTTTAAGACCTGCTCGGCCATGAAGTTGTTAGACCGTTTGTTGATGTCACGCGACAGCACACCGAGCGGCACCGAGTAGTGGCTGTCGATGACCTGCGCCGACGTTGGCGCCGTGCCTCGCCCCGGCTTGCCACCGACTTGGATGCCGCGCCGAGTCAGAAGCTCATACAGCGTCCAGGCCGCGTACAGATCGGGGTGGGCGACGCGCTTGGCGAAGTCCTGCCCGTTATCGCTGGTGCGAATGGTGCCGCGCACGCGGATCAGCGTGTGCTCGCGACCAGGCGGCGCGTCCTTTTCTTCCTGGCTGTCGACGACCAGGCTGGTGCGGCCACTGCCGACGGTGCGCGTCTCGTTGCTGACGATGAAATACGGCGAGGGTGGATCGATGATGATGCGCGCGGGCTGGCCTTCCCCAGCGCCGGGATAGACGTGTACGCCGACTGCGTTGTAGTTCAGCGACACCGCACCCTGCGGCGCACGATAAGCGCGGTCTTCGTTCTTTTGTTCAAAGGCCGGGGCCACACGCTGCTCGTCGAAGAACGTGTCGTCGATGAGGATGTCGCCCTTGATGCGCTTGATGCCGCGCGCCTGCAGCTCAGACGTCAGGCGCCACAGATCTTCGGTCGACAGCGTCGGGTCGCCATAGCCACGCAGAAACAGGCTCTTGAATTCGCCGCGCTCGCGATCGCGCTCGGCCAGCAGCGCGGTCTTGAAGCGATATTCGGGCCCCAAGATCGAAAGTGCCGTCGCCACGGTGAACAGCTTGACGTTGCTTGCGACATTGAACTGAACGTTGTCGTTGCGACCGTACAGAAGACGCCCGCTGTCGACGTCGAGCACGGCTACTCCGACGCGGGCCCGGTCGCCGATAAGCTGCTGCAGCAACAGGTCAATGCGATCGGACAGCCAGCGCAGGCGCTGCGCTGGGTCTGCGGGGGGCGTGCTCAGCGACGGAATGCTGACCGGGCCGCTCGGAGTGGGCGGGCCTTCTCCCTCGCCGACGGCACCGCTGACCACGGCCGCTGAAGTCGCCCCAACCCCGCTTGCAGCGGGCGGCGCACCGGCTGGGCTTGCCGTCGCAGCAGCGGCAGCACCAGGCACCGCAGCGGCAGGCTTCGCCGTCCCAGACCCCGCGCTTCCCGTCGGCCCCTGCGCCATCAATAAAACTGGCGCTGGGCTCCGAGTCAGATTAGCGTCTGCCCGGACTGTCCCCGGCGATGGCGAAAGCATGCACGCCCACACGACCCCCCACAGAAGGCCGCTCCCCGCGCTGCGATAACGCGGAGAGACCGGGTCTTTTACAGGGGCCCGCTGCAGTCGGGGGGCCGGTGAGTCCGGCTGCGTCTGCGAAAAAACACGAAGCATATCGGCAGCCTAACAGAGTCTGCGATCCGCCGGACCGACAAAGCACGGACCGCGGTCGCCGTGTCAACGTCCCGGCGTGGCTTAGCGTATTGGGTCTGTTTCTGCTCAGTGCCTGCGTGCGACAGCGCGTGCCGACGGAAGAGCTCGTCGTCTTGATCGAGCAGCCGCCGCGCAACATCGATCCGCGCTACACCACGACCTCGATCGACTTCAAGCTGACGTACCTGGCGTATGCGCGCATGGTCGACGTCGAAAGCGAGACACTAGAGCCGCGCATGGACCTCGCCGAGTCGGTCGAGGCGCTGCCGGCTCTGCCGGAAAAAGGCCAGCCTCTGCGCATGCAAATCACGCTGCGCGATGCGCGATTTTCCGACGGCAGCCCGGTCACGGCGGCCGATGTCGCGTACACCGTGGAAAAGCTTGCGGACGAAAAGCAGGGCAGCCCCGGCCTGCGGCGCCGCTTCGCAGAATCTGGCCTGATTCGACCGCTTGAAGTCGTCAGCCCGCGGGTGCTGCGCATCGCGTTTTCACACCCCCACGCGAGCGCGCTGACCGACCTGGACTTCGGCATCGTCAAGTCCGGCAGCTTTGAATCGCCTAGCCTGTTCGGCCTGCCCGTCGGTGCTGGGCCGTTCGTGCCGGTCAGCGAAGCCGGCGAGGTCACGCGCTTTGTGCGCAATGCCTTTTATCACCGCGGCCCACCGCCCATCGAGCGCTTGACGGTGCGCGTGGTACGCGACGCCAACTCGCGCCTGCTGTCCCTGGTCGGCGGGTCGGCGGATCTGACGCAGAACACGGTGTCGCCGCTTCTGTTCGATGCCGTCAGCAAGTGGCACAAGCGGCTGACGCTGCAGAGCGCTCCATCGGCGATCTTGTTTTATCTGGGTATGAACAATGAAGACGTGCGCTTCAAAGATGTTCGCGTGCGACGTGCCATCGCCCACGCCATCGACCGCGATCGCATCGTGCGCACCAAGCTGCACGGCAAGGCGCAGCCCGCGACGTCGCTGCTGCCGCCGTTTCACTGGGCATACAGCACCCCCGAGGGCGAGGCGGCGCAGGCTCTTGCATACGACCCCCAAGAAGCCAAGCGCTTGCTGGATGAAGCGGGCTTTCCCGACCCCGACGGCGACGGGCCTTTGCCGCGCTTCACTGTCGTGTACAAGACCTCGACCGACGCGCTGCCGGTGGCCATCGCGCGCGTCATCGCGGCCCAGCTTGCCGAGGTCAGCATCCTCGTCGAAGTCCGCCCGCTTGAGTTCCACATCTTTTTGTCCGACGTAAAAAAGGGCAACTACCACCTGTACACGCTGCAGAGCGCCGAGATCGCCGAGCCGAATATGTTCCGCAACTTCCTGCACTCGGCGTATGCGCCCAGCAACAAGAACCTCGACGCCGGCATCAACCGCATGCGCTATCGCAATCTGGAAATGGACGCGCTGCTCGACGAAGGCCAGCGCGAGATGGATCGACAGAAGCGCAGAGCGCTGTACAAGCAGGTGCAAGCGATGCTGCTGCGCGATCTGCCCATGCTGCCGCTTTGGCACCCCGATAACGTCGTCGTGACGCGCCGCGAAGTCAGCGGCTATCGCCTGATGCCGACGGCGCAGTTTTCGGGCTTCTCGACCATCAAGAAAGCCCCGCTTCTGCCCTAGCGCGCATGTGTGACAACGGCGCAGAGCCTACGTTCCGGTGCTGGGATCGTCGGTGTACTCGCTGCGCAAGGCTTGCTGCCAGCCAGGTATAGGGCGCAGAGCATGCGGCACACGGTTGTGCTGCGCGGTCGTCCTGTGTGTCTTCCGGCCCGGCGCCGCGACAACTGGCTGCAAGCGATGGAACCGTGTGCCGTCGTGCAGGAAGGGGGCCGCTGGCAATCGCTACGGGCAGTGCTGGCACGCTTGTTGATCCGCTCCTTCCGCCAAGCGCAGCGCCCTCGGCGCCGCCAAGCATCCGCGCAGCAGGAGGACACCATGACGACGTTGGTCACGCAGGTTGCGGTCATTCAGGAAAGCGCCGGTCGCTATGAATTCAAGACCGCAGAACCCCGACATCACTGGGAATACGACTATGCGGTGAGCGCGCTGGGCACGCGCAGCGAAAAGCGCGTCGGAGCGCTGCGGCTCGACGGAAATGAGGTACAAGGCAAGCCCGCAGACTGCGTGATGACGCCCTGGGGTCTGATGCAGCGCTTCGAGCGCGCGTACGAAGTCGGCTGGCTGCTCGAAGGTACGTACGGTCGCGCCATCGATCCCAGCGAGGGCGGACGCGTGGATGTGCCCGCGTCGGCGCTCAACTCAAACGGCGAGTGGCATGCGGTGATCATGCCGTGGCAGTACTGGCTGCAGACGATGGCCATGGGCTCACGCAGCGAGACCCGATCGGGCCGACTGTTCTTTGACCGCCGCATCATCGAGGCTGAACAAGAGGGCTCGCGCATCGAGACGCCGTGGGGGGTCATGTACTTTCGCGGCAAGCCGCATGAAGCGGCGCAGATCGTGCCCGGTGACTACGAAGCGGGCTGGCTTCTGCGCGGCACGTATGACCGACCGTTCGACTTCGAAGGCCCATGGATCCATCCCGGAAGCAGCCCAGGATCCAGCGACTTGCTGATGCTGGAATCACTGTATCTGGCCGAGTCCAAGCTGGGGCATGGCGTCGGTCTGTCCGTGCCGCGACGGGCCGCAACCGCGTGGCACAGCGTGCTGACCATCGATCCGAACGTCTGCCAGATCAACGAATTCGGCGACCGCACACTGTGTACAAAGATCGCGATCCGCCACTTTGAAGTCGATGTCTCACGCCTGCGGCTGGCCGATCCGCTGGGGCTGGGACGACAGATCTTCGCGCTGCGCGGGCGCGATCTGCCGGTGCCGATTCGCCTAGTGGCCGATGCGCGCTTCGAGCGCTTCTATCTGGTCACCGACCGCGAGCTGATCCCGCTCTTCCCGCGCCTGCGCCGCCCGTAGCCGCGGCCTTCGCTCTTGACGCCGAAGGCCGCAGGGCTGCTTTGCTCCAGCGACAGCATCAGGGCAGGATGATGTCGCTGGGGTCGCGCGGCTCTAAGGAATAGGTGTTGTTAAAGCCGCTGATGATGCCAGTGACGCTCTTGAGCGGGGCGTTGGCGGTAAAGGCCGGCACGCCATTGTTGAAGCCGTTGTCGATCAAGAAGTCCCCCACGCGAACGCAGGGCGGAGTAGCGGCGCTGCACGTCTCGGCCATTTCGTCGGTGGCCCAGAAGTCATCATCGGTCGCGCTCTGCTTTCTGCGCTGAAAGACGTTGTTGATCCGCAAGAGCAGGTTTTCGTACTTCTCAGACGGACTGCTCGCCCCCTGGATCAGGTCGCGCGTCGTGATGTCGATGGGCTCAGGCGGGTTGGCCACGTGCCCGGTGATGGTGACGTCGCTAACGTTGCCAATCTGATCCTGCTGGTTGAACACGTCGAACTTGCCGGTGACGGTCACGATGTCGCCGACGCGCAGCGGCACTCCGTCGGATGAGCTAGGCGGCGCGCTGCCACCCAAGAACACCATGATGCCGGCGTAGTCCTGCGATCCGTCGAGGTCGCGGGCATGGAAGCCAAAGCTCGACTTGGCGCGCAGGCCCAAGATCAGCAGGCGCTCGACCCGAACTGGCGTCCCGGCCGAGGCACGCTTGGGACTGCCGGGCGTGCGCAGCTCTTTTACCGTCGCTGGGCAGATGGCAAAGCCAGGATTTGCCAGATCCGGGCACAGATCGCAGACATCGCCCTTGCCGTCGAGGTCGCGATCTGACTGGTCGGGATTGGTGGCGCCGGGACAGTTGTCGATGCCGTCTTCGATGCCATCGCTGTCACAGTCGGCCGTGCGCATCGCCGAGCACATCGTGGTGTCTTTGTCAAGAGGGCAGACATCGCAGGCATCGCCTACGCCATCGCCATCGGCATCAGCCTGCTTGCCTTGGTCAACGGGACGAATGGGATTGAAGACCTTGGGACAGTTGTCGTAGGTGGCACGCAGACCATCGCCATCGGGATCATCGGCGGTGATGCTGCCGTCAAACTGGCCCAGGCGCAGCGGCGTGCAGGTCGGCTCGTCGGGCGGAGCGCCGCACGAAAACAGGCGATAGATGGGCGGCGTGGTCGCGGCTTCAAGCGCAGCTAGCTTCTTTTTCGTCTCGCGCTCGACGCACAGGCGCTTGTCGACACCGCAGACATCGATCGGCTCACACAGCTTGTCGACGCCTGCGCCCAGCCCTTCCATGACGTTGCCGTCGCCGTACATCGGCAGACCACCACGCAGCACCAACAGCACATCCTCGACGCCGGCCCGCACCACCGCGGCGTGATCCCAGCGCGGCAGGGGGCTGTCTTTGTAGACGCGCTGGCCCAGATAAATCGCGATATCGGCGACCAAGCTGGGGACGATCTGACCGATGACGTCGTTGGTGGCGGTGGCGATGGCGGCGTTGATCGTCACCATGCGCCACAGCGCCTCGCTGCTGAAGTAATTGTCAAAGCGCAGGCGGTTGTACTCGTCGGCGCAAGCAAGCTCACGCAAGAGGTTCATCGAGCCGGTCAACGTCCAGTCAGTACCCAGGGCCAAAAGAGCGCCCGAGCGATCGAACATGGGAAGCTGTGCCGTGTGCCCGTATAGCGCGACGTTGCTGCGCGGCGACCAGATCAACGTCGACCGTCGCTGCGCGACATAGCAGGCATCGGTCGGCCCCAGCGCGATGCCGTGAATCAGCGCGGTCTTGTCGAGAAGCAGGTTCTGGCCCTGCGTGTTCTGGCTGGTACACAGAAACTCGTTGCGCGCCTCGATGTTGATGCCTTCGCTGATGTGCGGCTCGTACGAGTCGGCGTTCACAATCGACTGCGTGGTGGTGATGCCGGGATAGCCACAGCCCGAAAGCAAGCGCTCGCCGGCCGTGTCACCCAGAGGGAAGGTGTCGAAGTTGACGACGGTCTGATTCAAGCCCTCTTGCCGCGTGGTGGTGGTGGCATCCAGGTTGCGCAGCACACCGATGGCGTCGTCGGCGCTGACGATCGATGTCGTGCCGGACATCACGTGGCGTAGCTCAGAAAACTGCAGGGTCTCGGTCTTGGTGCTGCGCGAATAGGGAATCGCCGGACGGTTGGGATCGCCCATGACACCCTGTCGCCACTCGTGACGGTGGTCATAGCGGTTGGTGGCATGCGCGGCCGGCGCCAGCTTGTTGTACCCCAGGTGGTCGTGCGGGTTGATCAGGGCGGGCGAGATCACACCGTCGGGACAGAGGACCTGCCTGGCCTCGGCGCCACCCGCCGGCTTGCTGTGACAGTCGCAGTCGGCGCAGGCGATCTTGCCTTGGCCGTCGATCAGCACCTCGCCGCCGCGCAGCACGCGATCGGGCTGCAAGACGGTGCCGCGCAGAAGCACATACTTACTGCCGCTGGCACTGGGCGTGACCTCGCAGCGGCTTGGGCCCGTGATCTCGGGCAGCGGGCCGCACTCGACGGTGACGGTCTCGTGGCTGCCTTTTTGGGGAAGCTCTTCATACGGCGGCTGCTCGCGGCACGAGCCGAGCGCAAACCCGCTCAATACGGCGACACCGAGGGCCAGGGAACGCAGCCCCCATGGCCCCACAGCGCGTCGAGCGGGAGCGGACATCCAGGGCAACTTCATCTGTCGGCGCGGCATGGGGGCGGGGCCTCCTCGGTGGCGCTTGCCTACCTGTTTCTTGGCAGCCTAACACAGCAATGTGCGACGATGAGCGCCGATGCGGAGCCGCCTGCTTTGTCCACAACACTGGACGCGTTCGTTCCTGCCGTGGCTGGGGCTTTTGGCCTTGGGCTGCGCCAGTGACCGCGGCAGTCAGGCCCGCGAGACGACGGGCTCTGGGTTGGATCGCGCCCCCACACCGCATCGCCCGCGCGGCGAAGATCTGCGGCTGCTCGCCCGGCTGGGCGGACCGCAGACACTGTTCGTCCTTTCCGGCGAGTGGGCAAAGCAGACGGCCGCGCGTACGCACCGATCGTATGACGAGTCGATTCCGCAGACGCAGGCCTGGCTGCGCTGCGCCGTCGACCCCGACCCGGTGCGTGCCAAGGGCCCGCTTCAGCCCTCGTTCGCGCTGCCTGCCGACTCGGCGGCCGAGCACGTCGCCGATCTGCAGCGTGTGCTTCATCGCCTGCGCATCACCACGCCCGAGGCTCGCGAGCTTGTGCAGGGCCTCAGGCGCTGCCTTCCCGTCGAGCCGCAGCCCTGAACGGCGATCAGTACCTGCCTTGCAGGATGGCTTTTACGTCTTTTGCACGGTCACCACTCGGCGCGAGCTCTAGGTACTTCTTGAAGTGCGAGCGCGCCGTCGTGGTGTCGGCGTTGGCCTGCGCAGCCATGGCCAAGGACAGGTGCGCATCGGGATAGTTGGGGTCCAGGTGCAGCGCCTTTTTCGCCAGCCGCAGCGCTGACTCGGCATTGCCCTCGTCCAAAGCGAGATCGGCCTGCAGCGACAGCACCTCGGCCGACTGCGCCTTGATATGCGCCGCCTCGCGAAGAGCCTGGCGGGTCTTGCTGAACTGCCCACGGAAGAGCGCCTGCTTGCCCTTGCTGATGGCCGCAGCAAAGCGAGCCTGATCGGCGGCCGCGTCGGTTGCAGAGCCCGCCGGATCGCTCGCGGCAGGCGGGACAGGCGACACAGACGGCGCCGCGGCCACAGGCGGTGCCGACGAAGGCGCAGGCTCGATGGCGGCGGGATTTCCGGCGACAGGCTGCGGCGCGCTGGGCTCAGAGCGGGCCGGCGACGGAATGGCGAGTGCTGGTTGCGGGGCAGCGGCAGGGTCCGTCGCTGCGGGGCCAGGCGGCAAGGAAGGCGTCGCTGAAGCAGATGGGCTTGCCGACGGCAACACCGGCTGTGGCTGGATCCCGGTGTTCGCAGGAGGCGGGCTTGGGGCCGGGCTCACCGCTGGAATCGCCGAGGGACGGGCGGGCTGCGTCGCCGCGACGGGTGCGCTGACCGGCGGCTCGCTGGACTCGCTGATCGTCTGCCACACCCAGTACAGACCCACGCCCAAGCCAAACAGCCCAGCCCCCATCACCACCGGGCGCACGCGCTGCCACAGCGAGGGCGGCGTTGGCTGCAGCAGAGCGGCGCTGCGCGGTGAGCTTTGGCGCGCCGCCCCGCTGGTGCTTAGCTCGGGTGGCTTCTGCAGCTTGCCCTCGGCATCCAGTTGAAGCTGCACGATGACCGAAGGCACTCCCGAGATCTCAGCTGACGACGAGTGCAGTGGCTCGATCGACGAGGCGCTGAGCACGGCCAGCGCATCTTCGGATGTGCGCGAGCCCACCGCCGCCACACTGTCCGACTGCGAAAGGCCGGCAGGCAGCACCTCGACCGACAGCTCGGGCAGCGAAGCTAGCGCGGCTGAGGCCGGGGCCCGGCTGGCCAAGGCCACGGGCGGCAGCGAGTGCTCTGCCGCGACGGGCTGCACCGGCTGCGGGCGACTGTGCGCCACCTGAGCAAGCTGCGGCCCGTCGATGGGGATCCCATCCGAAAGACCCAGGCCTCGCCCGGCCGAGCCCGAAGGAACGGCCTGTCCCAGAGCCGGGGTCAAACGCAGGCCGGCATGCGCCGACGGGGCGCTGGCGACGCTGGGCGACGGTGTGAGCCGCGGTGCCGGCGTCAAAGGCGGCGTCAGCCGCGGCGTGGGCGGCGGCGTCATGCGTGGCGCCGGGGTCAAGCGCGGCGCGGGCGGTGGCGTCAAGGTCATGCGCCG
The DNA here is from genome assembly GCA_964554495.1 of uncultured Myxococcales bacterium. Classification (GTDB taxonomy): domain Bacteria; phylum Myxococcota_A; class Polyangia; order Palsa-1104; family JAEUJZ01; genus JAEUJZ01. Next base: position 9,801 of record CAZKOY010000030.1, read on the forward strand.
CAGCGGCTCAGCGACGTGGGCAGTGCGTGGAACCAGCAGCTTTTCCGACAGAAGCTGCGCGACGCCACGCAGGCGCCCCAGGCTATCAAGCGGCAGCTCTTCGTCGAGCTCGATCACATCCCGGATGGTGCGCACGCCGTTGAAGCTAGCCAGGACGTCTTCGACCTCGGCAGAAAGCGCCGGGCTGTGTGACGGCGCCACCGCCGACAGCACCGCCCCCGCCAAGCCAGCAGGCACGAGCACGCTGTCGAGCGAGGGCAGCTTCGATGTCAAGCGGCTCCATTCATCCACCCACTTGGCGGCTTCGAGAAGCAGCGCGCTCGACGAAAGCGGGATGCGATCGGGGCGCAGCACAGCAAGCTGATCGACGCGGTACTCGCCATCGTTCCAGGTCAACACGCGCTGCAGGGCATCTTCGCCGCGCAGGCGACCGACCTCAGCGTCGATGAGCTTGCCCTCAGCGAAGTACAGCACGCCGCGCTGGCCGCGGCCGTTCTTGCAGTGAACCAAGCCCGATCGCCGCAGAAGCTCCATCGACTGCAGCAGGTCGAGCATGCTGATCGCCGACAGCGCACCGAAAAAGCGCATGCCACGCTCGCCGCTGCCTAGCTCGCCGCGCTGGGCGGCTTTTTCCAGCAGCGTCTCGACGCGCCACAGCGCTTCTTTCAGGTGGACCGGCCGCTCTAGCACGTCCCCTGCCCCCGATTCGAACGCGCGCAGGCGATCGCTGGGGCGACGCGGATCGACGACGAACAGAACCAGCATGCGCTCGCAGCCCGGCAGCGCTCGCAGGCGAGCGGCCAAGCCAAAGCCATCCCCATCGACAAGCTCGGCGTCGATCAGCGCCACGGCCGGCGGCTCGGCCTCGGCCTGGGTCAGCGCTTCTTCGCCCGACAGTGCGGCACAGACGCGATAGCCAGCCTGGCGCAGCCCGACTTCCAGCAGGCGCAGCGCGCGTGCGTCGCTGTCGACCACCAAGACAGCTGGCGGCATCGGCGAACCCGGCTTGGCTCCGGCCTGGCTTCCCCCCCGTTCGTGACCCTGCGTCTCCATCGGCATGTCTCCTTGCGGACTTTGCGCGTCTCGCGGGGGCGCAGTGTACACGAGCTTTCGAGCAGTTGGCGTCCCCACGCAGACTCGGTCACCGCCGCCCCCAGGCCGACCCGCGCGGGCTGGGCGCGACACCTCAACGGTCTGGTATCGTGCAATTTCATTCAGAAAATAGGCAATGAACCATAGAAGCGCCGCGCTGCCCTAGAATTTCCCTCTAGCACGTGTTGCCAGGGGGGATCGCATGTCGCGCTGGACACTTTTGGGTCTCGCTTCGTTGCTGGGAATTTCAAGCTGCTCGGACGCAGGCGTCACCTGCGCCCCGGATCAGGTGCCCTGCGCTGGGGTCTGTCAGCCGGCTGCCGCTGACTGTGTCGATCCAGCGCTTGCCCTGTCTGCGCTGACACCATCGGTGGGCGATCTAAGCCCGATGTTTGCGAGCGCTCAGACGGCGTACACGCTGTCGGTGCCCTCATGGCTGACGCGCGTTGCATTTACGCCGACGCTGCAGACAGCGGGGGCAGCGGCAAAGGTCGGCGAATTCGTGACGGAATCAGGCCACGAGTCGCTGCCGACTTCGATTGCGCCGGGCTCGACGCAGATCCCGATTACCGTCAGCGCAGAGAGCGGCGCCACGCGGCGCTATGTCGTCGATGTACAGGTATCGCGGCCTCCGCTGCACTACCTCAAGCCGAGCAGAAATGCTGCCGACTATCGCTTTGGTCGCGCCGTGGCGATCGACGGCGACACGCTGGTCGTGGCCTCCCCGCTTGAGGGCACCGTTGCCCCTGAACGAGGGGCGGTCTTCGTCTTCCGCTTCGATGGCCACACGTGGCGCGAGGAAGCGCGGATCCCCGCCACGAGCACCGCGATGGCCTGGTTCGGGGTTAGCGTCGCGCTGCAAGGGGACCTGCTCGCCGTCGGTGTACCGTGGCGGTCAGGACTCGGTGTGGTCGAGATCTTCCGGCGCACAGGCACCACCTGGGAACACCAGACCACTCTGTGGCCTCCGGTTTCGTTCGGACGTGACTACTTCGGCATGAGGCTCGCGCTGTCGGGCGATACCGTGGCGGTGGCGATGCCCAACAACCCCGGCGGGGCCTATGGCGTAAACGGCGACCCTGCCAACTCAGACAAGCCGCGCAGCGGGGCTGTGTATGTCTTTCGTCAACGGGGCGATAGCTGGCAGCACGAGGCGTTCATCAAGGCGATCAATCCCGATATCGACGATCAGTTTGGCTGCAGCCTGGCTCTGTCCGGGGACGACCTGGTGGTGGGCGCGCTGAACGAATCCAGCAACGCACGCGGCGTAAACGGCAACTCGCTGGACAACAGCGCACCGAAGAGCGGGGCCGCATATGTCTATTCGCGCGTCGGCGAAAACTGGACGGTGCGAGCGTACTTGAAAGCGGCGAATTCCGACCCCGGCGATCGCTTTGGCTGCGCTGTGGCCATCGGCGGAAACACGCTGGCGGTCGGGGCCTGCGGCGAAGCCAGCCAAGCTCGCGGCGGCCAGGGCGACCCCAGCGACAACAGCCAGCCCGAGTCAGGTGCCGTCTATGTCTTTTCGCGCAGCGGCGACTGGTCGCAGCAGGCCTATCTCAAAGCGAGTCGAGGCGGAGCCGGCGATCAGTTTGGTTACAGCCTGTCGCTGTCTAGCGATGGCCGGGTTCTTCTGGCCGGGGCGGTGACGGATGCCGGCCTGGCCACGGGGATCAATGCCATGCCCTATGACCGCAGCGCCTGGGACAGCGGCGCCGCGTATGTCTTCCGACTCAGCGGCGGGCGATTTAGGGAAGAGGCGTACCTGAAGGCGCCCAACGCAGGCATCGGCGATCGCTTCGGCGAGAGCCTAGCCCTTGCGCGCGATGGCCGCAGCCTGCTCATCGGCGCCCCCGGAGAAGCCAGCCAGGCGAGCAGCGTCGACGGAGATGGCACAGACAACAGCGCCTTTGGCAGCGGTGCGGCCTATGTCTATCGCTAGGAGCGCGGCTATTCCAAGCCCTCTTCGCGCAGGTCGTCTTCGTCGGCGCCGTGCAGGTGGCCAAGCTCGTGCAGCAGCGTCTTTCGGATCTCGCGAACCAGCTCGGCATGCGAGCGCACAGCGCGCAAAAGGTTCTTGCGATACAGCACGATGCTGCGCGGCTCGCTGGGCTCTTCACCGAGGGGCAGGCCGCGAAACAAGCCCAAGATCGTCGGCGAAAGCGGCGGCGTTTCAAGCGTCAGATCGGCGGGATCGGGCAGGTCGGCGATTTCCAGACGCACCTTTTTGAGATCGGCAGCCCGCTCGGGCGCAAGCGCGTCGGTTTCGGTGCGCACCAAGGCCTGAAACTCTGCCATCGACACGGACAGCGGCTCGGGAAACTGCTCGGGCAGAATAGCGCGGGCGGCTTTCAGCTCGCGCTCAGCGTCATCTGCCCGGCCGTGCTGATCGAGGATCAAGCTCAGGTGGTAATGCACAAACGCGGTCTGTCGATTCGCGGGCTGAGGGCTCTTCGCAAGCAGCTCTGAAAAAGCCATCTCTGCCTCGGGCAAGCGGACCAGCTCAAACAGCGCGACGGCCCGCTCATAGCGGGCTTCGGATAGCTCAGCCAAGCGCAGCGACGAGTCAAGAGCCGGCAGCGCCTCGCTGGCCCGTCCAAGATCGAGCAGCGCCTGACCAGACAAGAGCCACAGCCGCGCCAGCAGGGCACGCGTCGCGTCGGAAAGGACCGGCTCGCGACGGGACGCGGCGGCTTTGCGTCGACGCGAAGTGGTCTTACTGGGCGGCGCTGGCGCTTGAGGGAAGAGCCGCTTGCGGCCCTGCTCGGCGTACAAAAGGCCAATCTCGCTGTGCTCACGCGTCGCGGACAAGTGACTGATGTACAGATCGGCAGAAAGAGCGAGCGTCTCGGGATCGTCGGGCACATGCGCCAAGGCGCGAGTCAGCGTGTCGCGAGCCTCCTCAGGGCTGCCAAGCTCGCGCTGAGCGATAGCGCGCTGGCGCAGAACAGGCAGCGAGGCGGGCTGCACGCGCAGCGCGGCGTTGGTGCAGGACAGCGCTTCGCGAAAAAGCGGCAGCGCCGGATCACCGCGCTCAGCGGCTCGGTCGGCGATCAGGCTCGGCGGCGAATTCATCGCAGTCGTCGGAGCAGGCCCCAAAAACGCCGTGCCGCGACCCGCCATGTGAAGCTGCACGGGTGTGCTGCGTCGCAGTCCCTGTCCGGCTTCATTTCGCTCGCTGGCCCGCGACAACAGCGCAGCCAACAGCGCGCCTGCGCTTTTTGCCGCCCGCGCCGCCGCGGGAAGTTCACACGGCACAGGCGGCAGCGGATCTTCGTCTGCTTCGCAGGCCGCTTCGCCAGCCGCCGCGAAAGCACCATCGCGGACGCTCGCGCTGCCATCGCGCAGATCACCCGCATCCGCGACGGGCCGTGGCGTCCCAGTCTTGGCATGACAGCCCAGCCACAGCCCGGTTACAAGCAGCAGAAAAGACAGAGCGCGCACGCGCTAACGCAGCGAAGCCACGGCAGCGGCGCGGGCCTCTTCGATCATGCGCGGGTGCTCGGCAGGATCGGCCCAGCGGGCGCGGCCTTCTTCGGGCAAAAGGTCGATGGGATCGAAGTAAAAGAACTGCTGCCCTGGCTTCACCGACGGAGCTGTATATACCGAGACGCCCGTCGTGCGGTTGTAGTGTTCAAACGAGTGGGCATCGCGCTTGCCCCCACCACCTGGGGCATCGACGACAAAGGTCGGTGTGTTGAACCCCGCGGTCGATCCGCGCACGTGCTTTTCGATGTCGATCGCTGTCTTGAGCGTCGTGCGCAGGTCTTCCACGCCCTTCACCAAGTCGTGAACATAGACGTAATACGGGTGGACGTTGACGTGGCCGAGCCGCTTGACCAGCAGGGACATGGTCTCGGGCGTGTCATTGACCCGGCGCTGCAGCACCGACTGATTGCGCACAAAGATGCCGCGCTCCATCAGGCGGTTCATGGCCTGCTCGGTGTGGCTGGTGATCTCGTTGGGGTGGTTGAAGTGCGTGTGCAGCACGACTTCTTTGTGCAAGCGGCGACCTAGCTCGACGACCGCCGTCAGCGCATCAAGCCACGCCGTGTCCGTCAGGATCTTTTGCGGCATGACCGCCGGCCCCTTGGTGGCATAGCGCATGCGCCGGACGTTGGGCATGTTGAGCAGCGTCTCGCCGATCTCGCGGATCTGCTGGGCCCGCAGGTTGTACGCGTCGCCGCCCGAGATGACGATGTCTTCGAGTTCGGGGCGCGAGGCGATGTACTCAAAGGCCTTGCGCCAGCGCTCTTCATTGACGTGCAGCGTGACTTTTTCGACGAGGTTGGTGTCGAGTCCGATGGCATAGCTGCGCGTGCAGAAGCGGCAGTACACCGGACATGTGTCGAGCGGCAAAAACAGCGCTTTATCAGGATAGCGATGGGTCAGACCGGGTACCGGCGCGTCGGCCATCTCGTGCAGCGAGTCGAGGCCAAGCTGTGGGTGATCCGGCAGAAGCCGCGAGGCCAGCGGGATGAACTGGATGCGCAGCGGATCGTTATAGGGATCGTTCCAGTCGATGAGGCTGAGCAGATACGGCGTCACGCGCACGCTCATCGGCGCCTTGGCAAAGCCCTCGGCCGCATCTTGCAGAAACGCCTCGCCCGCCGCCGCAATGCCGCGCACCGCCGCGAGCAGCTTATCGACGTTGGTGATCGTGTGCTTGGACTGCCACTTATGATCGAGGAAGGTTTCTTCGTCGATGTCGGCATACGCCGGGATATGTGCCCAGAATCGCCCGCGCTTTAGATCCTTGTGGCGCAGCGTCGCGGGATCGACCGGCGGCTTTATGTGCGGCGTCACCGTCGGAGCCGACGACGGGCCAGTTGCAGACGGCAGCACCGAGAGCGACTTATGAGCGGAACCCGAGTTCTGACTGTGCATGCGCCTAGCCTGGAAAGACGCGGCCCGGCTGTCAATCTGGAACTAGCGAAGAGAGGCTCTCAACCTGTGACTCGACCCTGCCCTATGCACAAAGGCCGCACGGGCCCGTGCCGCTTATCCCAGAAGTGATCGCAAGCGAGCCAAGCGATGCGTCACCAGCGGGTCCCCCGGACGAATCGCCTGCGCTCGCTCTAGCTCTGAAATGGCGAGGGCGAAGTTCTTGGCCACCACGGCCCGCAAGGCGCGCTCGACGCAGGCATCGAAATTGTCGTCGCCGCGCTGCGTGCGCGTGCTCGATGCCTCGCCTGCGAGCTTAGCCGGCGCAGAGGTCGGCGCTTCCGGCGCTGCGCTGGAAAGCGTGGCCGCTGCGCCTTGCGGTTGCAGCCCGCCCTTGATGCGCGCTTCGACGACAGCGGCAAGCTTTGGGGCTTCGGCAGCACTGGCCGACGGTGCATCTGCGCTGGCTGCGGCCATTGATGGCTTGATCGAGCTTGGCGCCGCCGCAGGCGAAGGTTTTTTTTCACCGGGTCCCTGTGCTGCCGGCGGAGCCGTCGAAGTCGCTGCACTGGCGATCGCACTCGGCTCGATCTTTGTCGACGCTGCCGGTGCGTGACTCTGGGTTGCCGCGGGGGGGCTGGGTGGCGACGCAGCCTTGGTACCTTGCTCGTCCTGCGCTCGCAGCGTGTCCAGGACCATTAGCTCCCAGCGCTCGGCCAAGTTGCGCGGGGGAAGCTGTCGACGGTCGGTTAGCGGACGCGCGTTCGCTCGCTTGGCCATGAGCAAGCGATCAAAGGCGGGCACGCCCGTTCCCAGCCGATCTTCTGCCGACCACAGCTCGCCTTTTTCGATGATGATCTCGCCGCGTCCGGCCTTGCCATAGCACTCGATGATCGCCGAGTGATGACCCATGCAAGCCAGCTGCACATAGTCGAGCACGGTAAACGGGCTCAGCGTGCTGGTGTTGTTCACTGCGTTTTCGACGAGGCGACGCAGCTCGTGCATCGGCACAGGCTTGCCCAAAAGGTGTACGCGCTCGCTGCGCGGTAGCTTGCCGCGATAGTCATCGAGGTACGCTGATGCAACGATCACCAGCGCATTGGCCGACGCGGCCTCTAGCGCAGCGATCACGTCGAGCCCCGTGCCATCGGGAAGCCGCATATCCAAGACCACGACCTGTGGAGCCGCTTCTTGGATCAGTGCGCGAGCCTCGGCCACCGTCGCTGCCCCAATGACAGAGATGTTGCGGATCTTGGCCAAGACCGCCATATGCGCCATGCGCGAGATTGGCTCGTCATCAACGACTAGTACGAGCACCGCAAGAGCCCCCAGACGCCACGTCTGCATAGTGCAGACTGGAAGCTAAGTTAGCACATTCCGCGGGTAAGAAACTGAGGCCGTTTTCGTCGAGAAAACAAGAGCGAAAGGCTGCAGATGTGGGCTTCTTGCCACGCTGGCCTAGGTAGCGAACATCCTTGCGATCTAGCGTACTCGGCCCGCCAGGCTACGAACTTTAGCGGCGCGCCTGCCCCAGAAAACCCATGCCACTTAGGGTGGGAACCAACTGGATGTCGCGGAAACCATGGCTAGAAAGCAGCCGCTCAAGCTCGGACTTCTCAAAGCGACCGAAGCCGCGACTGACGACGCGCCACAGGAGCATCGACAGCTTGAAGCGCAGGGCTCCTGGCCCTCGCAGAAGCGCCCACAGCGAGCCGCTGCGGCTTGGCTCTAGGAACACGTACACGCCCCCCGGACGCAGCACGCGCGCCATTTCGGAAAGCGCCCGCTCTTGCTGGCTGAGCAAGTACAGGAAGCTGTGATGGGTGATGACGTCGAAGCACTGGTCCGGGAAAGGCAGGTGCATGACGTCGCCATGCACCAGATCCAGCGAACAGCCCGCGCGCCGCAGATAGCGCTGTGCCAAGCGCAGCATCGTGCGTGAAAAATCCAGCCCCACCACCCAGGCCTGCGGTCGCACGTCTAGAATGCCAATGCCCGAGATGCCGGGGCCGATGCCAAGGTCCAAGACGCGTACGCGTGTGCCGTCGACGGACTTGTGGGGAAAAGGCTCCGCCAAGCTGGCACAGTGCTCGCGCCAGATGGCCGTCCACGTCATCCAGGCATAAAAGTGCGCGCCGGCTGTGAAAAAGAACAGGCTGATGGCATGGCGCAGCCGCTGCCGCAGCGTCGGAACCGGGGCCGTGGGGCGTGGCATCTTCGCCGCTTCGGCAGGCTCAGGGGGAACAGAGCGGGTCATGGGCCTCTTGGTCCGTAGCGTGAAACGTCGCACAAGTAAAGTCGCCGGCCCGCTGCGCCAGAATGCCCCGCTAGCCTCCGACATTTGCGACCCCACGCGCGGCCTTGGGCTTGTGGAACCCCCGAATACGGTGATATTCTCCGTCGGAGGGGGAGAGTAGTCGGCATGGCCGGCGAACCAGCGCAGATCGGCCCATATCAGATTGGCAAGCGAATCGGCCAAGGTGGCATGGGTGCTGTCCACGAGGCGGTCCACGAGACCATCGGTCGCCGCGCTGCGGTCAAGTTCCTCAATGAGTCACTGGCCCGCAACCCCGCGACTCTGACGCGCTTTTTCAACGAAGCGCGAGCGGTCAGCGTCGTGGAACATCCTGGGCTGGTGCAGATCTACGACAGCGGGCAGCTTCCCAACGACGGGCCGGCCTACATCATCATGGAACTGATCCGCGGCGAGACGCTGGCCGAGCGACTCAAGCGCGAGAAGCGTCTGCCCGTTCTGCAGGCGCTGCGCCTGGGCTGGCAGCTTGCGGACACGCTGGCCGCCGTGCACGAAAAAGACATTGTTCATCGCGACATCAAGCCGGCCAATTTGATGATTGTCCCTGACCCTGCGGCGACGGGGCGCGAGCGTCTGAAGATCCTCGACTTTGGCATCGCCAAGCTGGCCAGCGGCATCGGAGCCGGCGACACGCGGCCAGGCCAAGTCATGGGCAGCCCGGTGTACATGGCCCCCGAACAGTGCCGCGGCGCCGCAGGTGTCGATAGCAAGGCCGATGTCTACGCCACCGGGGCGGTGCTCTATCACATGCTGGCAGGCCAACCGCCATTTGACGGCGAGACCTTTGCAGCGCTGGTCTTCATGCACCTGCACGAGCCGCTGATCCCACTCACCGAGCGTGGCGTCGATGCGCCTCCGGCCCTGATCGACTGCGTGCATTCGCTGCTTCAGAAAGATCCCAAGCTGCGGCCGACCATGCGCGAGACCGCCGAGCGGCTAGAAGCCCTGCTAGCCGAAACCGAGCGGCAGACGAGCGGCACCGCCGAGATCCCAGCCAAAACCGGCCCGGCATCGGCGCCAAGGCCCGTCATTAGCCCCATCGATACAGCCCGCATGGGCGGTGATCTCGTGTCGACGCTGGGACAGTCGGTTGGGCAGTCGCGCATCACGCACTGGCCCCCGTCGCGCATCGCCCTGGGAGCAGCGGCAGGTGGCGCGCTCGTACTCGCTCTGTTGCTCGTCGCTCTGTGGCCCAAGGGAAGGGACCGTGATCAGCCTGTGTCGACCCCAGCCACGCCTCAGGCAGCGCATCCGACCGTCGCTGCAGCGGACTCTGAAGGGGCCAAGACGAACGAAAAGACACGCCCTGTGGCAGGGCCTGCTTCCGTCGCTTCGAACGCCGCGGCCGTCGCTGAAAGCAGCCCGCCCACCGGTCCCAGCGCCGCCACCGCCAGCCCGAAGGCTGAAAACCCGAAGCCGACCAGCAAGCCGACAGAGGGTGCAAAACCCTCGCCTGCTGCGGTGAAAAGCAGCGCGTCCAAGTCCAGCCCGTCGCCGCCTGCGAAGCGGCGTCCACCGTCGAGCAGAGGAACCAAGAGCCTTGGCACGAAGAAAGCCTTCCCCATCATCCAGTAAGCGGCAGCAGCCCGCAGGACACGCACAGCGTTGGGCGGTGCTGTTGGCGTTATCCAGCTTGCTTGCATCGTCGGCGCAGGCCGAGCGCGGGCCAAGCTGCGAGCAAGATCCGCAGTGCTGGAAAGACCTCGCGCGGGGTAGCAAGCTGGCCGAGGCCGGCGAGTACGCGACTGCTCTGCCCATCTTTCTCGACGCGTACCAGCGCGTGCCCGACCCACGCTTGCAGATCAACATCGGCCGCTCGCTGTACCGCTTGCAGCGCTACGACGAAGCCATCGCCGCATTCCAGCGCTATCAAGCCACGGCTCCAGCGTCGGCCCCAGCGCAGGAACAAGAAGTCGTCCGCCGCTTCATCGCCGAAGCCCAGCTCGCCAAGCTCCAGTCCACCCCGACCCCAACCCCCACTCCCCCCCCCACGCCTCCCAAAACGCCGGTTTACAAGAAGTGGTGGTTTTGGACGCTGATTGGTGTGGGGGTGGCGGGGGGCGTGGCGGCGGGCGTGGTGGTGGGCACGTGGCCGCGGACTCCGTCTGAGGAACAGGCCGAGCGAATTCGCTTTGGGTTGTCGCTGACCTTTTAAGCGCAGCGTGAGGAGACGCAGATGCAGACAAGAACGCGAGGGAGGCAGCAAGGTCTGATGCTGCGCGCGGCGCTTTGGGGCCTTGGTTGCGTGGCGAGCATGGCGACTGGCTGCACGAACGATGACATCGTCGTGAACGTGGCCGGACTGGACCCCGATGTAAAGACGCTGCAAGTCAGCGTCACCGTCGGCGGTCAGCCGCTGGGCAAGCCGCAAACCGTGAGCCGGACGCTGTCGCAGTTCGTGATGAACCTGCCGATGGACCAAGGCGGAACGATTGGCCTCAGCCTCATCGGGCAGGTTAGCCCGGACTGCAAGCTCTCAGAGGGCTCGGCGCAGTTTTCATTTTCGCCCGGCGGGCTCAAACCGACGACGGTGCAGGTGCAAATGAAGACGCTGCCGGCGCTTTTGTGTTCGCTGCCGGGAGTGGATCTGCGCGCGATCTGGGGCAGTAGCCCGCAGGATGTCTGGGCCGTCGGCGCAAACACCGCCATGCTGCACTGGGATGACAGCGGCAGCGGCTGGACACGCGTGCCAGCGACGGTGAGCACGTACAACGACATCTGGGGTTCTGGCCCGAACGATGTCTATGCCGTGGCGCAGTTCGGTGCAGTCGAGCACTGGAACGGCAGCACATGGTCACGCATGACGCTGCCGGCTGCCGCCGAGCTACACGGCGTCTTCGGCTTCGGCCCAACTGCAGTCTGGTTCGTCGGAGACAACGGTGCCGCCGTGCGCTGGAATGGCACATCCGCCACGGCCACGACGACGGGAGTAAGCTCTCGGCTTACGTCGATCTGGGGGGCTGCCAGCAATGATATCTGGGCCGTGGGTCTGGCCGGCGTGGTGCTGCGCTGGACTGGCAGTAGCTGGGCCCGAACTCAGCCAAGCCCGACGGCTGGACAGTCGATCCATGGCTTGTCGGGAAGCGGTGTGGCCGATGTCTGGGGCTTTGGCATAAACGGCGTGCTGCCACACTTCAACGGCACGGCCTGGCTCGATGGCGGAGACGGTCTGCCCATGGTCGCCAGCGGCAATGATCTGTGGGCCGCCAGCTTCAGCGAGGTCTGGGGCGCAGCCAGCTCAGCAAATGTGGTGCGCTGGGACGGCACCCGCTGGGATCGCGTGCCCATCCCGTCGGGGATCACGGGCAACGCACTCAAGCTGTGGGGCGTCGGCAACCATGTCTGGGTGGTCATCCAAGACGGCACCCTGCTGCGCTTCAAGCGCTAGCAGGCCGGCGTCGCGAGCAGCGCGCGTGCGTGGGTGCGTGCTCGGCGTTGACAGCGGACAGGCGACTGATAAACGATGACCCCTCTTTTGTGAGGCCATCGCATGTTGCGTGACGTCGTGCATCGCACCGACCCCGAGCTTGCCGCGCTGCTGGATCTGGAAGACCAGCGCCAGCGTGACAAGCTGCGCCTGATTCCATCCGAAAACTACACATCGCAAGCGGTTCTGCAGACGCTGTCTTCCGCGCTGTCGAACAAGTACAGCGAAGGGTATCCCGGCAAGCGCTACTACGAAGGGCAGCAGTACATCGATGCCATCGAGCAGCTTTGCATCGCTCGCGCCAAGAGCCTGTTTGGCGCTGAGCACGCCAACGTGCAGCCGTACTCGGGCTCGCCAGCCAACTTGGCGGTGTATCTGGCGTTCTGCAAGCCCGGCGACGTGATCATGGGCCTGGGGCTGCCAGCCGGCGGGCACCTGACGCACGGCTGGAACGTGTCGATCACCGGCAAGTACTTCACGTCGGTGGCCTATGGCGTGCGCAAGGAAACCGGCCGCGTCGACCTCAACGAGGTGGAAGCGCTCGCCAAAAAGCACACGCCCAAGATCCTGTTCTGCGGGGGCACGGCGGTTCCGCGCACCATCGACTTTGCCGGCTTTGCCCAGATCGCACGCAGCGTCGGTGCGGTGCTGGTTGCGGACATCGCGCACATCGCTGGTCTAGTTGCCGGTGGCGCGCATCCATCGCCCGTGGGTCACGCCGAAGTGATCACGACGACGACGCACAAGACGCTGCGCGGACCACGCGGCGGCATGATCCTGTGCAATGCCAACCATGCACAGGCTCTCGATCGCGCGGTGTTTCCTGGCTTGCAAGGGGGTCCGCACAACGCGACGGTGGCAGCACTGGCTGTGGCCCTCAAGGAAGCGCAGAGCGATGATTTTCGTCGCTATGCGCACCAGATCGTGCGCAACTCGCGGGCACTGGCCGAAGCGCTGCTTGCGCGGGGCTATGACCTGGTGTCAGGCGGCACCGACAACCACCTGATCCTGATCGACCTTTCGAACAAAGAGATCCCCGGCAAGCGGGCTGCGCAGGCGCTCGATCGCGCGGGTATCGAGACCAACTACAACTCGGTGCCGTTCGATCCGCGCAAGCCATTCGATCCGTCGGGGCTGCGCATTGGCACGCCGGGCATGACCTCGCGCGGGATGACCGAAAGCGAGATGCCGCAGGTCGCAGCGTGGATCGATCGCGCGATCGCGGCCGAGAAGCGCGGCGATGCGCAGGAGCTTTCGACAATCGCGGCAGAAGTGCGTGAGCTTCTGCTGCGCTTTCCGGCCCCAGGGCTTTAGGCCAAGGCTCCGTACGCATGCGCGTTGCGCGAACGAAGCGGCCGGTCGGCTGGGCGAAGCTCGCAGCCGCGCTGTGCTCTGTTCTTGCTGGCTTGCCGGCGTCGGCTCTGGCCGCCACCCCACCCGTCGCAGCGCCGTCGGATGCCGGGGCCGAAGAGCCACGGCTTGACTGTCTGCCCCAGCGCACAGGCGATCTGGCGTCGTTTCTGCGCGCTCAGCGCTTCGCCGGGACGCACAATGCGCAGCCTGGCGCGGGGAATATGACGACGATCACGCGGGGCTCGCCGCGCTGGATGTCGGGCTTCAACGCAGTGCTGGCGTGGCAGAACGATGACTGCCCGGCGTTTTCTGCCTTCGCCGAGCACATGGGCTATGACGCCGTCGAGCTTCGCGATGCCCGCAGCGGCAGCCGCCACTGGGTGCTGACGGAAAAGAAGGGGCCGTTTAACGGCCTGTTCGTGCTGCGTGCTCCGACCGAGCGGGACGCGGCCCGGCCGCTGGTGCTGGTCGCGCCACACCGCAGCACGCCGCAAGACGTGGATCCGGCCGTGCAGGTCTATCTGGCAAGCGGCGCGAGCGCTCTTTTGGTCAACAGTGCGCACCCCTGCAACCTGCAGTCTTGCGGGGGCTGCATCATGGAACAGAGCGCGCTCTGCGGCGGTTGCACGCGGTCCTCGGATGCCGCCGCTTCCGTCGACAACTTGCTGTTTGGGCTGTACTCGGCCCTGGTGGCAACACGGCGCGATGTACGCGTCGAGCTTGATGCGCTGGCTGGATCCGTGCCGCTGCCTGCGGGCTGTCGCGGCCTGGCCTTGCTCAGCCAAGGTCCAGCGCTGCCAAAGACCGCAACACAGGCCGCCCCAGCGGTGGCCGAGGTGCTGTGGCGTGGCTTGACCGAGCGCCTGGGCCCGGCCTGTGCCTGCTGGGATGAACGCCAGCCCGGCTGTGCCAAGGCCCGTCCGCGCGTCGATACGCTGTACGGCCGCATGGGCAATGAGGAACCTCTGCGCCCCTTCGATCCCTGCGGTCAACAGGCGACGCAGCGCTCGGGCCGCTATCTGCACATCGCGACGCGTGGCGTCAGCCCAGCGCTGCTGGGGGCTGCTCTGTCGAAGGCAGTGCCTAGCCCAGCGCCCCCCGCAAGCAGCAAGTGATCTCGTCCTTCTTCTCGAAATCGGAACCTAGGAATAGGAACCTATCGATTCATCGGAATATGCCTGCCCACTGACGCTGAGGAAGAAACCGCGCGAGACACGGCTGGCCTGGGTCTGCGCCGTTCCCTGCCGCGGGCTCTGCCACATACAATCGATGCGGGGGATTCGCATGATGCGACATCGATCGATCCTAGCCGGGCTGGTCATCCTGGGACTTGTGGGCTGCAAGAAGCCCAGCCAGAAGCCAGCGGCCACAGCGCAAGCCGCGACTTCAGAGTCCAGCGCAGCAGCAACGACCGCAGCGCCGGACCGTGCAGCGGCGCCCACCGCCGATCGCGCCAAGGCCAAGACGCTAAACAGCCAAGGGATGAAGGCGTACCGGGCCAAGGACTTTGTCGCAGCAGCGGCATCGTTTCGCGCGGCCATCGCCGCGGACGCAAGCTTTGTGCTGCCGCACTACAACCTGGCGTGTGTGGCGTCGCTGAGTGACGACAAGACCACGGCTCGTGCCGAGCTTGAGTGGCTGTTCAAGAGCACCGATCCGCAGGCACGACGCACGCTTCTGAAAGCCAGCAGCGACCAAGACATGGCACCGCTGGCCAAGGATCCACAGGCGCAGAAGATCCTGCAGCTAGCCGGCGTGTTTCCTGGCTATCGCGCCAGTGAACTCGACGAGTCGGCCAGCGAAGCCGACGCCAAGCGGCTTGAGAAATCTGCCGGCGATCGCGCCGACGAGTGCGAAGAAGCCCACACTGCGGCGCGCACGATCAAAGGCGAGCTAGCCGCGGATCATCCCGGTCCTGAAACGCTGGTGGTCTCTTTGGCCGACGGCGCGACGCTCTTTGACAGCGCCGGCAAGGTGGTCGCCCGCGGCGAGCCGCTTGACCCAGACTGCGCCAGCGGATCACAAGCTGCGCTGTTTCACGTGTCGCTGGGACAGGTCATCGCCGATGACGAGCCCGAGATCGTCCTGCACTGGGCAAGCGGTGGGCATGGCGACAGCTACATGGAATCGATCTCGGTGCTAAAGCGTCGGGGCGACAAGCTGGTCAGCCTGATTTCCAACGTGGTCGAAGGCAATGAGAAGGGTGTCCTCAGCATCGAACCCGACGGCAAGATCTTGGTACGCGAGCTGGGTAAGAAAGCGCTGCAGGCCAAGATCTGGGATGCGGCGAAGTTCGAGCTTGTCGATGCCAAGCTGCCTGCGGCCCCCGCGACACCGACTGCACCAGCGGATCCGGCGGCGAAGGTGGCGACGGCCTCGACTGCGGACCGCGGGATCCTGGTAACCCGCACCGCAGGCTGGACTGCCGATAGCGCCTATCTGGTCTATGCCACCGACCTTGAGATCGATCCCTATGACTCGGATCCCGGCTATCGCCTGACGGTCCACTTCAATCACGTCGTGGAGGCAAGCACCGGCCAGGACCAGATGTACGTGATGGGTCTGTGGGGTGAGCCGACGAACAGGGAAAAAAGGCAATACGCCAAGTATCCGCAAGCAGCGGCCTTCAAGAGCTGGGGCAAAGAGCATGCGACGCGCTGCATCGGCGGACGCAGCTCACCAGACGGCACGATTACGACCGAAATCAAGGTCGCCGGCAGCGCGAAGAAAAAGCACGGCCGATGGAAGAAGGACAAGTTCCTGTTCGCTCGCGATGACGACTTTGAAGAGATGCCGAGCGCCGAGGATCTGGGCTCGATCACGCTCCAGATGTCCTTGCTCAAAGCAGGCAAGCCGTTCGCCACGGCGAGCTGGACAGGATCTAGCTATCTCGACGGCGAGCTATTCGGTGACGTGCGCCTGTGCTGGGCCCCGAACAGCCAGCGCGCAGTCTTAATCGTCACGCGCGAACGCGGGATGATGCGCGATCCGGGCGACACCACGATCCTCATCGCAGGCGTCGCGAAGACAGCGGCCCCTTTAGTCAAGTAACTCGTGCTGGGGTCGCTCTGGTCTTTCGCATTGGCTGCAGCGGCGCTGTCAGCGAGCATGCTCTTTGAAGGCGCGCGGCGACCTCTGCGCGGCGTGACACCACCGCGAAACATTCCGTCGCTTTCCGCGCGTGACTGCAGCACATGCCATGACGCGATCTACAAGCAATGGTTGGCATCGCGCCATGCACAGTCCTTTACCAATCGAATCTTCGTCGCTTCATTCCGTCGTGAGCCGCTTTCATGGTGCGTGTATTGCCACGCCCCGCTGCCGGAGCAAGTAAAGGCGCTGGCCGACGCACGCCGCGTCCGGGTCGGAGGCTTGCCGCTGGTCGACGAAGGCGTGAACTGTGCGGTCTGCCACATTCGCAACGGCGCGATCCTCAGTGCGCGAGCGCCCAGTGCAGCGGCCCAGCGCGCTCATCGGATGCGCGTGGTGCCATCCCTTGCCGCGTCGGAGTTCTGCGGCGGCTGCCATCAATTCAACATCCCGCGTCCTGGGCTTCCCGTTCGCTATACCGCCGAGCCCATGCAAGACACGCTGGCCGAGTGGCGCCGCACCGCGCGAAACAAAGAGTGTCAGGACTGTCACATGACAGGCGGCGGGCACGCGTTTCCCGGCGGGCACGACGTCACGTTCTTGCGCAATACGCTGCGCGTTTACATCACGCCCAGAAACGATCGCTTGCAGATTGAACTTCAAGCAAACGGCGCTGGCCACCGCGTTCCCACTGGAGATCCATTCCGTCGCGTACAGCTACAGCTTCTCAGCGAGGAACAGGCGACCACGCCGCTTGGCACATACAGCTTTGGACGACGCTTTCGCAACCCACCGAACGGCGACAAAGACACGTGGGTCTTGGCCCAAGACCTGTCGATCCCGCCGCCCACCCAGGGCACGACAGCCGTGCGCAGCTTTACCGCAAAAGCGATGGGCGCGAAGTACTGGCGACTGCTCTTTAGCTACCCTGCTCCCAGCAGCCGATCGGATCTGCAAGGCGACGATCTCGCGGTCGAAGTTCTGCGAGGTGCCGTGCCGCAGCCGACAGCCGAGGCCCCGACGCCCGCGGCAGATCCGTCCAGTCCCCCCGCTGCATCACGCCCATAGGCCGGCTGCGCGCATGCTGCGTTCGCGCTGCCATCCTGGGCAAAATGCTTGAGATCGTTGCGATCTTGCCGTGTTAGAAATTCGGGGGTTGTTCGGCACGCAGCGCTTGCCGTACCATCATCCCATCTTCCCGTTAGAGCCTCGTCGAGGAGAGCGAAAACATGGACGCACTGTCGGGCAGCGAAGTTCCTTGGCCGCAGCAACCGAAAGACAACTCGAGCACGATCTACATTGCCTCGGCAGTGGCCTCTGTCTTGGCCACCGCCATCGGGGCGGGGGCCGGAAAGATCGAGATCGGCCTCCTCATCGGCTTGGCGATTCCCATGGGCGGCGTCTTGTTTGCTCTCGCCCTGGTCGGCATGAGTATCGGCCCAGCGCTCAAGGGACACAGCGGAAAGTTCTCTGACTTCACGTCGTTCTCGCCGGAAGTCGAGCAGTCCTTCGTCGTGTTCGAGCAGACCTCGTACGAAGTCAGCAAGCGCGCGGCAACCATCGGCGCAGCTTCGGTGGGCATCGCCGGCCTGCTGTTTTCGATCATCGTTCTCACGATGGCATCGAAGGAGCCGGCGGGTGGCCACGGCGCCCCGGCTGGCGGTGGCGCTGCCGCCGAACAGAAGCACTAAGTCTCCGCGCTGTTCCCATCTCACCTTCCTGCCTTTGGGACAGCCCAGTCCCACGCTCGCAACGAACGGGTCCTCTTCTACATACGCAAAAAGTACCCTGCGTCTGTCTCGACAAGCAGGGCCTGTCCACGATACAAAACGCTATGCAACATGGCGCAGATCGTCGACGGTTGAAAGTCGGTGAGGCGCGGCAGCGCGGCCTGCAGCAAGGACACCGGGTCTGGCTTTGGCTGGGCTGTCTTGTGTGGCTGTGCAGCGCCGTGCCGGTCGCACAAGCGGGCGGCATGTTTGTCTCGCCGCATGGCGCACGCCCGCTGGGCCGCGGTGGGGCATTTGTGGCGGGAGCCGACGATCTCAACGCTATCTACTACAACCCGGCGGGCGTGGCGCTGGCCACAACGACGGGGGATGCCTGGCTTGGCGCAGGCAGCAGCGGCTTCAGCGTGCTGTTCGATCTGGGCTTCGTGCTGCAGAACATCGAGTACACGCGCAACGAAAACGGCATCCTGCGTCCGACGGTAACGGGCGATGCGGGACTGATGGGCGGGGCGCCGCTTTCCATCCCGCAGCTAGCCTTTGCCAAGCGCCTTGCACCGTATTCATGGGGCTCGCTGACCTTGGGCCTGGGGCTGTGGATTCCGTACACGGGGCTGATGCGCTATCCCGAGCCAAGCTACGCTACCGAGGAAGATCTGCGCCGCGTGCCCGAGGTGGCACCGCAGCGCTATGCCCTCTTGGGTCTGCACGAAGGCTCGCTGACTCGCTCGACGGTGCTGGCCGTGCTGAATCCGGTGGCCAGCTTCAGCCTGCTAAAGGATCGCCTCCAGCTCGGCATCGGGCCGCAGCTTATGATCGTCTACTTCCGCTCGCGGCTGATGCTGAACGGCTGCCCTCAGGTGATGTGTCGCCCCGAGCAGCCAGACTATGACACGCTGGTGGTGGCACAGGCCTTCGCAGTCACGCCGGCTTTCAACCTGGGCGCCATGTATCGCGTCATGCCTTGGCTGCGACTGGGTGCAGCGTTTCAGTTTCCTTTCCTGGTTCGCAGCGCCAAAGGCACGGTCGACACGCTGCTGGGCACCAATGAGATCTTCAACGGCGCGACAGTGCAGGGCCGCGATGCTTCGCTGTCGCTCAACCTGCCGCCGATTCTGCGCATTGGTGCCGAGTTTGCGCCGCTTGCCGATCGCCTGCGTATCGAGCTTGCGTACACCGTCGAGTTCTGGTCGGTGCAGGACGAAGTGCGCTTCACACCGAACGGGATCACGATCGAAAACCTAAAGGGCATCGGCAGCTATCCACTGGGGCCGGTGGCACTGCGCCGCGACATGCTGACCACACACGCCATCCACCTGGGTGGAGAAGCCAAGCTGTGGAAGTACCTCGGCGCACGCCTAGGCGGCATGTTCGAGTCGTCTGGCATGCCCGATTCGACCCTCACGGTGCTGACTCCCGACGGGAACAAGGGTCTGGTCGCGCTGAGCCTGTTTGTGCCCAAGGTTCACTTCTTGTCGGCGGACTGGCGCATCGACGTCTCGTACGGGCACATCTTCCAAGGGGACCGCGTCGTCGATCCAGCGGCAAGCCAGATCTATCCAGCCAACCCTCTGCGACCGGAAGCGACATATCCACCCGGCGTTGGCGGCACGGCTGCCGGCGCCTACGCCGTGCGATACGACCTGATTGCGCTCGGCTTCGCGGTCACGCGCTAGGTCGGATCGATCCACCAGGATTTCTGCCCGCAGCGGCCCCAGCAGCGTCGACAACGTCGGCCGTGAAATGTCGCTAGGCTCTGCGACATCTCGCTAAGATCGAAGCTAGTACATCCAGCCGATGCTTCGACGAAAGGGGGGCCTTATGCGCGAACACGCTTGCTCTGCACTGTGTAAAGCGCTGCTTCTGGCTGCGATGTGCTGTCAGATCTCGACGGCACACGCCCAGATCCAGCTGCCCAATGGGACGTCGATTCCAGCCAACAACGCCTATCGTGACGTGCTCAATGCAGGGGCTGTAGGAACGCCCGCGCGCTCGCGGACTACGCAGCTCAGCGCCAATCCCGCGACCTATGTCAATGAGGGCATCACCACCAACAACAACTTCGCCATCGAGCCGCAGCTATTTTCGCCGCTGTGTGACTTCAGTGTGCGCTTCATTTACAAGGGCGGCGGCGCTCGCTTCGGCATCGGTTGGTACAACGAAAGAAATGACAACGGCTCGGCCCGCACGACAGCGCCGCTTTATCGCTTCAACAAGGGCGACATCAACCAGACCGCCGCCGACAGCGATATTCAATTGCTCGTGCCGTTCACGCGAGGCGGAGCCGACATCTCGGATGACAGCCTGCCGCTGGATATTCCGGTGGCCAGCATTCGCAGCAACCCACGCTACAGCGGTGGCTTAATTGGCCTGGCATTGATCCCCAAGCCGATCTCAAACGACGCCTGCTGCGCGGGCGCGGTGGGTGCATCGTGCCTGGGAAGCTGTCGTATGGCGGGCGGTGGCGGCTGCTGCGATACCAACAACGGCAACGCCACGCAGTATCACTACACCGAGCACAAGTGGAACGTGCAGTGCAATGCCTGCACCTTCCGCAAAGGCGGTCCCTGGTACTCGCACTTGATCTATCGATCCACCAAGATCGACAACACGTTCTATTTGGGATTTGAGGATCTCGACTTCCGCGATGCCGACGGCGCGGCAGGCATCAACGGCAACGACCTAGACTATGAAGACTTCGTGTTTCAGTTCACCGGGCTGACCTGTTTGGGGGCTGGCCAAGCCTGCGAAGACACCACGCGCCAAGGCTCGTGCCGCATCGGCGTCACAGAGTGCAACGGCCAAGGGCAGATCTTCTGCAAGGCCATCGTGAATCCATCCGCTGAGCGCTGCGATGGCTTGGACAATGACTGCAACGGAGCCGTTGATGACAACGCACCGTGCCCGCAGGGTCTGATCTGCGATCGCGGCAAGTGCGTCGGCAGCTGCTTGGATGAATTCCCGTGCCCGCCGAATAGCGGCTTGGTCTGCGACCGCGGCCGCTGCGTCAACCAAGGCTGCGAAGGCGTGACCTGCAGCGCCGGGCAGGCATGCAAGGCCGGCACCTGTGTCAGCGCCTGCGACGGCGTACGCTGCCCGCCGCCGACGATCTGCAGCGGCGGCTTGTGCATCGACCCGTGCAAAGATCCCACGACCGGAAACGCGATCGACTGTGGGCCCAAAAAGACCTGTGTGAATGGCGCCTGCGTGTCGACATGTGACTGCTTGCCGTGCAGCAGCATTGGCGATGCATGCCAAGCCAGCACCGGCAAGTGCGTTCCGCGCGCGTGCCTCAACATGAGCTGCCCAGCCGGCACGTACTGCGACGAAAACGGCGCCTGTGCATCCCCCTGCGAAAACGCGATCTGCCCCACCGGTCAAGCGTGCAAAAGCGGTCTCTGCCAAGACATCGTCGCTGGCGGCGATATGCCAAACCCTGACGACATCCCGACCACCGGAGCCATTGCGACCGGCTGCTCATGCCGCGAAGCCCCCACCCATGGCGGAAGCGGCAGCAGCGGCTTGGCGCTGCTCGCAAGCGTGGTGCTCTTGGCTTGGGCTTTGACCCGACGTTCCTAAACCGCAGTCGGTGGCAGAGCGGTCTACTTTTCGGTCAAGCGTTCGTAGCCCAGCCAGTCCACGGGCGGAGCTTCTTCCAAATATCGACGACAACGAGTCGCAAACAGCGCCGGTACCGGGTCACTTGGATCGGCCGCGGCCAGCTCTGTAAACGTCGCAAGGGCGGTGGCGAATTCACGCGCTGCGTATAGCTGTTGCGCTTCGTGCAGCGCCGCGCGCCCTGCTTCCCGCAGAGCCCGGCGGCCTGCGCTCTCTGCATCCAAAAGCTCGTACACCGTGATGGGGCGATCCGTGCCCTTCACAGCCACGCGGTCCACCTTTCGGAACGAAAACTTCGATGGATCTTCCAAGTCGTTGTACGTCTGCTCGCCGATCAGGACGGCGGCCTCGTAGCGCTTGGTTAGCTGCTCGATGCGCGAGGCCAAGTTGACGCTGTCGCCGACAACGCCGCACTTGATACGGTCTCGCCCACCAACCGCGCCCAAGATGATGTCCCCCGTGTTTAGACCTGCACCGGCCTGCAGTGCGATCTCACCAGCCGCAACTTCCTGTTCATTGAAGCGATGAAGTGCCCGCCGCATGGCGATCGCAGCCTGCAGCGCTTTGTCCACGCCGACGTCGAACAAGGCCATGATCTCGTCGCCATTGAATGAATCAATAAAGCCGCCATGTTCGACAATGGCTGGCTCCATCGCGGCAAAGTATCGGTTGAGAAGCGCGATGACGCGATGGGGCCCCAGGCGTTCGCTGATGCTGGTGAAGCGACGCAAATCGCAGAACAGCGTGGTCATGCGCTTGGCGACATGATCGCCAAGCTGCACCTTGGCGATGTCGGCATGCGACAGGCTCTGCAAGAACTGGTACGGGACGAAGCGACGCTGCGCTTCGCTAAGCACCTGCAGGCCGGCATACAACCGAGCATTCTCGATCGAGATCGTCGCTTGTGCGGTCAGGATGCGCAGCAGCTCAGTCCGTGCTCCATGAAACGTTCCAGCTGCGCTGTTGTTTTCCAGATACAGCACGCCTGTGAGCTTGGCCTGACTCATCAACGGTATGCAAAGAATGCTGCGTGCCTGCTTGCGCAGAACATAGTCGTGCGAGCGGAAGTCTCCTTCGTTCGAGGCATCACGCAGCACCAGCGTATGTCGCGTGCGCAGCACGTACTGGATCATGGCCCCAGGAACCATGGCATCTACCCTGCTGTCTCCGGCTTTCTCCAGTGGAATGCGCTGCAAGACAGTGATCTCTGGATGCTCGGCGCAGCCCTCGGCCTGCACAAGCAACACGCCCTGTTCTTCCAAGAGCAGCACACCGCGCTCTGCTCCAGCACTCTGCAGGACGATCTTCATGATGCAGCGCAGCAGAGCATCCAGAGCCACTTCGGATGAGATCGCATGCGATGCGCGCAGCATGGCTTCCAGATCCAAATTCAGCGTGCTTCCCGTCGGTGAAATCAGCGTGACTGTGCTCGAAGCGAATTCACCAGATGTCGCGACAGGCGTGGGCTCGGCGGTGCCATAGCGGCGATCTAGATCCGCGACTTTGGCCTTGGCCCCCCACTGTTGATAGGCATAGCGCGCCTCCATCCGCTGCGCATGCGCGGCCTGGGCATTCCCTTGCTCTTGATAGAAAAGAGCGGCTCGCTCATGAGACAGCCCTTCTTCGTGCGGAAAGCCATGTTGCTGTGCCAGCGCAATGGACTTGGTGTACTCCGTCTGCGCACGCTCGATATCGCCCGCCAGGCGCGCACGCTCGGCTTCGATCAAGCAGAAGCGATGCGCTTGGTTCATCGGCGCATGTTCCGCCCAAACGCGCAGCTTCTTCTGGTTCTCTTCGACGCGAGACAGCAGAGCCGCGCGCTGTTCTGCGTTGGTACCAGCCAGTCGTCCCAGCTGCACCAACGAATCATGGAAGCAATAGACCGCGTTGTGGACGAAGCCAGGCAAAGCCCCCATGCTGGCGCCGGCCCGCTCGATCCACTCGGCCGCTTCTGCAAAGCGACCGAAGTAGTTGAGCAAGATGGCCTTATGAAGATAAAGCTCGGCCAATCCGCTCTGATCGTTGGCGGCCTTGTGCCGTGCAAGAACGGCCTCTTCATCGCAGGCTTCACCCGATAAGACACAGGGGTCTGCGCTGCGTCCCATCAGGCCCAGCATCGCCTGCCGATACACTTCGTTTAGCTGGTAGACGCGCTCTTGGCGGATATTGCGCATGGCTTGGCTGTAGCCGTGAAGCTCGCGCTCTGATTGACCTAGCTCTTGCCCAATGAAGTACGCGTTGTAGCAATAGATCTCTAGCGCGATCGCGGCATATTCCAGGTCCCCTGTATCGACACCCGCTTGGTACACGCGCGGAAGAGCCGCCTGCGTACGCGCGATGCTCTCTTTCCAGTGGCGCGTTCCACACTGAACAATCGCCGTGGTCATGGCCGAGCGCTCGCGCGCATCAAGCTGGACGCTCAGCCGATCGGCCAGCTCGCCAAAGCGATACCCCGTCGGAATATCGCCGATGACACCGCACAAGATCAGGCCATAGCTTGCATAGGCCACCGGGCTCTGGCTGGCGTTGCCATGCAGGACCGAAAGCTCGACCTGGGCAAGGACGATCACAGGAAACAGTGGCGGCAGCGCGATAAACGCAGCAGGCGTCAAGCTGGTCAGGATCCGCATGACCGCCAGCAGTCGTGGATCGATCATGCGGGGCAGATCGAGCAGCGCCTCCACTTGCGTATCGTTGAGAGCCGAGGCCACGCGACCCAACGCCCCACCAATGTCTTGCGGTCCCGGCTCGCGGGGCAGTGGACAGCCCAGCTTGGCCAAGATCTCGATGCCAGTCGCGATCGATTCCATGGGCCGCCCTTGAGCGAAGCACGCCTGGATCTTCACCTCGTAGACGCGCACGAGTCGCAGCGGATCGCTGGTAAGCGAAAGCGCGATCGCGGCCAGAGCATCTAGCGCGTCCATATTGGTGCTCAGATATGCAAGCTCTGCGGCTTCGGCATACAGCATGGCGATGCCTTCGGGATCCTCGTGCATCGCCCGTCTTGCCGCGTCCCCATCCGTTGCTGGAGCCCCAATCCGCAGAGCAATCGCCTGCTGCAAGTACGCAAACGCGGGGCCAAACGCAATGGTCGCCTTGGCACTGGCACTGGCGCGACGATTCAGCCGAAACAGCTCGTCCTTTGCTTCTGCGCTGGTGACCAGCGCGCATCCGAAATTCAAGTGGTGGACGATCTGAAACAAGTCATCGGGTCGCAGATCGCTCTGCGCTTCGCGTAGCAAGGTCTGCCCGATGTGTTGGTGCAGCCCAGGGCGTTCGTGTTCTGGAATCAGCGAATACGCCGCCTGCTGCACGCGATCGTGGGCAAACTTGTACTGCACGTGCAGGCTCTCTTCCAGGCCGGCTACTTCGACGTCTAGCAGCTTGTAGTCATCGCCCAGCGGAGCCATAAGACCGTTGAGAACAGCCGGCCACAAGGCAAGCGCCACGGCACGATCGCTTTGCCCCAGAATGCGGGCCAGCGAATGCAGCCAGACACGGCTCCCCAGCGCGGCCGCTATCCGCAGCGCCCGTCTAGTCTGCTCGGGCAGTCGCTGCACCTTGCCGATCATCAGCTCGGTGACGTTGGCCGTGGCCGCAAGATTCTCGATCCCATCCGGATCCCAGCGCCAGGCGTCGGTCTCGCGATCAAAGCGCAGCAGCCCCGACACACACAGCGACTTCAGAAACTCGCCGATGAAGAAAGGGTTCCCTTGCGTCTTCTGAAAGACCTGGCTGGAAAGTGGCGCGACGTGCTCGGGATGGCTTTTGAGTGAATCGGCCACCAAGCCTTCGACATCTACGTGTGAAAGAGGAGCAAGCTGCAGCTCGCGCGGCGCTCGCCCTTTGCCCTGCAGGTCGCGCAGAAGCAGCGACAGCGGATGCGCGGCATTCACTTCGTTTTCGCGATACGCGCCGATGATGAGCGTGTGCCGACTGCTCGGCGACGTGACCAGCATTTCAAGCAAACTGAACGACGCTTCATCGGCCCACTGCAGGTCATCCAAGAACAGCGTCAGCGGGTGTTCCGATGCCGCAAAGGCGGCCACGAACTGCTGAAAGACCACATGAAAGCGATTGCTCGCTTCGCGCCCTTCCAAGCGGGCTACCTCGGGCTGCGGGCCGATGATGTGCGCAAGCTCTGGCAATACATCGACAATGACTTGGCCGTTCTTGCCCAGTGCTGCATGCAATCGCTTTTGCCACGCCGCGACCTGCTCTTCGCTGTACGTCAAGATCTGCGACAGCAGTGATCGAAAGGCCTGCAGGAAGGCCGTATAGGGCACATTGCGCGTGAGCTGGTCATACTTCCCCGATACAAAAAAGCCGCGAGACTCTGTGACTGGACGATAGATCTCGCGAACCAGGGCTGACTTGCCAACCCCGGAATAGCCGCGGACCAACAGCAGCTCGGACGCGCCTTGAGTCACCTGCGAAAATGCAGCGAGCAGGCTTTCGATCTCGGCCTCGCGGCCATATAGACGCTGGCACAGCACGAGCGTCCCCGCGTGGTCGCGCTTGGCAAGCGGAAACGTCGGCAGATGAGCCGACGGTGATTCCGTGTGCAGACGCAGAAGCCGATCGAGATCGGCCCGCAAGCCGCGCGCTGTCTGATACCGCGCGTCGGCATCCTTGGCCAAGAGCTTCAGCAGGATGTCCGAAAGCGCCTGTGGCGTGCGCGGCTCGATATCGATCGGAGCAAGCGGCCGCTTGGCGATTTGACTGTGGACGAGCGTCAAGGGATCGGGATCGCGGAAAGGCAAGCGTCCAAGCCACAGCTCGTACAAAGTGACGCCCAACGTGTACAGGTCCGAGCGCGAATCGACCACTCGATTCATGCGCCCGGTCTGCTCTGGCGAGATGTAGCTCAACGTGCCGTCGATCAGCTCCGGGCTGCCAAAGGACTGCTCTTCGCGATCGCGCAGCGATGAAATGCCGAAGTCGATGATCTTCAGAGCGCGCGTCGCCCGGTTGTAGACAATGTTGGCTGGCGTCAGATCTTTATGGATGAGGCCACGGCTGTGCAGCTCTTCGACGGCCCGAGTCAAGGAGATAGCCAACTCTAGATACGATCGCAGATCCAGCTTGCCCGCCAATCCCTGCGCACGCAGCGAGTCTCCGCCACAGTCCTCAAGCACCATGACCCAGCGTCGCCCCACGCGCTGTAGATCCACGGCTTCAACCGTGGCCTCGTTTTGCACAAGGCGCGTGATTTCGAACTCTCGTTTGAAGCGAGCGATGCGCTCGGGCGATGGGTATTCTTCAGCCAAGACCTTCAGCACAACCGGTCGCGCATCTGAGATCCGCCGCGCCCGCTGTACCACCGACGCCGCACTGCGATAAAGCAGGCTTCCGATTTGATACCCAGCTAGATCGAGCATCTGTCCCCCTTGGCTTGCGCCCGCCTCTTTCCAATTCCAACGAACAAGAACCCGATCGGCCTCAGGGCCGCGGGCAAGACTCCATGGATCGTGGGCTGTCCGCACCTTCGCGATTGGATGCATCACGACATCCGGGCCGCGTAGCGCGCCTCTTCAGCATGTGGTGATTGAACAAAATCATCGGGGGGAAAAATGCAGAGATGCAAGGTGGGTTTGTGGCGCCTGCACCCACGCGTTCCGGATCGGTGCTGATGGATTTCCAGCGCTGTACGAATGCGCGCCTGGTCGCTGACTCTGTCGCTTGACATCGCAGCCTAGAGCGAGGCGTATACTCCGTGGCCATGCGAGCGCTGCGTCTGTTTTCAATGGGAAGTCTGCCGCTCCTAGCAGCGGCGTGTCAGCCTTCTGTGCCGAGTTCGCTGCACGTGCAGATGGACTTCACGCGAGCCGAGGGCTTCTACTCTGCGCCCTTCCCCAGCGATGATCTGCGTCACGAAGAAACGGTGGCGAACAGAGCAGTCGCACGCATCGATCTGTCGCGCTTTCCCAACCCAGGCAAGGTTCCGCTGGTGCGGCAGGCGCTCGATATCTTGTCGCACGATGCGCGGGGCTTCGGTCTCGCCAGCGGTGTGTTCTTTGCCTTGCGCAGCGATGAAGGACCGATTGCTCTCGATCCAGGCGACGACACGCAGTCGCCAGATGCCCCGCTGTTCCTGCTGGATCTTGAGCGCGGCATACGCCATCCGACGCGCGTGCAGTACACGCCTGATGGCGGTCCGTTTGGTGCCCCGAACATGCTCTCGCTGCTGCCCGTGCAAGGCATCCCGCTGCGCGAGCGAACGCGCTACGCCGCCGTGATTCGTCGCGACCTGCCGCAGCGCACCGGAGAGACCGTTCGCTTCGCAGCCAGCCCGCAGGTGGCGCAGCTTGTCGCAGGTGAGGTGCCCGCTGGCTTGTCGCCCGATACGGCTGAGCTGTATCGCCACGCGCTGCGCGTCTTGGCGGATCAAGGCATCGCGGCCGACGATATCGCCGGACTTTCCGTGTTTACCACCGACGATCCTCTGGCCCAGACCCGACGCTTCATGGCCGATCTGCGTGCGCAGCCGCGGCCCGCGATCGAGCGAGCGTTTGCACGAAGCGAGGTCTTCGCAGACTACTGCGTCTATCACACGACGATTGCGATGCCGGACTACCAACAAGGCGAGCCGCCATACACGCACGCAGGGGGCGGCTGGGTCGAGGATGAGACGGGCAAGCCGGTGGCACCGCATGGTATGCGCAGCAACTTCTGGTTGACGGTGCCGCGTCGCCCCATGCCCACCGCGGGATATCCCACGGCGATCTTCGTGCGAACCGGTGGGGGTGGCGATCGGCCGCTGGTCGATCGAGGGCCGCAGCGGACACCAGGGGGACCAGCGATCATAGATGGCAGCGGGCCGGCTCTTCACTTTGCGCAGAGCGGCTTTGCTGCGCTTAGCGTCGACGGTCCGCTCGGCGGTCTGCGCAACCCAGATCGCGAAGACGAGCAGTTCCTGATTTTCAACATTCAGAACCCAACGGCGCTGCGCGACAACGTGCGGCAGTCTGCTATCGAGATCGCGCTGCTGCCCGCGCTGATCGAAGGCGTGCGCGTCGACACCAGCGACTGCCCAGGGGCGGCAGCGACCACCATGCTGGACACCAACAAGCTGGCGCTGATGGGTCACTCGACCGGATCGGTGATTGCGACCTTGGCGGCGGCGCTAGAGCCACGCTATCGCGCGCTGGTGCTGAGCGGAGCCGGGGCGAGCTGGGTGGAAAACGTGCTGCACAAGCGCAAGCCCATCGAGGTCAAGCCCGTCGCAGAGCTTCTGATCGGCTATGCGTCTGAGGGCCGCTCGCTGCACGAACAGGATCCGGTGCTGTCGCTGGTGCAGTGGGCAGCGGATCCTGCCGATGGACAGCTGTACGCCGGCACGATTCTGCACGGCGCCGACGCGAACGAGCGGCATGTGCTGATGTTGCAGGGGATCGTCGACAACTACATCCGGCCGCCCATTGCGCTGTCGCAGGCGGTGCCGCTGGGGCTGGACCTAGCGGGCCCGGCGCTTGATTCCGCGCATCCTGATCTAAAGGACGAACGTCACCTAATGGATGTCCTGCCGCTGGTTGCGCGGGGTCAGATTGACTTGCCCGTAACAGGCAACCAAACCACGGCGAGTGGAAAACCCATCACGGCCGTCGTCGTGCAGCATCCCCAGGATCCCTATCAAGACGGTCACGAAGTGGTCTTTCAGAGCGAGCCTCCGCAGCATCAGTACCGCTGCTTCCTGCAGACGTGGCTGCGTGGGACCCCGAGTGTACCGACAGGCGCCGCAGCCAATGCGCCCTGCACGCCGCGCTAGAAGACCGCTTCGCCAAGCCGAAGGGCCCCGCTTCTAGTGGTCGGTCCAGAGCACTGACCGCCGTCGTTCGCTTGAGCGGGCCGCCCGAGGTGTTGCGATCGCGACGTTCTGGCGCCCACGCCTGCCCGCAAGCGATCGATGGTGCCGAAGTCAGGAAATGCGCAGGCTTTGCGGCGAGCCATGTCAGGACAGAAATCTCTGCGCACATCCAGCGAGCGCTCGCTGGAACAAGCCGCTGGCGAACAATCGGATCTGTGCAGGTGCGGCAGGTTTTGCGGCATGGGTCGGCATCGCGGCTGCATGGGCGGATGCGCTATGGTTCAGCGCTTCTTCAGACCTGCAGGTCATGAACTAGAGACATCAGCTGACTAAATGACCTTTAGGTCATGAGATAGGAACCGCGGATCATGCTCAGCCAAACGGTCGGGTACGCAGTGCTGGCCCTGGGACATCTGGCAAAGGTCAAAGAGCCGACCTTTGTGCGCGACATCGCCGAGGCCACGGCCATCCCTGGCCCGTATCTTGCGAAGCTGATCAATCAACTGGCACGAAAGGGTTTGGTCATGACGCAGCGCGGCTTGCGCGGCGGCGTGGTGCTAGCCCGGCCGGCCGCTGAAATCACGCTAATGGAGATCTGTGAAGCGCTGGATGAACCGGTTGTGCAGAAGCGCTGCATGCTCGGCTTCCCGCAGTGCTCGGAAGAGCACGAGTGCCCGGCGCACAAGTTTTGGTTGAAAGAGCGCGCAGTCATCACCGACTTCCTGTCACAGACCACGCTGGCCGACGTGGCTCGCGGAGGTCGCAGCAAGCACAAAGAGCGTCGCGGACCTGGTCCCCTCTTCTCTTTGCGGACACGCGCACGACTCGGCCGCTGACCGAGCACTCACAGCAGACTCCGCCAATGAACGAAAGACCGCTCCGTCGATGGCAGCGGTCGCCTGATCGGGCACCTTGCGGTGCTCACGAATGCGGAGGTGTGTTGTGTCGCAGAGCAGACTGTCTCGTCGGTCGTTCCTGGCGTTTCTGGGCGCAGGGGCCGGGGCCGCGGTAGCCACGCGGGGCTGGGCCTTCAACTTCTTAGAGCCCGTGACGGTCGAGAACCCGCTGCGCGCCTATCCCAACCGAGGCTGGGAGCGCATCTATCGCGATCTCTATGCGTACGACTCGACGTTCACATTTACCTGCGCGCCGAACGACACGCATAACTGCATCCTGCGTGCGTATGTGCGCAGCGGCACGGTGATCCGCATCGGGCCGACGTTCGGGTACGGCAAAGCGGTCGACGAGTCGGGGGCCAAGGCCTCGCATCGCTGGGATCCGCGCTGCTGTCAAAAGGGCTTGGCGCTGGTTCGCCGCTTCTATGGTGACCGTCGCTGCAAGTACCCGCTAGTGCGCAAAGGCTGGCTTGAGTGGGCTCGCGCTGGCTTCCCCCGCGATCCGCAGAGCGGAAAAGTAGATGCAAAGTACTTGCAACGCGGTAAGGACACGTTCGAGCGCGTCTCGTGGGATGAGGCGTTTGATCTGGCGGCCAAGGGCTTCCACAGCGTCTCGACGGGGTACAACGGCGAGCAGGGCAAGAAGTGGCTGCTTGCGCAGGGCTTCGATCCCGAGATGGTCGAGACGGCGCACGGCATCGGCACGCAAGTGATCAAGATGCGCGGTGGCATGCCGCTTCTGGGCATCACCCGCATCTTTGGCCAGTACCGGTTCGCGAACACGCTGGCGCTGCTCGATGCGCACACGCGCAAGGTCGGGGCCGATGCAGCGCTGGGGGCGCGCGGCTGGGACAACTACACCTGGCACACCGACCTGCCGCCTGGCCACCCGATGGTGACGGGACAGCAGACCGTCGACTGGGATCTGGCCATGGCCGAGCGCGCCAAGCTCTTGGTGGTCTGGGGCATGAACTGGATCACGACCAAGATGCCGGACTCGCACTGGCTGACCGAAGCGCGCCTGAAAGGCACCAAGATCGCGGTGATCGCAGCCGAGTACTCGGCGACGATGAACAAGGCCGATCTGGCGCTGATCGTGCGGCCCGGCACCACGCCTGCGCTGGCCTTGGGTCTTTCGCACGTGATCCTGAACGAGAAGCTGTACGACGCCGATTACATCAAGGCGTACACGGATCTGCCGTCGCTGGTGCGCATGGACACGCTAGAGCGTCTGGATGCGCGCGAGGTCGCCGGCCTGAAGTTGGTGGGCGGCATGGCGGCCAAAGTGTTGAAGAAAGGCGAGAAGGCGCCACCGGCCACGCAGCAGACCGGCACATTGGTTCCCGAAGCGCTGGAAGCGAAGCTGCAGCCGTTTGTCGTGTGGGATCAGAAGTCCGGCAAGCCTGCGGCTGTGACGCGCGATGAAGTGGGAGCGCGCTTCCGCAAGCGCAAGCTGGATCCGAAGCTGTCCGGCACCGTCGAGGTACAGCTAGCCGATGGCAAGACTGTGACATGCCGGCCGGTCTTCGATCTGATCGAAGAGTATGTGAACAAGAACTTCGCGCCGGCCCAAGTGGAAGCGATGACGTGGGCTCCAGCGGCGGGTGTGCAGGCTCTGGCGCGCGAGATCGCCAAGAACCCGGAAGGCACGCTGTTCGCCTGCGGCATGGGGCCGAACCAGTTCTTCAACAACGACCTCAAAGACCGCGCGATCTTCTTCTTGGCGTCGCTGACGCGCAACGTCGGCTTCGTCGGTGGCAACGTCGGATCGTATGCCGGCAACTATCGCACCGCCTACTTCAACGGCCTGCCGCAGTACGCCTTCGAAGATCCGTTCGACATCGAGCTCGATGAGAACAAGGCCTCGCGCGTGAAGTCCTACGTGCGCTACGAGTCGGTGCATTACTGGAACCACGGCGATCACATCCTGCACATGGGCAAGGAACGGATCACCGGCAAGGGCCACATCCCGACACCGACCAAGGCCATCTGGGTCAGCAACTCGAACTCGCTGATCGGCAATGCCAAGGGTCACTACGAGACGGTCGCCAACACGCTGCCGCGCGTCGACATGGTCATCGTGAATGAGTGGTGGTGGACGGCTTCCTGCGAGTACGCAGACATCGTGTTCCCGATCGACTCGTGGGCTGAGTTCAAGCACCCAGATGTCACGGCCAGCGTCACGAACCCGTTCATCTCGGTCTTTCCGCGCACGCCGATCGATCGCATTCACCGCACCAAGTCGGACATCGACTGCAGCGCGGGTGTGGCGATGGCGCTGGGCAAGCTGACGGGCGACGAGCGGTTCAGCAAGATGTGGCAGTTCGTCGGCCAGGATCGCGTTGATGTGTATCTGCAGCGGATCTTCAACGCGTCGAACATGGCGCGCGGCATCAAGTTCCTGGCCGCGGAAGAAAAAGCCAAGGAAGGAATCCCGACGCTCATCGCTTCGCGCACATATCCCAAGGTCGTGGGTTGGGAACAGGCGTACGAAGACCGACCGTGGTACACGCGCACCGGCCGGCTTGAGCTGTACCGCGACGAAAAAGAGTTCCGCGAGAACGGCGAGAACCTGCCGGTGCATCGCGAGCCGATCGACTCGACGG
>CAZKOY010000031.1:0-41655 GCA_964554495.1 uncultured Myxococcales bacterium
TCCTGATGAACGTTTCAAAATCGAAAAATCGCCGAGAAATCGCGCGCCTACGAAGTCCAAGGAACGCGCCGGGAAAAGAAGGAGCATGGACTAGCGGCACGGGGCATGGGGCGGCGAAGGCCCGCTTGCTGGAGAGTGCAAGCAGCGCCGACACGTCGCATCACAGCTAGCGTCCGTGCGAAAGCGACTTTGTGCTGCGCGTCGAGACGCGAAGACGGAACGTGCCCAGTGCGGGAAGCTTGCGAAAGGAAGCGCTTGCCGCCGAAGCGCGACTCGCTTCGGTCTGACGAGCGGCACCAAGCGATGGTAAGACCAGCGCATGAGCTATGTGTTCCTGGGCTTGGCCATTCTGCTTGAAGTCTGCGCAACAACTTGCATGAAGCTCTCACACGGCCTCACGCGAATCGTACCGACCGTGCTGGCCTTCACGTTCTATGGGGCCTGCTTTGGTTCGTTCATGCTGGCGCTGCGCAAGCTCGAAATCAGTGTGGCGTATGCCATCTGGGCGGGGCTCGGGACGGCGCTGGTGGCGCTCGTCGGTATGGCCTACTTCAAAGAGCCCATCACCCCGGGCAAGCTCGTGTCCCTGGCAACCATCATCGCGGGCATCGCAGGGCTTCACCTGTCGAGCAAGCTCTGACGACGTGGAGCCCGAGGCGGCCTGCGCATCCCCGCGCTGCGCAAAAAAAGGGCGCACGCCCGGCAGGCCATTCATCAGACCGCGTCGAGGCCCATGCGCATCGGCTTGAAGCGGCGATCATGGCTTCGCTGTTGTCGAGGCAGAGGCGCGTGGCGCTGAGTGTTTGCGGCGGACGAAGGGCGGACTTTTGGCATAGCGGATCCAATGCACTGTCGTGCTGGAACCACGGAAAAAGCCGACCGGAAAAAGTCGGGCCGGCTATGTTCGCGCATATGCGTGCCATGTATGCGATCTGGATGCTGGCCCTCTCGCCTGCTGCTTGCTCACCACCGTCGGAAAATCCGACCCGATCGACGTTTGTTCCGGCGCCAGCAGTGATGGCGCGTCTGACCGCGCAGCAGTACCGCAACGTGCTCAAAGACACCTTCGGGGGCGTGCTGCCCGCCGTCGCGCTAGAGCCAGACACCAACCCCTACCTGTTCTATTCGATCGGGGCTGCGACGACGACGCTGTCCGAAGCCGGGGTCGAGCAGTACGCCGAGGCCGCAGCCCGCATCACCGACCTGATCTTTGACGATGTCGACCGCCGCAGTGCCCTGGTCGGCTGCCAGCCGCGGCGCAGCGATGACTTCTGCGTCGAGAGCTTTGTCCGCCGCATCGGTCTTAGGCTGCACCGCCGCCCGCTGAGCGACGCCGACATCGCCCGCTGGCTGGCCGTGGTCAACGACACGTCAGAGGGTGACATCTATCGCGGTCTGCGCACAGCGATCTATGGTCTCTTGCAGTCGCCACGCTTCCTATATCGCGTCGAGCTGGGCGAGCCCGATCCCAACGATCGCAGCCCGTCACCGCGTCTGCGTTATGACCCCTATGACATGGCGCAGCGCCTGTCGTTCTTGCTGTGGGACTCTGGCCCCGACGAGGCACTGCTTTCCGCAGCCGAGCAAGGCGAGCTAGTCGACGACGCTAGCCTGCGCCGCGAGACCCTGCGCCTGCTCGCGTCGCCGCGCGCCCGCAAGACGATTCAGAGCTTTTTCGATCAGTTCCTGAACCTGGGTGCGCTGTCGCGCGTCGACCGCGATCGCACGCGCTTTCCGGCGTTTTCCCCGACGCTAGCGGCGGCCATGCGCACCGAGCTACAGCTGCTGACCGACGACCTCGTCTTTCGCCGCGACGCCGATATCCGCGAGCTTTTGTCGACGCGTCGCACCTTCGTCAATGCCGAGCTGGCTGCGCACTATCAAGTCGCCGCACCGGGTGCCAGTGCCGTGACCTTTGTCCCCGTCGAGCTTCCCACAGACGGCCCGCGAGCGGGCCTGCTGACCTTGGGCGGCTTTCTGCTCATGAATGCCCATCCCACCGAGTCTTCTCCGACGCTGCGCGGCAAGTACATTCTGGAACGCTTGCTCTGCCGGCTGGTGCCGCCGCCGCCGGACAACGTCAACCTCGACCTGGGCAGCACGGGCGGTCCGCCGCGCACCCTGCGGCAGCGCCTGGAAGAGCACCGCAAGAACCCGGCCTGCTCCGGCTGTCACGCGATCATGGATCCGCCCGGCTTTCTGTTTGAAGCCTTCGATCCGGTTGGCGGCTATCGCCCCGTCGATCAAGGCCTGCCCGTGAATACCCAGAGCGAGGTCGAAGGTCAGCCCTATCGAGACGGCAAAGAGCTAGGAGCCATGCTGCGCGAAAGTGCCGACGTCGGGCGCTGCCTGGTACGTCAGCTGTATCGCCACGCCAACGCCCGCCTCGATCGGTCGGGAGACGAAGCGCCCCTCTCGCTGCTCGAAGCTCGCTTTGCCGAGTCCGGTTATCGCTTTGCCAGCTTGCTCGTCGCGCTTGTGCAGAGCGAAGGCTTCCGCTACCTCGCCTCGCAGGAGGTGCAGCCATGAATCGACACATGCTGAGCCGCCGCCGCTTTCTGCGTGGTACCGTGGCCGGCGCTACTGTCTCGCTTTCGTTGCCGGCGCTAGAGGCGATGTTTGATTCGCGTCGCAGCACCGCCGAAGCCAAAGAGCCAGAGCCGCTGTTCGGCGTGTTCTTCTGGGGCAACGGAGTACCTTGGCATGGCCTGCACACCACGGAGGCCGCCGAGCATCCCGACCTGTGGACGCCGAGCACAACCGGCCCTGGCTACACGCCGAGCGAGCTCTTGGCGCCGCTATCCCGCCATCAGGTCACGGTGGCCAGTGGGCTTGAGCCCAAGACCGAGATCCCGTCGCTGCCACCTGGCCAAAGCGATGGTCATATGCGCGGCTTCATGGTGGCGCTGACCGGCGATCGCCCGCGCAGCGAGGGCTTTGATCACCCCTCGCACACGCTGACCGCGCTGCGGCCGTCGATCGATCAGGTCGTGGCGCGCGACCCGCTGTTTTACACCTCGCCGCCGCGCTACCGATCGCTTCAGCTTGGCGTCAGCACCGCGCGCTTTCACGAGTACGGGCACTGGAACGCCATCTCGTACAACGGCCCTGACTCGGTGAATCCGCCCGTGATGCATCCCGGCGACCTGTACGACCGGCTGTTTGCCGCCCCCGGAAGCCTCGCCGATGCGGGGCGCCGCGTGCGCGCACTGGACGCAGTCCTCGACGATGCCAAGGGGCTAAGGCAGCAGCTTGGCGTCGCTGATCGAGCCCGCCTGGATGCGCACTTGCAGCACCTGTTTGAGATCCAGCGCCGCTTAAAGCCCGGCGAGACCTCGTGTGCGGTGCCGCCCCGCCCCGCTAGCGAGACCGACCTGCACAAGAAGACCTCGATGATGGCAGAGCTTCTTGCGCTGGCTTTGAGCTGTGGTCTTTCGCGCGTCTTTTCGTTCATGCTGACTGCGCCAGCGACGACGCACATCTTTCGCAACCTCGGAGTCGCCGATGACATGCACAAGGTCTGCCACGATGGACGCTGGGAAGAGATCCGCCGCATCACGCTGTACCAAATGCAGGCCTTTGCCCTGCTGCTCGACGAGCTTGCCAAGGTGCGGCTGCCGACGGGAAAGACCCTGCTCGACGCCGCCTGCATCTTGGGCGTCTCAGAGTATGGCGAAGGCTGGAAGCATTCGGTCCGCGAGCTACCCGTAGTGCTGGCCGGCGGCGCCAACGGGCGGCTGCGACGCGGCGTACACGTGCGCGAGCCGGGCGGAAACCTGTGCAAAGCCCAGCTAACCGCGCTGCGCGCCCTGGGTCTGCCGGTCGATCGCTTTGGCTGGAATGGCGGCGAGACGCCCCGCGCCCTCGACGGGGTGCTGCTGTGAACACATACCCGCTGGGGCAAAGCCGCGGCCAACGTCTTGCGCATGAACGCAAGGCCTCGCACGGAACGCGCACCCCGATGAGACCGCAGCCACGCGCCGTACCGTCGCAGTGCTGGGCTTTTTGTGCCGCGTTTCTGCTGACCCACGCAGCCTGCCAGGCCGAATCACCTCCTGTCGATCCTCCAACGGAACTACCCGATCTGACGACGTGGGCCCCAGGCGACTGCGGGACACTCGCGCGCTGCGGGCGGGTCTGCACCGATCCGAGCAAGGATCCGCTCAACTGCGGTGGCTGCGACCGATCTTGCGTGATCGAAAACGCGACGGCCGGCTGCGACAGAGGGCGCTGCATCATCGCCGCCTGCACCGACGGCTATGTCGACGCCGATCAGCGGGTCGAAAACGGCTGCGAGCAGGCCACCGACTGCATCGCGGGTGCGCGTTGCGAAGCCACCTGCGGCAGCAGCGGACGCGTGCGCTGCGTCGGAGCCCGCGCCGAGTGCGAGCCGCCCGCCGAGAGCTGCAACGGCAGCGACGACGACTGCAACGGTCGCTGCGACGACGGCGCCCTCCCCGGCTGCCGCATTGGGGTACACCGCGCGGCGGGGCCGGGTGGCCACTTCTACACTACGGATCTGGCGGCAGCGACGACATCTCCCTGGATGCTAGAGGCCGCAAATTACTTCTACATCTACGCCCGCCCGGTGCCCGGCTCGCACGAGGTCTACCTGTGCCGCAAAGACAGCGGGCGTCACTTCCTGCACGGCAACCTAGACTGCGATCTCAAGGCGCCGCTCGGACGGCTGCTGGGCCACTGGAGCCTGACGCCCCTCTGCGGCGGACGGGCTCTGCAGCGCCTGCACAACGCGGCGAGCGATGACTACTTCTACACGCTCAGCGAGGCCGAAGCGCAGAACGCCATCGACCGCTTCGGCTACACGGTGACCACCATCCCCGCCGTAGTCTGGTCGGCCCCTTAGCCGTGATCTCAAGGACCCGATCGCGATCGTCTATGTAACCCGACCGTCGGCCCGCGGCACATACGGATCCTGGGTGACACGAGCCTTGGCCCGCTTGACGAAACGGCTGCGCAGGTTGTGCGCTACTCGGGTCTGCTCACGCAATTCCTACCGATCTCGCAGATGACGCATCAGCGACTTTTGATGATCTGCTTCCGTTTGCCTGAGGGCTGACAATGCCAGACGCTCGCGGGACCGCGGGGGCAGCCGCAAAACAGAGGCTCCAGGAGGACTTCCAAAGCTCGCGATGGCACGTCGCCTGCTTTCACAGGATCGTGCCGCTCACATCGGTCGTGAGGGATGCAAGAAAGAGGAGGCCCCAATGCCGCTCCCTGTGTTTCAGTTTACGGTCACCAACTACACGCCCTTCCTGTATCCCTACGGCACAGGCAGCCGGGCGCGAATCAATCTCTACGGTACAGATGGGAATCGGCTGTACCTCATCTTCGGCGGAACGGTCGGCACGAACTCGTGGGATGCAGCGACGAAGACAGGCGTCGCGTACTGCACAGACGCAGAGTTCGATCGGTATATCGATCTTCTGCGAAACGAGAATCCGATCGTCGTGACGGTCAATCCAAACGCTCCGATTTCGTTCGTGGTTTATGCGCCGACGGAGCCAGTTGGTGAAGGCGAAATGTAGGAACGCACAGGGCTTTGGGCTGTCAGCGCGATGGTCCTGCGGATCTACTCCTTGGTTGGGTGTCCGCAGTCCCTCGTCCGATCGCAGCCCAGCCGAAGGGAGTTCCTATGCCCCCTGTATCTTCTCGTCGGGAAGCCAAGCCTGAGACCCATCTAAAGTGGGCTGAGCGAATGGTGCAGGCGTTGCCGCTGGAAGCAACCAGCTATCAGCACCGACCCATCATCGTGACGTGGAAGGGCTACGATGGCGCAACCGCCTATGAGAGCCGAGCGGACTGCAGCGGATTCCTAAACGCGCTCCTCATGCGGGCCTACCAATTGACTGAGAAGGATCTTGAGGCATGGCTGGACACGAAGCGCCCGCTTGCCAAGACCTACCACGACGCGATCGTCGATGAGAATCAGTTCCAATCGATCCGCGCTATCCAGGATGTGCAGCCGGGTGATGTCATCGCGATCGAGTATCCGCCCGATGATCCCGAGTCAGGACCAGACACGGGGCATGTCTTGCTTGTTGCGGATACGCCGCGACGGCGCGATCCCTCGGCGCCGATCATGAGCGGTACCACGCAGTGGGAGGTCAGCATCATCGATCAAAGTCGAACCGGCCACGGCGTCAAAGACACGAGGCATCTGCCTGATGGCGGATACGCCAGCGGCCTAGGAAAAGGCGTGATGCGCATCTACGCCAGCCGCTTGGGAAATGTGCGCGGCCATAGCTGGAGTACGTCGGCTAGTTCGAAATTCCGCGCTCAGGCCGAACGCCATCTAGTCGTCGGTCGATTGCCCATCGGCTGACTACACGTGTCGGCAGACCGGCCAATTCGGCAACGGTCGGATCGACGGCCGGTCTGCGTCTGGTTTCCCTGACCTACTGAGGCATTGAACCTGCAAGGGAAAAGTCTCGGCGCGATTCTCGACGGTGGTTTGTTTCCTGATGAACGATGCCCGCTTCGTGCAAGGCTCCAAGGCCTGCGCACAGACGGGTGCCGATCTCGCAGACCACCGACTGCGGCAAGAGCGACGACGACGGCACCCCCACCGGCCCAAGCGCGGTGAGCGGCTGACCCTCGATGAATTCCATGGTCAGAAACAGCTCGCCTTCGTGCCGCCCGATGTCATAGGTGCGCGCGACGTTGGGATGCGAGACGCGTCGTGCCAGCCGTACTTCGTTGCGAAAGCGCGAAAGCGCGTTGGGCTGCGCAAGCTGCTCGGCGCGCAAGATCTTGATCGCGACGATCTCTTCCAGCTCGATGTCGCGAGCGCGATACACCGAGCCATAGGCCCCCGCACCGACCAGACTCAGCAGCTCATAGCGCCCGCCATAGCGCACGGTCTCGGTCTCGATCAGGTCGTTCTCTGAGAGCTCGATCTCTGAATCGGCAAGCCTGCTGTCCGGGTCGACGGAGATCTCACGGACCATAGCCTATGGTAGCGCGCCCAGGCCGGCGATGGATCGGCGACGCACGCGCGGGCTTGATAACGTCGCTGCGAACGTTTCTTCCGTCGCTGTGTAGCGCGGAAACACAGCGCCCGCGGGTGGCCACGTCGCGCTTAGTTGCCAGCACGCAGGCGACGCCGGGCCAGCCACGTCAAAAACAGAAGCGCCGACAGGGGGCCCAAGATGCCAGCCGGGCTGTCGCTGCCCACCTTGCACTGACAGCCGCCGGTCTGATCAAAGCCAGGAGGCCGCGGCGCCATGCACATGCCGGTGAAGTCCACGCACTCGGTGCCTTCCGGGCACGTCGTGTACAAGCAGGGATTGTCGACGCACTTGCCTTCGATGCAGCCCTGGCCGCCGTGACACAAAAGAGCGTCACAGCGCGGGTCAGGCTGGCAGGCGCCATTTAGGCACTGCTGTCCCGATGGGCACGGGCCGCTGCAGGGATCGGGCACGCATAGCCCATTGTCGCAGCGGCTCTTAAGCGGGCATGGAGACTTGCAAGTGCCCACGCACGATGCGCCCTGCGCGGTCAGCAAGCAGGCTTGACCATTTGGGCACTGCTGGCTGATGCAAGTGTTTGCCTTGCAGGCGTCTTGCAGGCAGACCTGTCCCGTCGGGCAGGGCGTGCCATAACAGCCGTCTTCGCACAGCACACCAGCGCCCGCATCACCCACCACCAGCGTCCGCAAGATCGTGTTCAAGACACTGTTCAGCGAGGCCGCATCCGTCGCTTCATAAAACTTGTTCGTCCCTTGCTTGGGCAGGCCACCCGCCACGGCCATGCGGTTCAGCGCATCGCGATCGCTCGCGGGCAGGTTGCCAAAACCCACGACGATGGTCTTTACCGGCGGGCTCTGGGCGATGGCAGCATCGATCGAGTTGATCGTCGCTTGCACCGGATCGATGCCACAGCACGCGGCGTCGGGCACACCATCGGTCAAAAGCAAAATGTAGTGCGGACGCTGCGGATCCTTAAAAGCCATCTCGTCCGCCAGCTTGCTGATCGCGGTACACATCGGCGTCGTCCCGGCCTTAAACGGGTACTCGATCATCGCGTTGTTGATCTCGGTCTTGTTGTTGGACCCGAGCGGCACGCGAAAGGTCTCGTACGGCACGCAGCTTCCGTCGTACCGAGGGAAGTTGGTGTACGCAAGCGGCAGGCGACCGTTTAGGTTGTTGTTGAGAGTCGTCAGAGTAGCCGTCGCGATCGCCCACTTGGTCTTGCTGCGATCGCTTTCCAGCATGCCCTGCGGGTTATCGTTCATGGACGCAGACTGATCGAGAAGGATGGCCAGGTTCGGGCAGCGTGGAACCACCGCGAGCGCAGAATCAACCCACGCCATGCAGAGCAGACCCACAATCCACGGCACAAGACGCAGCCCTCGCTTGTGCGACGAAACATGCGATTGCCAAGAACCCACCATAGTGACCTCCGAGGAGTTGAAAATGACCCTAACTTTTCATCTTAAAGAAAGATGCTCGCGTCGATGGTCCCGTCTTGTGGATGGCCTGCGCGCGGCGTGGCCAGCGACTGTTCTTTGCGCGGCGCTCGCGACCTCTGGCTGCACGGGGGCAAGCAGCCTCAAGCTAGAGCTCGGCACACTGGACCCTGCGGATCCCATGGCCTTTCGCTTCCTTGATCTGAAAGACGACATGCAGGTGCAGCTAGCTGGCGGCGCACAGGGCGGCTTTCACATCTGGACGCTGTACCGCGTGATCGGCAATACCGTCGATCGGCGCGTGCGCGTGCGACGTTTCATCGATCGCTTGGGACCAGGGGGCAAGCGCGACCGCATCCTGACCGGCGAAGGCAGCGAGCACATCCCAGCCGAGTCGCCGTGGGAGCTTCTAACCCCCATCCCCAGCTTCGTCTGCCCCACCCCGATCAACGTGAATGCGCTGGATGCGCCGCTTGAGCTGAAAGTGCAGTTTGAAGACAGCGCCGATGCCAGCGTGCGCCTAGCGGAAGCGACGGTGCGCGTGACCGCGATCTGCCCGCCCGCCGCAATCGATGCCATGCAGCACGAGTTCTGCATGAGCATCTGCATCGGCAAGTAAGCGAGCGCGGCGATCGGCAGGCGGAAAGAAGCGCGCTTAGCGGTCCGCCGAGCCGGGATCGGCTTTGTGAAGACGGATAGGAATCGGCTTCAGATCGACGCGACAGGTGCTGCCGCCGTGCTTGGGAATCGTCGAGGACAGGTGATAGCGCAGCCCAAACACCGAGCAGATGCCGGCCTGAAACTGACCAAAGATGCCGCAGTGACCGGGCTGCCAGCCGGGGCGGCTGTACCACGGGCAGGCCGTGCCTTCCAGGTATCCGCTGCGCTGGTCCGCGTCGGTGTGACCCCAGTGCTCGGGGTTTACGCGAAAGATGTACTCGCTCATGCGCAGGATCTCGATGGCGGCGGCAGCGGGATCTGCGGGCTTGGCCGGCACACCAAAATAGCGACGGGCGTATTCGCCATAGCGCGCCCCGGATGCAAAGCAGATATCGCCCAAGATCTTGCGCGCGTGCGCAAGGTGCGCGGGCAGCGACTCGGTCAGCACGATCAGAAGCTCGCCTAGGTGCGTCGTCACTTCCCGCCAGCGAGCCTCCGGCGAAAGCGGCCACAGCAAGCGCTCGGCGTGCAGCCACTCGGCCAAGCTGCGCGGCGGGCCCCCGACGGCGGAAAAGATCCAGTCTGACTTGTGGCGACCCGCCGTCGGTCGGTGCAGCAGGTATAGCGCAGCCATCACCAGCGCAAGCTCGCGCGGGGGCGCGTCCTCGGGATGCGGGCTGCGCGCGGGAAGCTGCGGCAGGTGGCGCGCAAGCTCGTCATAGCGGCGTTCGAACATGCGGCGGGCCAGCGTCGCCAAGATGGGCTCGCAGACCTCGCCCAAGTGAGACCGAAGCTGAAAGCGCAGCGTGGCAAACCAGTCGCGCATGCCGGCCGCGGCCAAGAAAAAGCGCGCCACCTTTGGGATCTGCTCGCGGCGATAGACCTCGCGCAAAAGCCGCGGAGCTAGCGAGTGAAAAAGCCGCACCGGCCGCGCCTGGGACCGCGAGTCGGCCGCAGGACCCGAACCTGAAAACGAGCGCTCAGCGTTCTCCACGCAGTGTTTCTAACACAGCATCCAGGGCGCTGAGCGCCGCGCGTGCGCCGCTTGCCAAACTCAGCGCATTTCCATCGCTGGGAACCTCGGGTTCACGCGGGTTTACGCGCAGCAAGCAGGCCTCGCGCACGTACATGACCTGCTCGCCAAACAGCCGCACCGTGGGAATACCCAGGCCAGCCCCCAGCTCGACGATGACCAGCTTTTTCTGCGGCACGCGAGCCAGCCAGCCGCGCATACGATCCGAGCGCTGTGCATAGCGATCGGTCAGCCACATTCCATCGCTGAACATCAAGATGTTGGGACGCGCCAGGCCCCCACAGTCGGGGCAGGTCGGCAGTGGATCGCTGGCCAGAAAGCTCTCGGGATCGATCTGCACGACATCGTCCGTCCCCGGTATGGGCTTTGGGGCAGCAAAGATGCGCGGCTGACACAGCGCATGGCACTGCAGGTACTCGATGCTGCCATGCACTTCGACGACACGATCGTCGGCAAAGCCAGCCCGCTGAAACTGACCATCGACGTTCGAGGTAAAGACATACGCGCCACGCGGCATGCGCTCGGCCCAGCGCCGAAGGATCGAAAAGCCCTCGTGCGGCTGCGTCTTGCGATACAGGTTCAGACGGTGGCCATAAAAGCCCCAGGCCAGCTTCGGATCGCGGTCAAACCAGTTTGGGTTGGCGAGCTCTGCAAAGCGCAGCCCCCGCTTTTCGTACGCTGGATACGCGCGCCAAAAGCCGCGGTCACCGCGAAAGTCCGGCAGGCCTGAATCGACCCCCATGCCAGCCCCGGCCGTGATCAAAAGAGCCTCGCTGTCGGCGATGGCGCGGGCTGCCTTTTCGACGACGTGTTGATCAAGCGCGGCCGGCGCCCCGGCTTCCGTCGGGCTGGACATCTAGTTCACGTAGCCTCCACTGCCTCGATGGGCAGCCAGCGCAAGCTCGGCGAGATCGTGGGCCGGGCCGGGATCGTCGTCGAGCAGGTTGCTTGCCCCGTTCTCGATGGCTTCGTCGGCTAGCTCAAGCCCTTGGCGGGTCAGCAGAAAATGCACGCGCCCTTCGCCCTGCGGCGTGCTGATCTCGGCTTCAAACGCCGGGCCGGTGACGCTGCCCAGCGCCATGTCGCGCTGCAGGCGAATCACCTTGCCGTTTAGCAAGTCGCCGGTCAGGCGCTCGACGTTTTCCTGCCGCTTATGCAGACGGTACGCCGCTTGAAAAAGCCGCATTGTGACCTCGGGGCGCAGGGGAAGATTGCTGGCCAACACGGCGATCAGCAGCCAATAAGGAACCGGATCCGCGCCACCTGGCGCTCTCGGCGGAGACATACCGCTCATGAACCGCAGAGTAGCCGAAAGCGACCGCGGTCGAAACACCTTGCGCAGCCGCGGCGCAGCCCGACCCAAGGCTCGCAATTTTCTCGGTGTACAAAAGAGCCTTTGCCGTATCATCAGCCGCTCTTGGCGGCATGAGGTCCGTCGCAGAAAAACACCTCACCGCCTGAAGAAACGACGGAAGGTTCTTTCGGAGGTCTGTTGGATGCGCAACTACAGCGAAGCAGAGATTCGGGACGTTGTACTGATCGGTCATGGTGGCGCGGGGAAGACTTCGCTGGCAGAGGCCGTCTTTTTTGACACCAAGGCGGTGACTCGCCTGGGTCGCGTCGACGACGAGACCTCAAACCTCGACGTCGAGCCGGAAGAAAAGAAGCGCAAGGGCACCATCAACCCGCACTGCGCGACGGTCGAGTGGGCCAAGACCAAGATCAACTTCATCGACACCAGCGGTCAGGGCGACTTCATCGTCGACACCATGACTGCGATCGGTGCGGGAGACTGCGCGCTGTGTGTG
Organism: uncultured Myxococcales bacterium; assembly: GCA_964554495.1. Classification (GTDB taxonomy): domain Bacteria; phylum Myxococcota_A; class Polyangia; order Palsa-1104; family JAEUJZ01; genus JAEUJZ01. The sequence continues at coordinate 11,930 of CAZKOY010000031.1, forward strand.
GTCTCAGCGTCGGACGGCGTGCAGGTCTATACCGAAAAGACCTGGGAAGAAGCGAACCGCCTGGCGATGCCAGCGATGTTCTTCATCAACAAGATGGATCGCGAGCGCGCCGACTTTGCCCACGCGCTAGAAGGCGTGCAAAAGACGCTGTCAGACAAGGCGGTGCCCATCGTCCTGCCCATCGGGGCCGAGTCCAAGTTCGAGGGCGTGATCGATCTGGTGTCGCAGAAAGCGCATCGCTTTTCGGAAGACGGGCGCGAGGTCACGGTCGAGGCCATTCCTGCCAACCTGCAAGCGGCAGCGCACAGCGCTCGCGAGAAGCTGATCGAAGCGGTGGCGGCATCGGACGACGATCTGATGGCCAAGTTCTTCGACGCTGGCACGCTGACCGATAGCGAGCTAGCCGATGGTTTGCGCAAAGCGGTGGCGAGCCGGCAGGTCTATCCCGTTGTATGCGGCTCGGCCGCGAGCAACCGTGGCGTGCAGACGCTGCTGGATGCCATCGTGCAGCTTCTGCCGACCGCTTCATCAGGTCGCAGCCGCACCGGCAAGGGCAAGGGCGATGCCGATGTGCAGCGCAGCCCCAAGTCGAGCGAGCCGCTCTCGGCCTATGTCTTCAAGATGATCCCGTCAGAAGTCGGCCGCATGGCCATGGTGCGCGTGGTCTCGGGCACGCTTTCCGCCGACAGCAACATCTTCAACTCGACGCACGACAAGGGCGAGCGCGTCGGTCAGCTTTACCTGTTTACGCCCGGCAAGCGCGCATCGGTCAACGAAGCGCACCCCGGCGACATCGTCGGCCTCGCCAAGCTGAAGGCGACGCGCATCGGCGATACGCTGTGCGATGAAAAAGATCCGGTGCGCTTTCCGCTGCCGCACGTTCCGGCTCCGGTGGTGCGCTATGCCCTGCTTTCCAAGGGCAAGACCGACGAAGCAAAGCTGGCGCAGAAGCTAAACGACATCAAAGAAGAAGATCTGTCGCTGAAGATCGAATACGACGCCGCCACCAAGGAGACAATCATCGGTGGCTGCGGTCCCGTACACATTGAAGTCACGTTGGAAAAGCTGCGTCGCGCCAGCGTCGAAGTCGAGCTAGCTCCGCCGCGCATTCCGTACCTTGAGACGATCCGCGGGCGAGCCAAGAACGTCGAAGGCAAGCACAAGAAACAGACGGGCGGCAAGGGTCAGTTTGGCGTCGTGTACCTCGATCTAGAGCCAGCCCCGCGCGGATCGGGTTTGATCTTTGAAGACGCGATTGTCGGTGGCTCTGTACCGCGGCAGTTCATTCCCGCCGTCGAAAAAGGCATTAAAGAGCGCATGTCGCGCGGCGGCCTTGCCGGGTATCAATGTACCGATGTGAAGGTGCGGCTGTTCGACGGCAAGTACCACGATGTCGACAGCGACTCGCGCAGCTTTGAAATGGCCGGCAGCAAGGGCTTCTTGACCGCATTTAAGCAAGCACACCCGGTCATCTTGGAGCCACACATGAAGATCGAAGTGGTCTGCCCCGAAGATCACATGGGCCAGATCATCGGCGACTTGAACAACCGACGCGCCAAGATCGCCGGCATGGAAGCGCGCGGCAAGATGCAGGTCATCAAGGCCACGATGCCGATGTCCGAGACGCTCGACTACTCTGCGTTTCTGCGCTCGGCAACTGGCGGGCGCGGCGCGTTTACGCTGGAAGCCTCGCACTACGAAGAGATGCCAGCGCATCTGGCCGACAAGGTCATCGCCTCCGCCAAAAAGACGCACGACGAAGACGAAGAATAGTCGAACTCGCGCAGGGCACTCTGCGCGACGGGTCACCGCTCTTTCCCGGCCGCTCTGGCATCGTCTTCTTCTGCCTTCCGACCCTGCGAATTACCCCCCGCGACGCGCCGCCGATCTGTACGCCCTGGGATGGCGATATGATGAAGGCGTGCCGGCCTCTCCGCGAACCCCCTCGCTGATACAGCCACAGTCTGCGCTGGTCCTTCTGGATCAGGTGCAGCACCTGCAGGACCTAAACCAGTTTGAGCCGGCTGCGTTGCTCGACGCACTGGAAGCCGACCTGGGGCCACAGGTCAGCGCCGACGGAGCTGAGGCCGATCGGCTGCTGGTGCAGATCGCAGCGCAGCTGGATGCGCTGCATCAAGTGCTGTCGGCGATCGAGCCGTTTGCGCGCAAGATCATGGGCATTCGCTTGCTGCACGCGCTGGCCAGCGAGCCGGTCTCGCCGCAGCTACGCCCTCTTTTGTCTGCGACGATCCTTTCGTATGCCGGCGATCTGCGTGTCCTGGCTCAGCGCTTAGAGCGCTCGGTCTCGGTGACGGCGCTCGATGCCATTCTGGCCGCTGCAGAGGCCGTGTTGGCGCTGCGCCATGAGCTGCAACAAGGAGTGTTCGCCATCGGCCAGCGCCTCGCACGCGGATACCTGCCGCAGGTGCAGCAAGCCGCGCGCAGTCCGCTGGTGTCGACCGCACATGCCACACGCTTGCGCCAGGTCTTCGTCGATCTTCAGAAGATCACAGAGTCGCCCCTGCGCCTGCTTGCTGAGCCCATTGAAGCGCGGCTGAAGAAGCTGCCAGCCCCCGAGGCCGACGTCCTTTCCAGCCCGTCGAGCCAGGACGCCCCCGAGACAGCGAGCCAGCCAGAGGCCCCAAGCAGCGCGCACGGGCGCTTTGCGCTTCTAGAGATCGACTGAGTCCGCGTATCAAGACTCGACGGTGTCGCTCTGCTGCAAAGGCGCCTGGCTGGCTGGTGGGCATCGCATGGGTCGACCGCGCGGGATGCGCTGCAGGGTGCTGGTCTCGCAGCGCAGCGCTTCTTTTAGAAAGCGGAAGCAGTCGTCGGGCCGCAGTGACTCACCGCAGGTAAACAGATCGAGCGCGACGAAGCGATGCTCGGGCCAGGTGTGAACGGCCAAGTGCGACTCTGCGATCACCACGACCCCGCTGACCCCGTGTGGACTGAAGCGATGAAAGCACGAGCTGACGATGGTGGCGCCGCAGCGCTTGGCCGCTTCGATGAGGAGCTGTTCGATGATCTGCGGATCGTCAAGCAGCGCGACATCGCAGCCGTATAAGTCGGCCAAGACCTGAACACCTAGCACGTCCATCGTGCGTCTAGTCCAACAGAGGGAGCGACGAAGTCAAGTTCCGCTTGCGAGCGAACATCCATGCGATAATTCGGCCCACCTTTTCGCCACGGGCCACAGGACGACACCATGGGCAAATTCACGGTCACACACGAGATCCACTGCAACGCCGAGAAGTTCTGGAAGCTCTTTTTCGACAAGGACTTCAACACCGCGCTGTTCAAGAATCACCTGGGCTTCCCCGAGTTCAATATCGTCGAGCAGACCGAAAACGACACCGAGCTTGTTCGACGAATCAGCGGCCAGCCCAAGATGGACATGCCGGGGCCCATCGCCAAACTTCTGGGGTCGAACTTTGGTTACAAAGAAGACGGCAAGCTGGACAAGAAGACCAGCGTCTGGCGATGGAAGATGACGCCCAGCACCCTCGCCGACAAGCTGCGCAACGAAGGCATGATGCGCATCGAGCCCATCGGTGACAGCAAGATTCGCCGCATCGCCGAGATCACCATCGAAGCCAAGATCTTCGGCGTCGGCGGCCTGCTAGAAAGCACGTCTGAAAAGCAGCTTCGCGATGGCTGGGATCGCAGCGCGCAGTTCATGAACGACTGGCTCAAGAAGCACCCCTAGCAACACGCCAACGCGCCGCGCAGAGGGGGGTATGAGCGAGCGTAAAGTTCACGGCCAGCGCGCCTTCGATCTGGCATTTACGTGGCTGTCGTTGGCCTATGGCCTGTACTGCGCGGCCTATGACGCCGCCGCGTCGCACGACGAGCTTCAGATCGCCTTTGGCATCGAGGCGATCGTGCTGTCGCTGCTCGACTTTCTGTGGGCTCGCGAGCGCCGCGCGCTGGGCATGGCGCTTATCGCGGCGGGCTTGTCGGCGCCTGTCATCGGTCTGGGCTCAGCGCCGCTGTTCTGGCACAGCGTGCAGTGGTTCTCGGGGCCGGCGTTTTTCACGTCGCTGATCGTGGGAGCAGCCGCAGCCGTGCCACTGATCTGGCTGGGACGGCACACGCTGCTGCACGCGCAGGTCGCCGATGAGTCCACCGATCCACGCTGGCTTTCTGCGGTGCGCTGGGCGCTGCGCATCGGGCTGTGGCTGGTCGTGCTGGCGTTTCGGCTGGGCGATTTTCAAAGCGGCACGCTGCTTGTGTACAGCGGTGCGGCTCTGGCTTTGCTCAGCTTGCTGATCGGCCTGCCGCGACGGATCAAGCTGCGCCCCGGCGGACTGGGAAAGCTGGTGGCGTTCGTCGGGGGCAGCGCGCTTCTGATCACGCTGGTGGCCGGCGCCGCGGTTGGCTCGCACATGAGCACCGAGGAAGCTCTGCTCGGCATCGTGCCTGCGCTGCTGCTGATGGTGGTCGGTGGTTTTTTCGCGCTGCACCGCCGTCGCTGAGGCAGGCATCCCCGCGCATCGAGCCAGCGCCTGCTGCAGCCCTGCCAAACCATCCCTCACAAACCAGATGACGAGCCGCTCTGCCTTCCGGCATCTTACGCGCCGCATGATGCTGCGACTGCTTGCTGTTGGTTTTTTCGCGCTGCCTGCGCTGCCCTGTGTCCTGGCCCTAGCCAAGGAGCCCGCCCCCATGTCCAATCCGACAAACACCTCTGCAAAGCCAAGCTCTGCACCTGCGCTGTACGAGCTAAACGTCCGCACGCTGGAAGGTCAGCCACTGTCTTTGTCGACGTATCGCGGCAAGGTGCTGCTGTTCGTCAACACGGCATCGGAGTGCGGATACACCCCGCAGTATGAAGGCCTGGAAAAGCTGCATCAGCGCTACAAGGCGCGCGGCGTCGTCGTGATTGGCGTGCCATCGAACGACTTCGGCGGGCAAGAGCCGGGCAGCGCCGCTACCATCGCCACATTCTGCAAGACGCGCTACGGCGTCACCTTTCCGCTGCTTGAAAAAAGCAAGACGATCGGTCCCGATGCCGCTCCGCTTTACAAGTGGCTTGCCGAAAAGCACGGCGCACCAAAGTGGAACTTTCACAAATACCTGGTCGGCAAAGACGGCCTCGTGCGCAAGGCCTTCGGCAGCGGTGTCGAGCCCGAGAGCGCTGAGCTGATCAGCGCCCTGGAAGACGCGCTCAAGTAAGCGCGGGTCCGCCGCGCTACAGTGAAAACGAAAGCTGCGCTGACATCACGTTGCAGACGCCTTTTGTCACCTTGATGCCCATCTGCGTCTGCGACGTATAGCCTGCCTTGCTGACGGTCACGGTGAATGTGCCGGGCCGCTCGTAAAATCCACCGCTGTAGCCGCAGTTGTTGGCATCGCCGAAGACATCCAGCGTGGCCTTTTCCATGCTCGCGGTGTCGGTGGCTTCTACCTTGGCATCGCAGATGCGCTTTCCGCTGGTCTTGTCGGTCACCGTGACGTTGAAGTTGGCCGCCGCGATGGCTGGACACGCAGTCCCTGGGCCGCCATCACCACCACAAGCCGACAGGCTTGCCCCACCGCTGAGCGCGACGAAAAAAAGCCAGAAACGAAGGCATGTGGATCGCATCGATCGTCTCCTTTTGTATGGGCTGGTCACTGCCCTTTTTCGCGCAGACCTAGCTCTTTCATCTTGGTCTGCAAGCTCTTGCGGCTGATGCGCAGCTGACGAGCCGCCTGCGTGACGTTGCCGCCGGTCTGCTCCAGCGCTTTGACAATCATCTCGCGCTCAACTCGCTCGGTCTCTAGCCGGACAATCTCTTTCAGCGACGACGCGGGTCGTGGGCCGGCGCTGGGACCGCTGGCTGGATCGTGAACCGCCGACGCAGGTACAGCCCCTGTTGCATGCGGCGCACTGACGGCGTGCGCAGCGGATACCACCGATGCAGCGGCCACCACCGATGAAGCCGAGCCGATGTTCATGGCGACCACGGGGGGACTTCCCGGAACCGGTGGCATCGCCACGCTGCCTGGGATCACCGAGACGGCCGCCGGCAGATCGCGCAGACCCAGCACCGCGCTGTCCGACAACAGCACGGCGCGCTCTAGGATGTTTTCCAGTTCGCGAATATTGCCGGGAAACGGATACCGCACCAGCGCATCCAGCGCGTCGGGGGCAATGCCCGTCACGGCTTTTTTCAAGCGCTCATTGAACTTGGCGATGAAGTGCGTGACCAAAAGCGGAATGTCCTGCTGCCGCTCGCGCAGGGGCGGCAGCGAGATCGGCACGACGTTCAGTCGATAAAACAGCTCTTCGCGGAAGTTGCCAAGCGCCACTTCGCGCACCAGATCGCGGTTGGTCGCGGCGATCACGCGCACATCGACGCGCAGCGTCTTGATGCCACCGACGCGCTCGAACTCGGACTCTTGCAGCACGCGCAGCAGCTTGACCTGCATCTCGACTGGCAGCTCGCCAATCTCGTCGAGAAACAGCGTTCCTTTGTCTGCTAGCTCAAAGCGCCCCGGCTTCTGCGAGACCGCGCCGGTAAACGCGCCTTTTTCGTAGCCGAACAGCTCGGATTCCATCAGCGTCTTGGGAATCGCTGCGCAGTTGATCTTGATGAACGCTTCGCTCTTGCGGCTGGAGTGTTCATGCAGAGCCCGCGCTACCAGCTCTTTGCCGGTACCGCTCTCGCCTGTGATCAACACCGTCGACGGGGTGTCGGCGACTTTTTCGATCAGTTGAAAGCACTGCCGCAGCGCAAAGGATGTGCCGATCAAGCCGAAGCGGCCCAAGTGACTGGGCACGCTGCCACTGCGCGGATCGCTGCGCTCGGCTTTTTGATCAAGTTCGAAGCTCGACAGCGCCTTGCGCACGACCTGCAGGATGTAGTCCTGGTCCGCGCCTTTTTCGATGTAGTCGAAGGCGCCGTGCTTGACGGCCTCGACGGACTCCGTGATGCGGCCATAGGCGGTCCAGATGATGATCTTCAGCTCGGGATACTCGGCAATCGCGCGACGAAACAGCGTCATGCCATCCATGCGCGGCATGCGCAGATCCGTGATCAAACACGCCACCTCGCGACCACTGCTCTGACACTGAGCCAGCGTGCTCAGCGCCTCTTCACCGTCGCGGGCTTCCAAGACTTCATAGCCTTCACGGCGCAGAAGCGAGCCCAGCACCTTGCGCAGGTTGGGTTCATCATCGGCGATGAGGATGCGTAACAGAGAAGTCGAAGGAGGTTGACTTGCAGCGAACATCGTCTGACCTGCCACGTCGTGACCCTATCACTGCCGTCGTCGGCAGGTCAATTGACGGAGCTCACAAGGTTCGCGGTTTACCAGCCAGCGTGCAAGGCGCGGCAGCGCGCGGGCATGTGGTGGACGCTGCCGCGATGCGCTCAGCGAGTGCCGATAAATGGAACACGATCGCGGCTTAGCTCGTCGAGCATGGCCTGCATCCGGCGCTCGACCACGTCATAGCAACGGGCCAAGATCGCTTCGTCATCGGCCTGCTCGGGGCGGACATCGGGAAAGCGGATCGGCTCACCAAACGACAGCGTGGTCTGCGCCGGCAGCGGCAGATACGGCAGGTACGCCAGGCTGATGCCCCACGGGATCGACAGCGCGATCGGCAGCGTGTCAGCGCGCAGCAAGCGATGCATGCCGGTCACGCGCGCCAGCGTTTCGCCGCGCGTCAAGATCACAAGCTGTTCATGGGTGCCGACGGATACCACGGGCACCATCGGAATACCGGTCCGCAGCGCCAAGCGCAGGAAGCCGCGTCGCCCATGCAGCTCGATGCGGTCGCGCTGCGAAAAAGGCCGGCACGCATCCCAGTCCGACCCCGGATAGACCAAGAGCAGGCGCTGTCGCTGGAGAGCACGCTCGGCGACGCCGGTCCCGGCTCGCACGGCTCCCAGGCGCAGGGCATAGCCGCGGATGCGCGGATCGATGAACACGGCATCGTGGGCCAGCCCATGCAGGATGCGCTGCGGCCCCTGGCTGTCATAGACCGCAAGCGCCGTAAACAGCGAGTCAAAGGGCAGAGCACCGCCGTTGTGATTGCCGACCAAGAGCGCCGCACCTTGCGCCGGAATGTGCTCGACACCACGCACCTGCAAGCGGAAGTAATGGCGAGAGAGGGCCCGCGCCACGTCGGCGAACACCGACACCAGGTCTGGATCATAGGCGTCGAGATCATCGCAGGGCGGCAGCTTGATACCGCGCAGACGATCGCGCGCCCCGCGCAGCATGATGCTGAAGATGCCAGGCGGCGTCAGCATCAGCAGATCGCGGCCGTTCATCGCGCGGGACGCTCGCTGATACCACGCAGAAAACGCCTGAGCCGTGCTGAAAGAATTCTCGTGCTTCATCGGATCGCCGCGGGCAAGTGGGGAACGAAATCGCAACGCTGAAGGCAGCCGCTGAGCACGCGGTTTTCTGCGCGCTTTCCGTCGAGAATTGGCATTCAAGAAGCGGCCACAAGAGGCGGCCTGCGGGGCAGAGACTACGCCGTGATGATCGCGTGGAGCCAGCCAAAAATTTGCCTGCTCGGCGATCACCCTGCAGCGTAAGACCTACATTACCCACATAGGCACAGGTCACCCATGAGCAGAAGACCCGAACTCGCCAGGGATGTAGCCAAGGACAGCGAGCGCCTGATCGCCCGCAGCAGCAAGCCCGTCGTCGCCGAGCGGCTGTTGGCATCCGCATCCCCCCGGCTGCCCTCGACGTCGCACGCGGCGAGCCTGCAAGGACCGCCGTGCGCCGAGACGGTCTCGCTGCTGCTGACGCGGGCCCGCGATCTGTTGGGCATGGGCACGCAGCCAAGGCAAGACCGCCGTGGCTGCCTGCGCGCCCTCGCGCCGATCCTCAGCTTCATCCACGACCACGCTGAGCTCTGCAACGAAGCCAGTCTGCGGCCCGAGGTTCGTCGTGCCGTGCTGCGCATAGCGCAAGAGCTTGAGTCGCCGTCCGTGCCACCGCTTTCGATCCCCGTGCCGATGCCGGTGCAGCATGAAGAGGCGGTGCGTACCGGTGCTCTGCTCCTGGCCGCGTATCGCGCCGCAGTCGAGCGCAGCGAAGGTACGGGCCCGCACGTTGCCGCCTTTGGCTGCGACGAAGACACGCGCCCGACGGATGGCATCGCAGTCGCCGACGGCATCGCACGCTTTCTGGCCGCAGCGATAAACCAGCCACATGTGCTGGTGCGCGCCGGGCTCTCGGGTCGTCAGCTCGCAGGTTTGGAAGCACAGGGACGCGTGCTCCGCGCGCACGCCGCCCAGCGCGAGACCGCCGCACCGTCGAGCGATACGGAACAGCGCGAGCGCACCATGCACGTGGTGCTGGAACACTTTTTCGGCCGCTTCGAGGCAGCAGTCCACGCCCGCTTGTCCCAGCAGCCAGCGCTTCGTCAACGCGCACTGCGTCTGCTGCCGGGCCGCGGTGTGGTGCCGGGAAGCGATCGCCCCGCGTATGCAAGCTGTCATGTCACCGACAGCGGACGCCTGGTCTACGTCTGCTGAGGCCGGGCGGGGCGCAGCCTGTTCGTCGCCTGGTGCGGTATCACGATCCCCTGTGGCCAGCCGCGCTCGCGGCGCCCGCGCGCGGGGGGACAAGGACTGCCTCTAGACCGGCTGCTGGGGAAAGGCGCATAGTCAAAAGAGCCCATGCTTGGCTGGCAACAGATCGGCCCGCACCGCTACTACACCGATGGTGCCTTCCTGCACTGGGAGCCGCATGGTTTGATCCTGCCCGAGCACGTGCCGCCGTTTCTTGTGCTGCTCGATCAGATCGGAGCGCGCACGCAGCGCGTCACCCTGCTCATCGATCAGCGCGATGGACAGCCCTTCGGGCCGGTCTCACGACGCTTGGTGCTGGACTACCTGCGCGAAGCTCGCCCGGATGCCTTTGTCGCCTTCGTCGGATCCAAGCTGCCGCAGCGGGCCGTCAACCAGCTTCTGATCGGCGCGGCGCGCATTCTGTTTGGCTATGAGCTACGCCATGCCCACTTCGACACCGTCGAAGAAGCCCAGCGACATCTGAAGCGGCCAGCCTGAGCCGCCCGAATGACCGATGCCGTAAAGATGCCGTGGGAAAGGCATTGAGCGACAGGGCACCAGCGTGGTAAACGCGGCGCATGCCAATGCTTCGCGCTCCGCTGGGCCTGCCTGGCTTGCTCTTGCTCTCGGCCTCTCTGCCCGCTGCTCTTATGGGCTGCAGCGATCTCATCGCCCCCGACCCCTATCAGGGCACGATTGACTCAAGCGGCTTTGACACGGCGTTCGGTGGACCGGCCAAGCCGCCAAGCTGGCCAAACAGCGTATTTCCTTGCTTGGCACCGCGACGCGGCCTGGGAGGCGGAACCAACGGCATCGACGGGCAGACGTGGTGGTACATGGGCGGTCTGTCCGCAAGTCAGCTCGACCTGAGCAACGCCGCCGACCCCAGCAAGGCGCTGCCCCCGTCGGTGTACCAAGTCACTGGCTGCGACGGAGGCGAAGGCAAAGCCGAAGCGATCAGCCGCAGCAACTACGATGCGCGCATCCACAACTACTTGACCGACCGCCAGTATCCAGTTGTCTCGTACGGCAGCTTTCCCGCTCAGGTCGGCGCGGCCGGCGAACCGACTAACGTCTCCAGCTATCGGCCGTTCCACGTCGTCGTGCCGGTGGCACTGCGTGACTCGGTGCGTTCGCGCATGGGCTGCAATGACATCAAGAGCGAGCGCTCGCTGCTCGAACGCGCTGGCTGGAGCCGCGAGACCAAGACCTTTCCAGAAAACGCGCCGTACAATTTGGATCTTCGCATCCCGTCGCGCGATGACATCCGCGCCGGCCGCGTGACCTTCCGCGACTGGCCGATGGTCAGCGTAGCCACGGTGCTGATGAAGACGCCCGTAGCCAACGAGTCCTGCCCGTTCCAAAGCGGCAGCATGGCGCAGTACCCGAAGTTTCCAGGCGACCCCAACGCGAGCTTTCAGTTCCCACAGCAGCACTGGCTGCGCGGCCTGCTGGGTGGATACATCGACGGTGGCGATCTGCCGACGACCACCGACCCCGCGGCCTGCGCCGACATCCTGCGCTATCCCACGGGCAAGAGCTGCATGATGACCAGCGAATGCAACGCAGCAGCCAACGAGATCTGCAGCAGCGGTCGCTGCCAAGCACCGATCCCGGTCTGCCCGCAGCTCAACGAGCTCTTTGTCGACATCAGCGAAGTGCCGCTGCCGACCAGCGCCACGCTCAGCAACCCAATCCCCAACGCGACGGTGTCGCTGCCTGATCCGACGGCACCGATGGATCCCAAGAAAGCGCGCACGGCCGACATCTTGGCGATCTTTTCTGCGGTGCCCCAAGACCCCGGCTATTCGCCGGTCTGCCGTCTGCGTTTCTTCGATAAAAAGAAAGTCACCTGCGCGGCCAGCGAGCCATCGGATCTGGTGGCGCCGCGACCGCTGTGCAGCGCTGCGGAGCTCAAGACGCAGCCGGATGCGCTGATCACCAAGGACAGCATGGGCAGGCCACTGCCCAACTACTACGTCCACTGCTTGTTCCAGAAAAAGACGCAGTAGCCATGGCGCGCAGAAGACTGACTCTGTTCTCGTCGCGCTGGGGGCGCTCCAGCATCCACGTGTCGCTGCCGCTTCTAGCGACGCTGGGCTCACTGCCGATCGTGCTTGCGGCACAAGATGCCTGGGCCATCGGCGAAGTCACGGGCCGCATGGGCGGTGTCGTGCAGATCCAGACCGGATCGAAAAGCAAAGATGGCCTAGCTGGAGTGCCGGTCACCATCAAGAGCAAGGCGCTGCTCGGTGGCAAGCGCACGGTCATGACGCAGGAAGATGGCAGCTATCGCTTCGACAGCCTGCCGCCTGGTGTCTATACGCTCACCGTGCGCGTCGAGGGCTTCGTCCCCATCGAGCAGCGCAACATCATCGTTCTGGCCGGTCAACTGGCCGCCGCCGACGTCGATCTGGAAGTCGGGCAAGAGACGACCAAGATCGTCGAGAAGCGCAACCCAGTGCTCAATCCCGAGAGCGCCGTGACGACCACGGTGCTCGATAACACCAAGGTGCAGCGCACGCCCGTGTTCCGCCAAGTGCAGGCGATGGCGCAGCTTGCTCCGGGGGTTGGGCCGGGCAACTCGCCGTCGGTGCGCGGTGGCCTTTCGCGCTATACGCGCTATCTGGTCGATGGCCTGGACACCAGCGACATCGTGACCGGCGGCATCAGCTCGCCGATGAACTTCGACGCGGTCGAGCAGTTCAGCTTGTTTTCCGGCGCGATGGACGCCGAGTACAACAGCCTGGGCTTGGTGCAGAACATGGTCACGCGCTCGGGCGGCAACAAGTTCACGCTCGACGCCAGCTTCACGCTGCAGCCGACCGCGTTCAACAGCAACATCCGCTATGGCGCGCAGCTTCCGCAGCAGAACGGCACGCTGCTTTACGATGATCGACCGCCGGCTGTGCGCGACTTTTATTCGGTGAACGCCAACATCGGCGGCCCCATCGTCAAAGACCGGCTGTGGTTCTTCACATCGTTCCAGTTCAACTACAACCGCGCGATGGCGACGATTCCGCCGTTCCCGTGGTACGGCACGACGGAAGACACCGATCGCTATCGCTACACGTACACCTATCTGGGTCGCGCCAAGCTGACCTGGCAGGCCACGGCATCGACGCGCATCTCGCTGTCGTTCAACATCGATCGCAACCAGATCCAGAACTCGCTGCTTTCGACCACGGTCACCGAAGATGCCGAGCGCATGATCGATCGCGGCGGCGAGTGGCTGGTGTTGCTGGTTGACAGCGCGCTGTCCTCGAAGTGGCTGTTCCAGATGCAGGCGGGCTTCACGACCAAGCGCAGCCTGGAAGACACGCAGAAAAAGACCGAGGACGGTCTGCCCGATCGCATCACCGCCTCGCGCACGCTGCGCACCGCCGATCAGTTTAACGGCGTCACCTATGGCAATAGCTCGGGCGGCTGGAACGACGAGACCAAGTACCGCATCCAAGTCGACCCGACGATCATGTACAGCACCACCGGCAAGTCGGGCACGCACAACATCAAGGGCGGCGTGCAGTTTGCGTACATGCGGTACAGCCACAACGTCGGCGTCGCTGGCGGCTTGCGTTGGACCGACAACATCCCCGGCACGCCATGTAACCCCGCCGATCCCGCGACGCACGCAAGCTGCAACCAAGTCACCGAGTACCCGCAAAGCCTGCCGCAAGGAGGCAAGGCCGGCGAAGGCTGGACGACGACGGCCGAGGCGTACAACCTCGGCTTCTTTTTGCAAGATCGCTGGACGATCAAGCGCTTCCTCACCGTCGTGCCGGGTATGCGCTTTGACACCGGTTTGCTGTACGACTTCGAAGGCAAGCGACTGGGAACACTGTTTGGGTATGGCCCGCGCCTGTCGCTGGTCTATGACGTGTTCCACAATCGCAGCACGCTGCTTTCTGCGCACTATGGCCGTCACAACGACGTCGGCAACGCGTACATCGCCGATCAGGGCAACCCGTTTCAGGCCAGTACGCTCAAGCGCTGGGACACTGCCGGCAAGACATTCAGTGTTCAGAACAGCTCAGGTGGAGCCGGCGGTCAGCTCTTCGCCGAGAGCGTAAAGCCACCGTCTCTCGACGAGGTCGGCCTTGGCATCCGCCGCGAGGTGATCGCCGAGACGGTCCTGGGCATCGATTACACCTATCGCCTGTACGACAATCTGTGGGTCAACGAAGAGATCAACCAGATCTGGGATCCCGCAGGCAATCGCGTGATCGGCTATCGCGATGGCATGCGTCGGCGCATCTTTGAAGCGGGCACGCCCGACGATGCGCAGCGCACGTACCATGGCCTGGACTTCTGGCTGCAGGGCAACCCTGGCAACTTCGGCATCATCGCTTCGTACACACTGGCGTTTTCCGACGGCAACGTCAGCGATTACTTCAGCGCATACCGCCAGAATCCACGCATGAACGCGTTTTATTACGGCGCGCTCAGCGATAACTATCGCCATACGCTAAAGGGCGCGATCGACTATTCGTTTTCGTTCGGCCTAAACGTCAGCGCCCGCATCCAGTACCGCACGGGCGCTCCGCAGTGGCGGGTGTTCCAAAGCCCGGAAGACAACGGCTTCAGCCTGTACCGCTCGCCGCGTGGCACCAACATCGGCGCACGTGCCAACGATCCGACAGTGTGGTCCGAGTTCAAGCTGCCCGATCAGTTCACGCTCGATCTGCAGGGCAGCTTCAGCCTGGAAAAGCTGACTGGCCAGCGCATCGATCTGATGGTGATGATCTACAACGTACTAGGTGGCGGCACGCCGACCAGCATCGACAGCCGCACCGGCAACACCTTCGGCGCAATCACCGGCCGCCTCGATAACCTGAACGCCCAGGTCATCCTGCGTTACCGCATCTGACCGCAGGCACCACAGCGTGCCGCGCCGTTTTCTTCCGACACACTCTTAGCTGCCGTGGCAGCGCTTGAACTTCTTACCACTGCCGCACGGGCAGGCGTCGTTGCGGCCCACGGTTGCGGGATTATGTCGCGCCTGCATGCGCTGGCTGCGCTGAAGCTGAACAATCGGCGTTAGCTGTTCACGCAAGAAGGCATAGCGCTGCTGCGCTTCGCTGATGAAGTCCGGCCGCACCTGCAGCAAGTTGTTCACCAGCAGAAACAGGTGGTTGGGATCCATGCCGGGCGCAGTGCTCAGCACCGCGTGCTGTCCCGTCGCCAAGCTGTACTCAACCGTGCCCAGCGAGCGCAGCGCTGTACCGTCTTTGGGCGCGGTCACCACCGTCCACACGACGCGTTGACAGTCGCAGCGCGGCAGCACGCAGTAGGCATCAGCCAAGCCCAAGCGAACCTCGTCCCCCGCACTGTCTGCTTCACTGCGTTCGTCCGCAGTGCCCTTTTTAGTCAGCGTGTAGATCGGTGTGCCGAGATGACGAAACACCTGGTCCCATGCCACGACTTCGCCGGGCTGAAGGCGCGTCCAGTCCATGTAACGGAAGTGCCAGTCACGGCCGTACTCGCGCACTTTTTGGTAGTGCTCGCGAAGCGGATTGATCGCGCCCTGCTCAAGCTGCGCACGCAGTGTCTGCCGCAGCACTTCACGCGCCTGCGAGCTCTGCTCTTGCTCATTCAGATAGTCGACGCGACACGTCCCCAGATCGATCGTCATCGGCACGCCAACGAACAGCACATGCGCCGTAGCACAGTCGCAGCGCGCATCCCCGCAGTAGTACTCTTCAAGCGGCTGCTCAGCGACGAGGAGAGGAGGATCTAAAGGCGGCGGCAGGTGGGCATATGGGATGAGGGCCATGAGGGCCGCGTTGTATCACACTTCGCGGTGCTGGCGGGTCGGCGTGCGGCCCTCATCAGGCAGGTTCACTGGCAAGCACGCTGACCATCTTCTGCGCACTCACGAGCTCGCTAATTCAAGTAGACGCGTCCGCCCGCCGAGCCGCCGGGATAGTGACAGGATGCGCAGTCCGTGCTGCCCATTGCGCCCTGCATCTCGCGCGTCTTTCCGTCTTTGCTGACGCGCACGATGATGCCGGTGTAGCGCAACGGCTCCGACGTATAAAAGTTGCCGCGGCTGTTGGTGTACAGCGTGACCAAGACCTTGCGGGTCTCGTCCGCGATCTCGACCTTGGCCCCAGCAACCACGCCGCTGTTGCAGGGCGAGTCCGGGCGGTCATACACAGTGCCGGCTGCGGTCCAGACGCGGCGGCCGGCTTGGTGACCTTTCTCGTGGCAGGCGGCGCAGCGGCGACCGGGAAGCATGATCGGCTGCGGTTCCAGATCTTCGGCCTGGGGTGGCTCGCAGCCCGCGGCCGACGAGGGTTCTTGGTTGATATCGACATGACCGCAGCCCGGCCCAGTCACCAAAAGCGGCAGCAAGGCAAGCAGGCCAAGCAAGAAGCGACGGCACGGCGCAGCGACCAGCGAGCGCGCACGCGCGGAACCCACGGAAACAGAGATGCGATGCAGAGCAATCATCAGCAGGTCCTCTCTGGCGTCTCAGACGTGGCGTCTAGGACTTGAAGATCAGGCTCACTTCCAGCTTCAGTGCGTCGTCGACTTTGACCAGCATCAGGCTTGGGCGCTCGATCTTGAACGCCTCCAAGCTGATCTGAAACTCGCCGGTCACCTTGGCTTGGGTTGCGCTCTCGAACACGATTCGCACGGGAACATCGATCGGCTTCTTTTCGCCGTGGAAGCTCAGCTCGCCTTTGAACGTTTTTTCGACGGTTGCAGGGAAGGTCGTCGGAATCGTCACGCCTTCGCCCAGCGCTTTGATCGACACCGTCTTGTGCGTGGCGGCGCCAACTGTTTCCTTCATGTGCGCGTCGCGGTTGCTATTGCCCGAGTCAAACGACTCGACCGGAGCCTGCACCATCACCTGCACTTTTCCATCGGGCAGGATGCGCGCTTTGCCTTCGACCTGCTTCGATACGCCGCTCACTTTGTGAAACTTGTGGACCAGCGTATAGGTCACCGAGCTTTGGCCTTTGTCGACGGACAGCGTCGCGCCACCCGCGGCTGGTGCTTGAGCCAAAGCCAGCGGCGTCAGAGCCAAGAGTGAGGCCAAAAGCGAACCAGCAATGCGAGCCATAAAGCGCATGCGTCTCTCCTTGTTCGATACCGCTTGATTCCTGCTAGATGTCCCAGACGTTGAAGATCCCAGAACCTTCATCTCCGCACCGCGGTGGTCCACGGTGCCACGTCGAACGGTCGTCTAGGTCGCAAGGTATCACATGCCTCGCGCGATCTGGTCGCTTGACGCGCGCCGACAACCCGGACACGATGGCCGCCCTCTTCATTCCGTTTCGAGCGAGGCGAAAAGCACATGGCCGGTAGCGTCAACAAAGTCATCCTGGTAGGCAACCTGGGAGCAAACCCAGAGCTCAAGTACCTTCCCTCGGGACAGCCTGTCTGCGAGTTTCGCATCGCGACCTCTGAGAGCTACCGCGATCGCAGTGAACAGCTGCAAGAGCGCACGGAATGGCACCGCATCGTCGTGTGGGGCAAAGCCGGTGAAAACTGCGGCAAGTTCTTGACCAAAGGTCAGAAGGTCTATATCGACGGCCGCTTGCAGACGCGTAGCTGGGACGACAAAGAGGGCAAGAAGCAGTACATCACCGAAATCGTTGCCAATCAGGTCGTCTTTCTGTCGGGTCCCCGCGGTGGCGCTGAAGACGGCGCACGCGCCGGGGGCGGCGAAGCGGGCTATGGCGGTCCACCCAGCGGTGGCGGCTATGGTGGCGGCGGTGGTGGCTACGGCGGAGGCGAGCGCAGCGGTGGACGCAGCTATGGACGAGGAAGCGGAGGCGGAGGCGGAGGCAGCGAGCCAGCCTATGCGCCGCCTGCTGCTCCGGCCGCAGCCGATATGGGCGACTTTGGCGGGGCTGCCGACGACGACATTCCGTTCTAGTCGGCGCGGGCCTAGCTGTCTTCGGTCTTAGGTCGAGCTTGTGGGGGGATGCAGCCGATCGAACAGCGCAGACATCTGCGGGTCGATGAAGAAGCTGCACAGATCGCGGATGTCGGCTTCACACTCGCGGCCGGCATCGCTGCCGCGTGGGGCATTGTCGAAGCGCAGGTGAATACCCTGGGCTTCTTCCTTGCTGCTGCTGCCTAGAGCAATCGGCAGATCGAGGGTCCGCAGCACGTTGGCCGCGGCCAAAAGATCGCCCGAGATCAAGACGGCTGTGCGCTGCAGCGTGCGTCGTACTGCGCGACGCCAGGCCACACTCGAAAACGACAGCTCGCCGAGATCGCGAAAGACCTCGCCCAAGCGCTTGACCGTGCGATACGGCAGCTCGCGCTTCCACGCTGCGACATCTTCGCCCGCCGTGCGCGCATGCCGCGGGTGGAAGCCCCGCACCGCAAGCCCCAGAAGCTGCGTCAGCTCGCGCGGCGGCAAGCACATGGCCAGGATGTACTCGGGCCGCAGGCTCTCGACGGCGCGCGACAGGATGAACTGCACATCGCCCAGGCCGTGCTTGGCCAAGCCCGGCGAGACGATCAAGCCCGCCGGCATGCGCCCTGACACGCGCGGCAGCACGAACTGCTGCCAGCCCACGCGGTACATCGAGCTGCGCTGATTGCCTAGCACGCGGCTGGCCACAGCAAAGCTACGCGCGACATCGTCGGGCGATGTTTCCGACGGAACAACGCGGTCATTTCCCGCCACACCAAACGAGTCAAGCTGCGGCGCTTTCAGACCCACGATGCCATCCCATAGCGCCGCAAACACGTCTGCCATATGACGCGCCTCGGGCACAGCCCAGCGGGCATGCTCGGTGTCGTCTAGCTTCAGACCGGCAGGAATCGCTGGCAGCGCCAGTCCCGCTGCACTGGTCAGCGTCGCGCCGCTCGCCTGCTCTAGCAAGCGAAGGACCTGGGCAATGCGCGCCGCCATGCTGCTCTGCCCTGCCTGCTCTTCTAGGGCCTGCAGACGTGACAAGAGCTCGCGTTCCAAGCCCTGCGCATCCAGCAGCGCCCGCAGGTGCTCGCGAGCGCGCTCAGGGCTTGACCCCTCGACGACATCTAGTGCGGCGCGACGCAGCTCGATGCGAATCGCTGGACTCAAGCGCGTAGCAACGGCCAGTGCTTGATCGTACGACTGGGCTGCTGCTTCGAGCTCTCCCAAGCGAACCTGCACCCCGGCCAAATGCCGCCACAGCTGTACGCGCTGCTCGGCACGCTCACGAGGCTCTTCGGGTGTTGCCGGCGTGCTGCTCGGCACCTGGAACATCGTGCTCGCGCTCTGCACAAGCATCGCGCCCAGCATCGACGCTGCCTCGCTGTCATCAAAAAGCGGCGCCAGCTTGCTCAGCAGATCGAGATCGCCGGGGGCATAACGCAGCGCCTTCAGCAGCAGGCCTTTGCCAATCTCAGACTGCCCCTCGCGCAGTGCGCAGTCAGCAGCTTGGCGCAGGAATGTGCTCTTTTCATCGGGCAGCGTGCTGATTTCCGCCAATGCCTCGGCATAGGTCCGCGCTTCACCCATCAGGCTCAGCGAAAGCGCGCTGGCCAGCAGCTTGTTCAAAAGCTCGCTGCGTGCTTCAGCTTGCTCTGGCGCAAGCGGGATCAGTTGACTTGCGCTGTGAATTCCACTCGCTTCTTCGGCTCCCTCGGGCCGCGGCCGCTTGATGCCAGGCGCGATCGCGTACGCACGCATCAGCAGAGCATGCGCAGCAGCTGTGTCGCCGCTGATCTCTCGCGCTAGATCCGCTGCACGCAGATACGCGCGCACCGCGCCAACGCCATCTCCCGCCACAGCGGCGCGCTCGGCACGACCGATGAGCAGCGCCTGAGCTTCGCTGCTGTCGGCTGCGTCCCCCTGCTCTAGCAGCAGATCCAGGTAATGTTCGGCGGATGCTGCGTGATCCGGCTGCACACGCAGCGCGGCCTGCCACAGTTGCCGCGCTTGTTCGTTGCACTGCAGAGCACGCTCGGCGACCGCCGCGTGATCCAAGCCATCTGAAAGCTGCTGCCGTGTCAGCGAGGAAGGCAACAAGCTGGCCTCACCGGCATAAGCCAGAAGCCCACCAAGATACTGCGCAGCGATGGGATACTCACGCAGCGCAAACGCCGCTTCGCCGAGCTGAATTTGCTGCGGCAGATCACCGGGAAGCAGATCTTCAGCGGCATGCAGCGCGTCATAGCCTTCACGCAGACGCCCCAGCGCCTGCAGCGCCGAGCCCTGCTTGCGCAAAAGCTCTGCGTGCAGCCGCCCATCCAAGGCTTCGTCGGCATTTTCGCTCGCCGCTTTGAGCGCTTCGCGGACCAGCTCATCAATGCGCGCATGCGCCTGTGTCGACTGCAGGATGTCGGTGAGCGCGCGAGTCGCTTGCAGGCGCCCCGCGGACAGGCCAAGAGCGGCTTCAAGGTGCTGCTGCGCCGTCTTTGTGTCGCCGCGCTCTTGTGCTTGCAACCCCAGAAACTCGTGCAGCTCAGCGGCTTGTGTCACACCGACAGTGCCCGCAGCCAGAGCCTGCTTCGCTGCCTCGCTAGCTGCTTGCATCTCGCCAGCGTCGCGTTCCAGTTCGAACAGATTCCAGTGTGCCGCGGCCACGGCGGCCGCCGATCGGCTGGCCTGCGCGCGTTGCAGAGCACCGGCAACCAACTGACGAGCACGCGTGCTATCGCGCAGGGCGTTTAGCAGAACACTCGCTGCCTGCAGCTCGGCGCGCACTGCATCCTCGATGCGTGACTCTGCCTGGGCGACGCGCAGCAGCGCTTCCACTTGCTCTTCCGCCTGGCCAGTCTTTTCCTTGAGCGCGGCATAAGCGCGCAGTGCCACGACCGAATCAGGCACGAGCTTCAGCGCTTGGTTCAGTGCCGCTTCTGCATCGCGCAGATCGGGCAAGGCCAACGCCTGCTCGCTGACATGCAGCCAGCGCTCGGCCTGCGTCGATGCATCGGCACCGCGAGCCGCCGCACCTTGGGCGCGCAGCCGGGCAATGTCGCGCGCCGCACTTAGTTGCTGCAAAGACCGCAGCTGGTCTTCAAGCTTGGCCAGCAGCTCATCCTCCTGTGGACGCAGCATGGCCAGCTCGCGAATGGTCTGGACGATCGCTGATTTGTCCGCATCGCCATCGTCACTTGACTTGTCGGCACTGCCACGCAGCTCAGCGAGCAGGTCCAAGCGCTGCTGCAGCAAGCCGGCCCGCTCGTCCACTTCGCTTTGAGGCGTGTGTGAAAGGCGATCGACATATAGCGCGTCCAACGCCCGCAGATCGCGCAGCGCTTTGTCGCTGCGCAGCAAGCGTTCTGCACCGGCCCATGCGGTGTCGCGATCGGTGATGACCAGAGGATCGAGCTTGCCCGATTTTCCGATGGCAGCGCTCTGCGCAGAATACGAATGCCCCAGCGCTGCACGATACAGATCCAAGGCCTCTGACGCTTGGTTCAGCTTGCGCTCGCAGAGCTCGGCGGCGCCAAGCAGACTGCGCGCTGCGCGCTCGCCACTCTGTGCTCGCTGAGCTGCTGCTTGGTATGCCTCGACCGCGCGCGGCCACATGCGCTGCGCTTCAAAGATGCGAGCCTGCAGTGCATAGGGCGCGTCATCGTGCGCATTCAGCGACAGCGCCTGGCTCAAGCTGTTCAAGGCCAGCTGATACTTGTTGGTCTCGCGATACAGCTCTGCCAAGTCCAGCAGGATGCCGTACTGAGCGGAAGCCGGCGCAGTCGTGCGACGCTTTTCAAGCTGGGCGGCCAGATCATTGAAGCGACGCTGCTGACGATACAGGCGCTCAAGCTGCTGCGTCGCCAGCTCGGCCATTTGTGGGTTCTTGGTGATATCCAGATAGCGACGCTCGGCCTGCGACAAGCGGCTGCGCCGTTCATCGACCTGCGCCGCATCTAACTGAACCAGCGCGGCCAGCGTTGAAGCCCCCGCTTCGTTCAACTGGTTGGTCAAGCTATCCAGAAGCGCCGTCAGCTTGGCGTTGCCTTCACTGTCGTTGGGTGCGGACAGCGCGATACGATCCAGCACCGCGCGAATGCTGCGCTGCTCAGCTTGTTGATCTGCATCGGGATTCAGCAGGACCAGCTCAGATAGCGGCGGACCTGACTTGGCCCCTGCGCCCTGCGGCAGGCCGCTTGGGAAAAAGCACAAGCGATACGCCTGGCCCGCGGCGTCAAGTGCCCGCACATAATCCCCGGCGCAGTGCTGCCACAGCGAAGCCAAATACACCAGCCGCTTCTGCAGCACGCGCGGGTTGCTGCCTGCCATGCTGCGCTCGGCACGAGCGATTTCATCCCAGGCCAGAAGCCCTAGCTTCTGCCCCAAGCGGACCAGTCGGCCGCGCATCTCGGCCTGCGCATCGCTGCCTTCTTCGCACAAGGACAGCGCCTTCAGACAAGCCTTCAGTGCGCGTTGCAGATCGCCGCCTTGCTCGTCGAGCCAGGCTGCGTGGTCGCAGGCGATCTGCTGCTTGCGCAGATCATTGCCCGCTCGTTCCATACGGCGATTGTCGATGGCAATCGCTTCTTTGATCTGGTTCGAAAGCGCAGCTAGGCGATGGATCTCGCGCATCGTCTCTGCGAACACAGCATCCGCTGCCGCGTCTCGGCTGTGATCGCGCTCACCCGCTACCGTGAACGCGTGCATGCGATCCGAAAGTGCGCCGCCTACGTCCTTGTTGACCTCTTCGCGCAGCCGAGCTGACGCGCCAAGCAGTTGATGCAGACGCACCGCGATCTCTTCGCTGCCAGCCTGCTCTAGCCGGCATAGCTCATCGACCAGCTCGCGATAAAGCAGCTGCAGCTCGCGAACGATGGTCACGCCTTCCATCACTTCGGAGTCATCGGGCTTAGCAGCAACGCCATATGCACCAACCAACCGACGTAGCTCAGTCAGAATCGTGGCGTGCGCAGTCCCCGGTGTGCTGGCCGCAAGCGCGACCTGTGGCGTATGCGGTAGGGTGCGCTGCAGCAAGCGGAACGCAGCCAGAGGTTGCTGCAGTTGTTTCTCAAATATCGCCGTCGCAGCCAAGGCTGACTCAACGGGCGGTTCCTCACCTGCTGCGATGGCTTGCTCAACGCGGCCGGCGTGCAGATCACACAGCTCACGCCACAGCCCGAACTTGCCGGCCAGATCGCTCAGCTGATCCAGCGAGACGACGTGCGGCGCCAGCTCAAAGGCTTGACGCCGCAGCGCGAAGCCATCGGCGGGCTGGCTCAGCTTCTCTTCATAGATCTGCGCGAGTTCGATCAGGATCATCGCGGCTGGCACGACTTCGCCCTGATCGATGGCCATGCTCAAGCGGCGCTGACCGATCAAGACGACCTCGCTCCAGCGACCGGCAGCGATGAACATCTGACCCATCGCCTCCAGCGCTTGCAGAACGATCAGGCGAACGTTCGCCGCCTCGGGGGCGTCGTTTGGAAGCTCGGGTGCAATCTGCAGCACACGCTCGTATGCCAGAAGCGCGCGGTCGTTGTCCTTGGCCCGCGACTGCCACATCGTCGCGATCTCGAACGCGCGCTCCATGCGCGCGACCGGGTCTTCGGTAAGCAATAGCTCGCGCTCGGCGTAGCGTGCAGCCTTGCTGTACTCGCCGAGCTCTTCGTTCAGGACGCGAAGACGACGATGCACGCGAAGATCGACGATAGGAGTCTCCGCTTGCACTCGCTCGATCAGCGCTGCGGCTCCACGTAGGTCTTTGAGATGCTCGCTATAGACCTCGGACAGCTCTAGGGCGACGCTCAGACGATCGCGCAAGGGCAGTGGTGGATCGTTGGTCGCAAGCTGCCGCTCCAAAACAGCCTTGAGTTCAGCCCACTCACCGCGGCGACGAAATAGCCGCTGCAGGCTGGCCAGTGCTTCGGCATCGTCGGGAACTCGTGACAAGAGCTCTCGGAATGCGCGCACGCTCTTGTCGAGCAGCACTGCATCATCGCTCTCTTGCGTCAGTCGCCCTAGCAGCCGCTGCAGCTCAGCCCCGGCGCGTGGGTTCTGCTTCAGACACAACTCCAGCGTCTGAACGGCCAGCTCGGTACGCCCTTGGCGGCCATAGACACGCGCCAGCTCACACAGAACCTCTTCCGATTCGGGACCCGGTGGACAGATCCGAACGGCTCGTTCCAAGTGCGAGACCGTGCGCGCCAAGTCTTCGTTGTCTTCCGAAATTTTGGCGATCTGGCGATGCAGCCCGAGCTTTTCGCGTGGAGTCGGCGCGACTTTTAGATAGGCCTCCAACACATCGACAAGCTCGCTCTTGTTGCCGAGAAGCTGCAGCGCATCGGACAAACGCTTGAGTGCATCGCGATCGTTTGGCAGCTCGGTCAGCAGCGCGCGGCACACCCAGATCGTCATGCCCAGGCTGTCTTGCGCATCGATGCTCTCGCCGCGCTGCAGCATGCGCTGATCGCACAGCGCCATCATGCGGCGTAACAGCGACAAGCGCTCTGCGCGATCGGTGACCAGACCGGCCTGCTGACGCAACAGATCCAGCTGACCCGGCACATCGCCGCTCTGCTCGCGCAGCTCGATCAGGATCTTGATCGAAGGCAGATCGGTGCTCAGGCCGAGCAGTTCCTCATAGACCGCAGCGGCGTGCTTGGGTTCGTGCAGCTCACGGAACAACTGCCCCAAGCGACGCAGCAGCTCGACGCGCTCAGACACCTGATCTGCCGAAAGTCGCTCTAGCTCGATCTGCAGCTCGCGCACTTGCTGGTCGATGCGCGACAGGCGCTGTGCCAAGCGCTTGCGCTCACTCTGCGAGCGCGCACTGGGCAGAAGCTCGTCGATGCGTCGCCAGATCGCGGCTGCTGAAGCGACGTCTTGCAGCTTCCGTTCGTACAGCTCAGCCAGTTCCTCAAGCTGCTTGGCATAGCTGGCCAGATCCAGCTTCGCGGTCTCGAACTGCGCGGCCATGCGTGCTTCTTGCAGCACGGCCAGACCGATGAAGTCACGTCGCGATTTATAGAAATCATTGAGCTTGCGGAACGCATCCGCGTGCAGCGGCAGCTCATGAAACGCTTGCTTCAAGCAGGCAATGTGGCGTTCTTGATCGCCGCCGCGCTGATACAGATCAGCGGCCTGCATCAGCAGCTCTGCGCGCTCCTCGGGCAGCGCGGCTTCACTCGCATCCTCTTCGCGCAGCGCGGCAAGACCAAACAGATCGCCGGACTTCTCCAGCATCTGCTTCATGGTGTCGCGCGTCTCTGTCCATTCCTCAACGGAATTCACGGCATCAAGGCCCGTGCGGCAGGCGTCGATAATCGCGCCATAGTCGATCGCGATGCCGCTCTCTTCGTACAGCTTGCGCAGCTTCGGTCCACGCCGCGAGACGCGAGCCCCGCTCTTGTACAGCTTGATCAGCTCACTGGCGCGCTGCGCCATGGGCAAGCGACCGTACAGCGTCTCAAGCAGACCGGCCGCGGTGACGTTGCGGGCATCCGCTTCCAGCGCTTTTTTCAAGAAGTGGATCGCCTTGCGTTCGCTCTCGCGTAGCTCGCTGTCATCCCCCTTCTTGCTATCGCCCTCGCCATCGGTCTTGCCGGTCTGTTTCGGATCCAGCGAGCGCTTGGCCAGGCTCAGATAGATCTCGCTGGCGTGGCGCCGTGCCTGGTCTTTTTCAGCCATGCCGGGCTGATAGTCCGGCGACACATACGCATCCGCCAGCGTCGACAGCAAGGGCTCGGGGACTTCTTCGCCATTGCTGGAGTCGTTGTGCATGCGCAGCGCGCCGCGCAGGGCTTCCACAGCGCCCGCCGGATCGTTCAGACGCAGCTTCAGTTGACCCAGCTCAAGCGCTAAGGCCACACCTGACTTGGTCTCATTGGCGACTAGGTTGGCCAGATGCAGCTCGATCAGCCGCGCCACCATGTCCATGTCACCCAGCGACTGATAGATCCCGCGCCCACGGCGCAGCGGCTCTAGGTTGTCGGGTCGCAGCTTGAATGCCGTCTGGAAGTGAACCAGTGCATCCTCGAAGCGGCCCAGCTCCTCTTCACACAAGATGCCAAGCTGAAACTCCAGCTCAGCCCCCAAGCGCGCAGCCGGTGGGGTCTCGATCTGTTCTTGCAGCTCGCCCAGGCCGCGCTCTAGACAATGCACCGCAGCGACGACGTCGGGGCGACGGCGAAACGCCAGAGCAGCAGAAAGCAAGGTCTCTGCCGCTTGCAGACCGCGCTGCCCTTCGGCGCGTCGTACTAGCTCATCGGGATCGACCTCAGCGACCGCGGGAATCGAAGTGGGAGCCGCCGCTGCTGACTTCGCTGCGGGCGCACTGCTTTTCCCTGCGGGTGAGGCTCCGCCTGTGCCCTTGGCTGCGCTCGCCGGGGCGGGTCCCCCGGCGCTCTTGCTTGTCGGGCCGGGGGGACGCTGCTCGCGGTTGCCTGTTGTGTTTTCTTTCGTTCCCATAGACCGCTCGATCAGGGGTTACCTAGACGCGTGGTCTGTTCACCTTATCACGCATCCAGTCCAGGACCCACTACCGATTTGCCGGCGATTTCGCCGAGTTCGGCGATTGCGATGGCCTTGCCGGAAGCGGCTTGCGAGCGGTCGGCGCTCTCTGTGCACACATGGGCCGCCGGCTTCGATACAGGCCATCGGCGCAGGCCATCGGCGCAGGCCATCGGCGCAGGCCGTAACCAAAACCGCGTTCCCTCGCCAGAGAGCTTGACCGCGCCGAGGCATCTTTCGATGATGCGTCGCCGTGACGGTGGGAATCTGCCGCTCACTGTGCTCTGTCTGCTTGCTTCGGAGGCTTCCCATGGCGTACTCGTCTCGCTCGCTCGTGCCGGCTCGTTCTTCGGATCGGACGCAGGCTCGTCGATCTCCTTTGTCTCCGTCTTCGGCGATGCGCAGCAGCCGCGCAGCCGGTGCGGTGCAGCCGGCTCACACGCCGCAGGAAACCGCAGACACCGAAGGCATGCGGCCGGTGCTAGCGCTTCGGCGGCGTGGCTTCTTGGGAGTGATGGCGGCCGGCTCAGTGGCGGCACTTGGGATCGGTACCGGCTGCAGCCAAAACCAAGATGAGAACCCCGAAACTGGCTCGACGGTGCGAGTCACCGATGTGCGGCCCGGCGAGGATCTTTTTGCCTATCTTCAGCGGACGCGCGGTGGCTTTGATGCTTCGCGCTATCGCCAGATCATCGGCGCTGCCAACGACTACAAAGAAGGCGATGAAGCCATCGGTGTCGCCGCGGCGCGAGACGATGCACAGAGCCGCAGCAACGCTCGCCTGCTGCTTGGCAACACGCGGATCTCGGACCTCGATGCGCATCCACTGATTCTCGATGAGCAGTACGCGCTGATCCAAAAGACCACGGCCACCAGCGGTACACGCGTCGCGGACTGGACGCTGTCGCAGCTTCGCGAACGACTGCTCTCGCAAAGCGAGGCCGAGATCAAGAGCTTCGCACCCAGCCTGTCCAGCGATGTGATCGGCTGCATCGTGAAGCTGCTCAGCAATGACGAGCTGATCGCGGTGGCCAAGAAAGTGTTTCACGCACTGCCGGGCAGCCAAGTCGGACAGAAGGGCTATATGGGCGCACGCATTCAGCCCAACTCACCGACGGATGATGTCGACGACATCTTGTGGCAGGTCTTCGATGGCTTTTCCTACGCCGTCGGCGATGTCGTACTGGGCTGCAATCCGGTTTCCAGCGCGCCGCAGTCCGTCAGCGCCATCGAAAATCAGCTTCTCGACGTCCTGCGCACGTTCAAGCTGGAAGAACTGCTGCCGCACTGCGTGCTCGCGCACATCGATGTGCAGGCTGAAGTCGAGGCCAAGGCCCCCGGCACGACGGGCATTTGGTTTCAAAGCCTCGCGGGTAACGATGCCGCGAACGCAACCTTCGATGTCAGCGTGAAGAAGATGCTCGATCACGCAGCCACGCGCAGCGGCAAGTACGGGCTGTACTTCGAGACAGGCCAAGGCGCCGACTTCACCAACGGCAAGGATCAAGGCGTCGATATGGTCGTGCTGGAGTCGCGAAAGTACGGCTTTGCTCGCGCGCTCAAGCAGAAGGTGGCCGAAGCCCAGCGCGCCGCGGGCAAGCCGGAAGCGCCGTGGGTCCACGTCAACGATGTGGCCGGCTTCATCGGGCCAGAGGTCTTTCGCAGCCGCGAGCAGCTTGTGCGCTGCTGCTTGGAAGACACCGTCATGGGCAAGCTGCACGGCATTACGCTCGGCCTCGACATCTGTTCGACGCTGCACATGGATGTGTCGCTTGACGACTTGGACTGGTGCATCGAGCAGATCATGCCGGCAAACCCCGCGTATCTGATGGGCCTGCCGACGAAGAACGATCCCATGCTCGGCTATCTGACGACCGCGTTTCAGGACCACGTGCGCATCCGCCAGCGCTTTGGGTACAAAGTCAGCGATGGCATGTGGGACTTCTTCAAGAGCCTCGGCGTGATCGACTCGCGCGGGCAGCCCACAGAACACTTCGGCGATCCGCTGTGGGTCTTTTACAAGTACCGCATGGCCAAAGGCGATCCGCGCACGCAGGCCGAGATCTATGCCGAAGGACAGGTGCAGCTTGCCAAGATCCGAGGCCGCGGTGTGTGGATCGCCGAAAAATATGGCAGCTCGCCAGCCGACCTAGAGCCGACGCTGGATCGCGAGATCCGTCGCCTGTACGAAGATGGCCGGCAGAGCCTGTGGGTGGAATTCAGCCCGCAGTTCGTGCAGTCCGTGCCCATGGCGCTGGAAGTGCGCACGCAGTCCAGCGATCGCAAGGACTACATCTGGCATCCACCGACTGGGGAACAGATCGACGCTCGCTCGATCGAGCAGGTGCGCACGACCAAGGCGATGAGCGCCGATCGGCACGATGTGCAGATCCTCATCTCGGATGGCCTGTGCTCGCTGGCACTCAGCGACGATGGGCACCTGGCGCCGTACTTGACCAAGCTGCGCAGCGAGCTAGACAAAGCGGGCTTTCGCGCGTCCCCGATCCACCTCGTGGTGCGCAACGGTCGCGTCCGCGCCGGCTATCAGCTTGGCGAGATCCTGTACAGCGGCGTCGGGATGCCAGGCAGCATGCGCTCGATTGTTCACCTGATTGGTGAACGTCCGGGCTCGGGCCATCACGCATTTTCGGCGTACATCACCGCAGCGCCCGTCTCGGTGTGGTCGAAGATGGGCACCGTTGATCACAACATCACAAAGGTCGTGTCAGGGATCGCCGACACCGCGTACAACCCGGTGCAAGCCGCACAAGAAACCGTGGTGTTCTTGCGCGAGCTAATCGACAAGTGGCCGAAGTAAAAAGGCGGGACACAGCGAAGGCAAGCAAGCAGGCTGCCGCATCCCGGCAGCCATGCAGCGGCTGAAGCTTACGACGCGCGACGACGACGACGGGCAGCCAAGAGACCCAGCAAGTACAGCCCCGCTGCGCCCGCTGAAGCCCCGGTCGCACCACCAGGAATCGTGCTGCAGCCGGTGCGGCGGCTGATGGGTCCGTCGTCGCCCATCGGCTTTTCTTCCATCATGTCGTCGGGCGGCGGCGGGATCCAATCGCAGGTACCTTCCCACGGCAAGCAGCGCGTGCCCTTGGGGCAGGTGATGAAGCGGCAGGGATCGTCGACACACTTGCCGGCCCGGCAGGCACTGGTGCCTTTGCACTGCTCGTCGGGAGCCATCATGCCGCACAGCGGATCGCGAACGCAGTGCTTGACGCTGGAATCGCAGACGGTTCCCGCCGGGCACGAGCTTGGACATGGATCGTTGGCGCACGATCCCATCAAGCAGCGGGTGCCACGCGGACAAGGCTTGGTGCAGCCGCGGACGCAGGTGGCCGGCGACTTTCCGTCGGTGTAGCAGTACTGATCTTTGGGGCAGACCACGCCCGCGCATGGATTCGCCGAGCACTCACCACCCACGCAGATATCGCCCGGCGTCTTGCAGCCATTGCTGTAGCAGGTGTCATCGCAGAAGCCGCCCGTCCCAACGTCGCCGCCGCCGCCGATGACCTTTACGATCTCGGCCAGCGCGGTGTTGAGGTCCGCGGCATTGTCTGCTTTGTAAAACTTCTCGGCCGTCGCGGCCGGCTTGCCCCCTGCCACTGCCATCTGCGACAGGCACATCTGCTCGGATGGCCCCAGACCACCGCCGAATCCGACGACGAATGTGTAGACCGCAGGCATCGCCTTCACGCCGCTCTCAAGCTGCATCACCGTACCGCTGCATGTATCGATCGTGCCGCAGCCAGGTCCGCCATCGGTGATCAGGATCACGTACTGCTCGCGATCGGGCTCGCGCAGCGACTTCAAGGCCA
>CAZKOY010000032.1:0-41417 GCA_964554495.1 uncultured Myxococcales bacterium
TGTCGCGCCACGAAGTTCACGAAGTGGTGGCGCAGAAGTTCGAGATTCGCCCTGGTTACAAGTACATCATCTCGGTCGGCTCCGTCGGGCAGCCGCGCGACTATGACAACCGCGCCAGCTACTGCATCTATGACGATCAGAGCCGGGTCTTTGAGTTCCGTCGCGTCGCCTATGACATCGACAGCGCGGCGCAGAAGATTTTCGAGGCGAACTTAGAGCCGAACTTCGGCAACCGCCTGTACATCGGCGTCTGAAGCGTCCGGTTATTCCGCGGGCAAAAGTGGATCTTCCGGCCAAGCGTGGCGGGGATAACGACGGCCCAGCTCTCGTCGCAGCGCCGGATAATGCCGCTGCCAAAAGCCGGCGAGGTCGGTGGTGACTTGCACGGGCCTTTGGTTGGGCGCCAAAAGCTGCAGCACCAGCGGCACGCGACCGCCGAAGATGCGCGGCCCTTCGCGCAGGCCAAAGAAGTCTTGCAGTCGCGATGCCACCCACGGCGGGCGATCGGCTTCATAGTGAATGCGAAGCCGGCGACCACCTGGCAGCACCATGGAATCGGGGGCCAAGCGGGCTAGCTCGCTTCGCAGAGGGCGCTCGTCGACGGAAGCACCGGTTTCTTTTCGTCGCGCTTGTTCCAAAAGCTGCAAGAGGCCATCGATCAGCGAGAGCGATCGCAGATCGGCAAAGCTGTTGTGGCCCTGGCATAGCTGCCGTGTCGCTTCGGCAAGCTGCGCGTCCGACGGGGGCGCGATGCCCAGCTCGGGAGCGTGCGCCTGGACGGTGGCGAGCTTGGCAAGAAAGGCGGGCAGGGCTTCCCCGTCGGAAAATGGGGCAAACTGCGCGGCGTGGACTTGCTGCGCCAGGATGGCTACCTCTGCGGCGCTTTGGCCGCCCGCCGGGCGACGATCTTCGTCGAGAACGAGCTGTTCATAGAGCAGCTTGCGCACGACATCGACCCGCTCTGCGGTGTCATTCCACGCAATGACTTCTGATTCCGAAAGCGGCGCTGCCGGCAGATCGAGCAGCCAGTCAGGTTTGACCGCGCTGGCCAGTCGCACGACGGTCTTGCCGCCAGCCACTGTGGGGCTGCCTGCGGGCGAAGTCGGTGTTGCTGCGCGTCCTGCGGTGCCGCCGCTGCGATCTTCGACGTCGACAATGACCAAGAGCTCGTCGCTGCGCACGATGCTGCCCGCGGACAGAACAGCCGCGCCGCCCGCCGCCAACGAGAGCTCGATGGTCTCTTCACTGGCAATGGGGCCCGGCTTGCCCCGACGACGCGCCACGCGATCGGGATAGGCACACACGATCGCCTGCAGCAGCGCCTGTTCGTGCTGCGCCGAGCCACTGCGCAGAGCGGGCGACGCGGAACCGGGCGAGCGAGGAGCAGCCTGCGCGATCTGTCGACGCGCCCGATCGACGCGGACTGCGACGTCGGCATCGATCCCGTGGCGCCCGATGCGCGACAGGGCCGATCGATCGAAGCGCCGCGCTTCGGCTTCTTGCTGCAGATCCAGAAGGTGCAAAAGATCCGACGGGCCGATGGTGTCAGCGCGCAGGCTTGACGGCGCATGGGCGCTGCCGCGCGACGTCAGGCTCGATCGGCCCAGGCGCAGATCGCGCTCGGACAGCAAGGCGGCCAGGGTGGCACCGTCAGAAAGCAGCCCGCGATCGGCAGCGGCAAGGACCAGACGGGCCAGGCGTGGATGCAGCGGCAGCTCGCTCATTTTTCGTCCCAGTGCGGTCAAACGCCCGTCGTCGCCCGTCGCGCCCAGCCGCCGCAGCAGCTTGTGCGCACTGTCGAGAGCGCTTTCCGGTGGCGGATCGATAAATGGCAGCTGCTCGGGACGCAGCCCGCGGCCGGTTCCGTCTTGATCGTCGGTGGCCGCGAGCATAAGCAGCATCTCGGCCAGATCGCTGCGGCGGATCTCGGGCACTTCGAATTCCGGGCGGTTGTCGTGGTCGACGCGGCTGTACAGACGCAGGCAGCGTCCCGGCGCAGTGCGTCCCGCGCGACCAGCCCGCTGCGTCGCTTGGGCGCGACAAATGGGCTGCAGGCGCAGCGTCGGCAAGCCAGACCATGGGTTATGTCCAGCGACGCGGGCTAAGCCGCTGTCGATCACCACCGTCACGCCGTCGATGGTCAGCGAGGTCTCGGCGACGTTGGTGGCCAAGATGATCTTGCGTCTGCGCGCTGCCCCCCCTTCGCGACTGCGCGGAGCCACGGCGCGGCGCTGATCGTCGAAGGGCAGATCGCCGTGCAGCGGCAGTACATCCAGATCACGCTGCTGCGCAAGCTCGGCAAGCTCGTCCTGACAGCGGCGGATCTCGGCGGCGCCTGGCAAGAACACCAGCACGTCGCCACCGTCTCGTTCCGCTTGGCTGTCGTGGGCCAAGACCGCGCGCAGCGCAGCGCGTACTTTCAGCCACAGCGGCTCGTCCGGCTCGCCCGGTTGATAGCTGATCTCGACTGGAAACACGCGGCCCGAGGCGCGCAGCACCGGACAGCCGCCCAGATACTCAGCCACTCGCTCGCCGTGCAGCGTCGCTGACATGGCCAGCAAGATCAGATCGGGACGCGGGCCAAGCTGCAGTCGACGCAAGAGCGCCAAGGCCAGATCCGTCGCCAGGTGTCGTTCGTGAAGCTCGTCGAGAATCACGGCGGACACGCCGGCAAGCTGCGGATCGCGCTGCAGTTGACGCAGAAGGACACCCTCGGTGACATAGCGCAGGCGGGTCTTTGGCCCGACGATGCTCTGAAAGCGCATCTGGACACCGACGCGCCCGCCCAGCGCCTCGCCGCGCTCTTCCGCGACGCGCGCTGCCGAGACATGCGCTGCCAAGCGCCGCGGCTCTAAGACCACGACGTCTCCTGCATCACCGACGAGCCGATCCAGGATCAGCCAGGGGACGCGCGTCGTCTTGCCTGCACCCGGCGGGGCTTCCAGCACCAGGGCCGGTCGCGTTGCCTGTGCCGAAAGTGCCGCTGCGATATCGGACAGCAGCGCATCGATCGGCAAAGGGGACAGGGCGGAAGAGGAATGTTCAGACGCAGGCGAACGCGGTTGTTCATCGCGGTCCTGCGAGGCCAGCGCTCGCATGAGAGAACAATCTGGTGCATGCCGCGGGCTTTTGTCCATTGGGCAACTTCTTGCGTTCAATACCCAGAATATGCGGCGATGCTGTTTCTCGATGGGAACAGCGCAAAACGTCCGCCGTTTGGTCCAAATCTGGTCCAACGTGGGCGGTTCTGAAGTTCCTTCGACAAGAACGAATAAAGCAGGAATCTCGGTTCAAGAAGAGTTGGATTTGCCCGATATTGCATGAGGCGTTGTCCAAGAAAGACGGTGTCATCGAAGTCGACGAAACCGACTTCTCCCATCGGGGCCTCACGCGTTAGCATCACATCGCCACGCCTGACATCAGCTCTCCGGACCCATTTAACGAAAGTCTCTTTTGATACACGCCGACAATCTTCTCTGTCGATTCGCCCGTCCTTCACGTTGGTCGTGCGAAGCATTTTGTACGGCGTGATTTCCTCAACGACGGGCGCGGTTTTGTTGACGCAATCGACGATGAATTCGCACACATCGGCGACTGTGACTCGTTTCCACTCACCCGCCATAGCCCAACCCTCTCAAATTCTCTTTAATAGCCAGCTCAAGTTTCGCCGATTCTGCGAAATGCGCATTTAGCTCGCTTACTAATCGCCGCATCTTATCTTCAAATGGCTCGCCGTCTTCTTCTACTTCTTCTGCTCCAACATAACGGCCGGGGGTTAGGACGTGGGTGGCGATTTCGGCGGTGGTGGCGGACTTGCAGAAGCCGGCGATGTCGGCGTAGGGGGCGGCGGCTTTGTCTCCGCGCCAGGCGTGATAGGTGCCGGCGATCTTTTGGATGTCGGACTCGGTCAGCTCGCGGTGGACGCGGTCGACCAGCGTTCCCAGCTTGCGAGCGTCGATGAACAGGGTCTGTCGGCGGCGGTCGCGGCGCTTGCCGTCGTTTTTATTGCGGGTCAAAAACCACAGGCAGACGGGAATCTGCGTCGAATAAAAGAGCTGGCCGGGCATGGCGACCATGCAGTCGACCAGATCGGCTTCGATGATGGCGCGGCGGATGTCGCCTTCGCCGGACTGATTCGACGACATGCTGCCGTTGGCCAGCACAAAGCCAGCAAAGCCATCGGGGGCCAGGTGGTGGATCAAGTGCTGCACCCAGGCGAAGTTGGCGTTGCCGCGCGGCGGCAGGCCGTACTGCCAGCGCACATCGTTGTCGTCGCGATACCAGTCGGAATCATTGAACGGCGGATTGGCCAGGACGAACTGCGCTTTCAGGTCTTTGTGCAGATCGCGGCGGAAGGTATCGGCGTGCTCGGGACCGAAGTCGGCTTCGATGTGGCGCAGGGCCAGGTTCATCAGAGCCAGGCGGCGTGTCGTCGGGTTGCTCTCTTGCCCGAAGATCGACAGGTCGCCGATGCGTCCGCCGTGTTCTTCGACGAACTTTTCCGACTGCACGAATATGCCGCCCGAGCCACAGGCGGGGTCATAGATGCGGCCCTTGTACGGGGCCAGCATCTCGACCAGGACGCGCACGACGCCGCGCGGGGTATAGAACTGGCCGCCGTTCTTGCCTTCAGCGCTGGCGAACTGCGTCAGAAAGTATTCATAGACGCGGCCGAGGATGTCTTTGCTGCGGTTCTGCGCGCTGCCCAGGCCGATGGTGCCGACAAGGTCAATCAGCTCGCCCAGGCGATGCTTGTCCAGGGCCGGGCGGGCGTAGTCCTTGGGCAGCACGCCCTTTAGCTTGGGGTTGTCGCGTTCGATGGCGACCATGGCATCGTCGACCACCTTGCCGACGGTGGGCTGCTTGGCGCTGGCTTGCAGGTGATCCCAGCGCGCTTCTTTGGGAACCCAAAAGACGTTCTCGGCTTTGTACTCGTCGGCGTCTTCGGGATCGGCCCCGGCGTAGTCGCCTTGCCCGGCCAGCAGCTTTTCGTGCAGCTCTTCAAACGAGTCCGAGATGTACTTGAGAAAGATCAGGCCCAGGACGACGTGCTTGTACTCGGCAGCGTCCATGTTGTTGCGCAGCTTATCGGCCGCTTGCCACAGCTTGGCTTCAAAGCCCAGATCGCCGCCGCCGTCGGGGCTGCCACGCTTGCGGGTCTGCTGCGACTTGGGCGGCTTGGTCGCTGCGGGCGCTGCGTCAGCGGCAGAGGCGACAGGTTCAGGCAAAGCCAGCGTCAGGCTGCCCTGGGCTGCGTCGGGATCCAGCAGGCGCGACACCAGCGGAGCCTTTTCTTTGCCGCGATCGTCCAGACCAAGGACACGACACAGCACCTTCAGGCGATCGCGACTGTACCCACCCAGCAGCGTTGCCAGCGGCAGGTCGCTGGCCCGCGCCGCCGCATCGACCAGCGATCCGCGCAGCGTGCGATCGGTCGCGGGCAGGCCATACGTGCTGGCGATGTCCTGCAGTTTCTTCAGCGTCAGCATGTCCAAAACTTGCTTCGTCGTCGGCAGGGCTTCCTGTGGGCGCGCATAGTACAGCAGTAAGGCCAAATACCGGCCCGCTCGCTTTGACTTCAAAACGCTGGGCGGGCGAATCGCGCGCAGCGAGCGCGTCGATCGAAGAGATCGGGGGGGCCGTGCGCTTCCCTTCGCGAGCGGCGGCAGCCGGGCCGGATTCGTCGGGCAGCAGCCCGCGCCAAATCTGGTCCAAATCTGGTCCATTTGGGCGGGGTTTTGCGTCCGGTTGAGTCCGCTTGTTGAACGCGTCACTTCTCAATCAGCGACGGAGCGCTTAAGACACTAGGACAGCGACGGACACGGGCGTAAAATACCCCGGTGTCTTCAGACCCGAGCCAAGCCTCTGATCCTTCTGTAGAGAACCCGTCGACAGAGAACGAGCCGGCTGCACGGCAGGCTGATCCACAGGATCGGTCGATTGACCCCGAGCGCGACGCCGAGAGTGAGTCCGCATCGGTGTCACCGCCCGCCGCCGCCTGGACGCAGGACCCAGGGCACCAGCATGCCTGGCTGCATGCGCACCACCCGGCGGGCAGTGTCGTTGTGGGCAATGCTGTCGTCGACGGCAGCGGCGCGACTCTTTCGCCGGGTGATGTCGAGGACAGCTTCTATCAGATCCTCGCGGGCGGGGCGCGATATGTGTTGTTTACGTCCCTTCTCGATTTCGATCTGCCGTCGCTTTTGCAGTCAGGGCCGCGCACCAGCGAAGAGATCATCACCTGGCTGCACTTGGACCGGCATCGCGGGCGCAAGTGGCTGCATGCGCTGACCTTGACCGGCCTGCTGGTCGCCGACGCGCCTGCATCCGACGACGGCGAGCGCGACGCACACACGCGA
This sequence comes from uncultured Myxococcales bacterium, assembly GCA_964554495.1. GTDB lineage: Bacteria > Myxococcota_A > Polyangia > Palsa-1104 > JAEUJZ01 > JAEUJZ01. Next base: position 6,360 of record CAZKOY010000032.1, read on the forward strand.
CGCTTCCGCTTGGGGCCGGCGGTGGCGCGCATGTTTTCGGCGGGCAATCACGCTAGCTATTTCTATCGCGAGTTCCTGCGTTACTACCGCGCTTCGATGGCGCATGCGCTGTACACGACGCTGCGCGGTGTACCGGTTGAGTACGCGGTTCGCTATCCACCGACGGCGCCCGCCGACATCGCGCTGCTGCACGAATGGATGCGCAACACGGCGCTGGTGACGCTGTCTGTGCTGCGACGGCACGTCGACTTCGGCAGTGTGCATCAGCTTCTCGATGTCGGCGGCGGCGATGGCACCATGGCCATGGAGCTGTGGCGCGACTTTCCGCAGATCCACATCACGGTGTTTAACCTGCCGACGCCGATCGACATGCTCCGCGAAACGGCGGCGCGGCTTGGGGCCAGCGATCGCGTGCTGGGCATTCCCGGCGACTTCCGCTTCGACGAGCTACCGCAGGGCTATGACATGGTGATGTTCTCGCGGGTGCTGGCCGACTGGCCGCCCGAGCTATGCCGGGCCCTTCTGCGCAAGGCCTTCCGCTCGCTTGCGCCGGGTGGACGTCTGGTGATCTGCGAGCCGCTCGCCGACCAGAATCCCGATCTCGCCATCGCCTGGGAACACAGCTATCTGCCGTATGACGACTTCGGGCTGAACGTGTACAAGCCACTGTCGCTGTACAAGCACATGCTGGCCGAGGCGGGGTTTCAGATCACCGCCATCTCTCCGCGCGATCAGACGACGATCCACTGCGTCATCGTCTCGCAGAAGCCGGCCAGCTAGGCCCGTCTTTGCGGAACCTGAGACGGCGTCGAGCTTAGAATGCGCCGCCAGGTCCACGCCCGCCGTCGTCGGTGCGAGGGGGCTGTGTAGGCGGCGCAATGTTGCGGCTGCGGTTCCAGTTGGGGCCAAAAAGCGAGCTCATGCCGCCTTCGGCCGCTTCACGCACACCGGGATGCGGGCTGCTGACAAAGGTGCGGAAGAGCTGGATCACCGCAGAGTGACGGGCGCCGGTCAGCTTGCGCAGAAGCTCGACGCGCTGCGCGCTGTTCGGTGTCGTGCGGGCCACACGAATCAGCTCTTCAAGCGGCGCCTCGGCTTCCAATGGCAGGGGCGCGCCTTCCTCGGTTTGTGTCGGTGAAGCGGTCTGCGCGGGCGTCGACTGCGTCGTCGGCATGTCTGCCGGGCCGTCCTGTGTCGTCGCTGGGGCCGCCACCGCGACCGCAGCCACTTCTGCCGGGGCCGCAGGCGGAGTCGTCGCAGCCGGGACACTGGCGGGGGGCGGAGCTGCCTCACGCTCTGCGGCGGCTGCAGCCCGTGCCGCAGCCCGTCGCTGAGCGTATTCCGAGTTGGCGTATGCGTCGGACCCAGGCGGGGGCAGTCCAGCGGCGGCGAGCGCTGCGGCCAGGCGAGGATTCATGGCTCGTCGCGCTGCCGCATCCACGGCGGGGCTTGGCGGCGGGCTCGCTGCCGGCTTACTGGCTGGTGGTGTCGGCGCTGGGGCGGCGGCTTCGGGCTGCGTCGCTGGGCGCGCTTGAACCGTCGCTGTCGTCGCTGTAGCGGCCGTCGTCGCCGGGGCGGGCTTGGCCACCGGGGTCGGCGTCAGCAGCTCTTTGGGAATCGGTCGTCCCATCGCTCGCGCCGCATCGATGGCTGCTTGCCGGCGTGCTTCTTGTCGGCTCGCTGCCACCGCTGGATCTTCGTTTTCGTCGCTGGCGTCGGCACTCGGTGCTGCCGAGATGGCTGGTGCCGCCTGAGGCGCGGGGCTGGGCAGCGGCTGTGGTCGCAGCGTCAACGAGACCACGTGCCACGCCGCTTCGTCACGCAGTCCACTGGGAAGCACTCCAAGAGGCAGCGCAGGCAAGTCGCTTGCGACGAAAAGCGGAGCAGTCTGCCCAGAAGGACGCGGCAGCAAGGCCGCTCGCCAGGCGCTGCCGAGCGCACGCACGTCATGCAGCAACAGGATCGCGCCCCGCAGATCGGTGTCTCGTCGCAGACGGCGCAGGGCTTGCGCGATGAGGGGCTGTGGCCAGCCGGCCAGTGCGCTGCCATCCAGCGTGACCACGGGGCGCTGATGTCGCTGTCGCGCCACCTGAGCCAGCGCGACAAGCTGTTCGCCCTGCAGTCCGCCCAAGTTCAGCAGCGCGGGCTGTGGCGTGGCCCCGTTTTCGCGCAGCAGGTCGACGAGGGTCGCAGGCAGCTTTTCCGACCACCGCTCGGCACCTGTGGTCGGGACTAGATCGTGTACCCAGGGCGCTTCAACCGCGGGGGCGGGCAGATACGACAGCCCTGGGAGAGTGGCCAAGAACAGCGTGCGCTCGTCGACGCCGTGGCCTGCCTGGCGCGAGGCCACCAGCGTCAAAGCAAGACCGCGTCCGGCATGCACGACATCCGACGGCAAAGCCCAGCCCAGCGCCGCGCCATCGGATACTTCCACCAAGGCCCGGCCGCGCAGCACGCCTTCTGGCGCCAGCAGCGACAGAAGCTGCGGCAGCGGCAGCACAAGCTCGGTGGCGAGGGTGAAGACCGTCTTTTCCATCGAGCACTGAAGAAGCGCCTGCAGCACGCGAAGCTCGGCCTCGTTCAGTCGGAATAGCTCGCCCACGCGCGTCGGCAGGATCGTCGTCGGCAGCGCTGTGTCCGTCGGGGGCTGCTCGCGCTTTTCTGGTCGCGGCTCGCTCGGCGGGCTTGGCTCGCTCGGCGCGGTCGCCGGCTTGAGGGTCGGCGGGCTTGGCGATTTCGCCTTCACCGCGGGTTCGGCAGCTTCTGGCTTCTTTGCGGGCTTGCCGTGCTGGGCAGCCGGCTTGCGGCCTGCGCTGCGGCTCGGCTTCTTCGCTTGTTTGGACGCTTGGGCGGGCTTTGCAGACGGTCGCTTCGGAATCGGCACGGTCCCAAATATATCACGAGCTTGGGCCTGCTTCTCGTCGGCAATGTCGTGCCATACTGCCCGCCCATGTTGCGCGCCTCGCTGCTCGCCAAGCTCCTTTTGGCCATCTTGCTGCCTGCGCTGCTCACCTTTGCTGGGTTCGCCGTGCTGGGTCATATCGCCGCGGCGCGTGCGCTCGAAGCAGAGCTTGGGCGTCGCTTGGCCGCACTCGCGTCGGTGACAGCCGCGCAGATCAGCGAAGACAGCGTCGCCATCTTGGCCGAAGGAGACGAAAACAGCCGTACCTATCGCAACCTGCGTCGCAAGCTGGTCGAGGTACGCGATGCCGCGGGAGTGGCGCGTGTTTATTTGTTTGCCAGCGACGGAACTGCGCGTGTGGACAGCGGCGATCTGCCGATCGGCAGCCGCGACTACAGCTTGCAGACCAGCCAGGTCGAGCTTCGTCGCGTGTTTGGCGCAACAAGCAGCGATTCCCGCGCGGTCTCCTCTGTGTTGTTCCGCGGCAAGGACGGAGCGCTGTACAAGTCAGGCTTCGCACCGATTCGTCCCACGGATACCAGCGCAGCGGTTCGATTTGCCCTGGGTGTCGACGGCAGCGCGGCCCTGTACAGCGACCTTTTGGGCCTGCGGAAGACGCTGCTTGGCGTCGGATTGCTCGGGGCGGTGCTGCTGGTCCTTTTGGCCGTCGGTCTTGGCCTGCGCATCACGCGTCCGCTACGTCGCCTGCGCGAGGACGCTCGTCGCATGGGGTCCGGGGTCTTGGATCAGTCGGTTTGGCAGCCGGGTCCGCTGGCGGCGCCGGGTGGGTCCGGCGGCGATGAAGTGGCCGAGCTAGCGCGTGCGCTCGACGTGATGCGCAAGGATCTGCTGCTTCGCGACGAGCGTCTGCGCATGATGCTGGCAGGGATCGCACATGAAGTCCGCAATCCCCTCGGCGGCATGGAACTTTTTGCCGGGCTGCTAGCCGAAGAGCTAGCGCAAGCAGGCGAGCATGAACCTGGCCATCCTCCGTCGGTGAATGGGCCCGATCTGCCAGCGGCCAGAGGCTATGTCCAGCGCGTACAAAAAGAGCTGCGTCATCTGCAAGCGGTGGTGAACGATTTTTTGGAATACGCCCGTCGGCCACGGCCGCAGCTTGCGCCCGTTCGTCTGGTCGAGCTTCTGGCCGAGGTGCGCGACAGTGCAGCGGCCTTGGCTCCGGCCCATGTCTCGGTCGAGCTTCTGGCAGCGTCGGGCGAAGACAGCGCGCTGAGCTCGCAGGTCGTGCATGTCGACGCCAACCAGCTTCGTCGGGCCCTTTTGAACCTGACGCAGAACGCGGTGCAGGCCTGTGCGGCCGTCAGCGACGCGACACATTCGGCGAAAAAGCACGTCGAGATCACGGCAGCGCCTGATCCGCAGACCGGAGGCATCACGCTGTGGGTCCGCGACGACGGGCCAGGCATTCCAGCCGAGCTGCGCGACAAGATTTGGGCACCGTTTTTCACCACCAAAGCACAGGGCACGGGCTTGGGCTTGGCCTTTGTGCGCGAGATCGTCGAGGACCACGGAGGGCAGATCCGTCTTGAGAACGCCGCCTCTGGCACCTGCTTCTGCATTCAGCTGCCGTCCAGCGCAGGCGCCGCGTCGCCGCGCGTCGAGCGGGCTTATTCGGGCGGCCCGACCGATTCGCCGCCGATCGTCTGAAGTCAAACCGAGTGGATCCGGCGCGCCCGAATCCGCCGTGAAATCGCCACCTTGAAGCGGATTGTGATACACATGACCTCCGCTTTAGATCGAGCTACCTCTAATGTCTCAGCACACCAGCCCATCTGTTAGTTCGCCTGCTTCCCCTTCTGCCTCGGCCAGCCACGTCGGTGGATCTATTTCTGGATCTGGTTCTGGATCGGGCAGTGCCTCGACCCGCTCCGCCGCTGGCGGCGCTTCCTCGGACGTCACCGCGGTGAGCTTGCGCCCTCGTCACCGACGCTTGGCGCGCTATCTGTATGCGGCTCCGCTTGTGCGCATTCGTCGCGTCTTGGATATCGGAGGGGATGCCGAAGGCGGCGCTCTGCTGAGCCAGCATGGCGCTCGCAGTGTGCTGGTTCTGCAGACCGATGGCGCGGATCGCGGCTCGGTGCTGAAGCCGGGCGACGGCGTGACCGTGCGCAGCGTCAGCCGTGCCGACCTGGTGCGCGGGCTGCGGGCTCAGACGGGACCCAGTGAGTTCGACGTTGTCTTTCTGCGCGCCACGCCGGATCTGTTTACGTCGGCGTTTCTGACAGAGCTGCGCAGCCTCGTGGCCAAAAATGGCCATGTGGTGGTGTCGGCCCGCAGCCGAGAAGCCACCGACAAGACCGCGCTGCCGGATGCGCTGGGCTACTTTGATCTGCTCGATGGGCTGACGCAGGCGGGCTTTGGTCCGGTGACCATGCTCGGGCAGAGCGCGTTCCTCGGCTCGGCCTTGATGCCTTATGGCGCAAGCGAGCCGCCGCTGGTCTTCGACGATACCTTGGCTCCTCCCGATGGAGCAGAAGAGTACGTCGCGCTGTGCGGCGCCGTGCCGGCGGGGGGACTGCCGTACCAGATCATCAAGCTGTCGCCGCAAGCGCTGGAGCTGCCCGAGCTGCCGCCCGGTGAAAAGATCGTCGAGCGCGTGGCCGACCCGGAAGTCGCGGCTGAGCGCGATCGGTTGAAAGCGCGGCTGGATGCGCTGCGTGCCGAGCAAGAGCAGCAGAAGATCGAAGCCCAGACGGCGCAGAAGGCGGCGCGGGCCTTGGAAGATCGCCTGCGCGCTGCGGCCGGCGAGGTCGAGTCGCTGCGTCACGAGCTGGGCGGTGTACGCCAGAAGCACGAAGAGTCCCAGGTCGCGCTGCGTACCAGCGAGTCCCAGCGCGGCGAGCTGAGCGAGCGCCTGCGCCAGCGCGATCGCAGCGACGCCGAGGCCGCTAAGGCTGCGGTGCTGCACGAGCGCCAGATGCGCGAGCTGCGCACGCAGCTAGAAGAGCGCGACGCGTTTGTGTCCGAGCTGGAAGAGCAGCTGCGTGACTTGCCGCGCATCCAAGAAAAGCTCGGTGCGGCCGAGCGCTTGACCGACGAAGCACAGCGACGCGAACGGCAGGCGCGACAGAAGCTGGCCGAGCTGGATGGGCAGCTGCTGCGGGCGCGGGGTGAGCTGGCGCAGATCGCGGGCGATAAGCAGCTCAGCATCGAGCTTGAGACTCGGCAGCGCGAGATCGAAGCGGCCCGCCGCGAAGTTCTGATGGGCCGCGATGCCATCGAGCAGGCCGAGCAAGCCCTTTCGCTGCAGAAGAGCGAGCTTCTGCGGGCGCAGCAAGCCCTCGACGCCGAGCGTGCCGAGATCGGCAAGCTGCGCAGCGAAAAATTGGCCGCCGAGCGATCCCTTTCCGATCGCGATGTCGCGCTGGCTGAGGCGCGCAATGAGCTCTTGGCCGCCCAGACGAGACTGCAGCAGATGCAGGCCGAGCTAGAGCAGCGCACCCACGCTCTTGCGCAGGCGCACAGCGAGCTAGAACGCAGCCGCGAGCGGGCGAGCACAGCCCGTGACAGCGATGCCGGCGTGCCGGTTCTGGTGGGCGATCTGCCGACGGCACCGCAGGCACTGCATGGGCAGTTTGGTGCTCATGCTCCGGTGCATGCGGGCAAGACGGAAGACGCCGTTGCCTTGCGCCAGCGGGTGACTGAGCTGGTGGCAGAAAACGAGCGGCTCAAGGACAAGCTGAGCGATGCCGAGCGCGAGACCTGGAAGCACATGAAGGCTCGCTCGGAGGCAGAGCAGGCTGCCGCCGAAGTGCGCGAAGACACCGTGCGCAAGCTGCGCGATGCACGCAAGCTGGCCTCGGTCGAGCTGACGCGTGCGATGGAAGATGCGACGAAGAAGGCGGTGCAGCTACGCGAGGAGCTGGCCCGCACCGAGATCGAGCGCAAGGATGCGCTGCAGCAGGTCAAAGATCTGCGAGCCGAGCGCGAAGGGCTTTCGGCGCAGATCGGCTCGCTCAAGCAAGAGATCGAGTCGCTGCGTCGACCGGGTGCTGGATCGACGACGGCCATCGTGGATGAGCGTCTGCACGCGCAGCTTGAACAGGTGCAGCATGCGCTGAACAGCGAACGGTCGGCCCGACACGCAGCGCAGCAGAATGCCGACGAAGCGCAGGTGCGCGCTGGCGAGCTGCGCAAGGCCGTCGGATTGCTTGAGACCTCGCTGGCTGAAGCGCAGAGCCGTGTCGAGCGCGAGAAGCGCCGCGGCGATGGCTTGGAAGAAGAGCTGCGCAGTGCCCGCGAGCAGATCGGCCGCACGGGGAACGTGGGTGTGTCGCCTCTGCAGCTGCAGCAAGATCTGCAGCAGCGCGAGCGCCTGCTGGCCGAGCGGACCGCCGAGCGAGACGCGCTGGGTCGCTTGCTGGCCGAGGTCGAGCGTGAAGCCGCGGCCCGCGCCGAGCGCGCACGTACCCTGCGGGTGCGTTTGAGCGAGCGCGAGCGCGAAGTCGAAGTCCTGCGCGCCGAGCTTCTGGATCGCGATCGCAAGCTGACGGCGTTGGAACAGCAGACGCCACCCAGCGAAGAGCTGGCGCGTCTGAGCGGAGAGCTGCAAGCCGCGCGTCGCCGCATCAGCGAGCTCTTGGATGAGGCGGCCCGTCGCGATCAGCATGGCGATGACGCCGTCGCCACGGCCCTGCGTGAGCGCGCCCGTGCCGTTCGCATGGGGGAAGCGCTGGATCAGATGACGCGCGAGCGCGATGAAGCCAAGTCGCGCTCGTCGGATCTTGAGCAGCGCTTAAACGACGCAATCAGCGAGAGCGAGCGCCTGCACGGCGAGCTTCTGCGCATCTCAAGCGTGGGATCTGACGGCAAGCTGTAAGCCGAGGCCGCGACCCGTCTGTGTGCTCTGCCGAGAGTCGGATGCCATGCAGGAAGATCGAGCACAGGCGGGCGCGGTCATGGATGCCGATAGTGTGTTGTTTCTGCAGCTCGTTTCGCTGCGTCAGCAAGGCCGAGCTTGTGTGCTTTGCACCATCGTACGCACGGCAGGATCGACCCCACGGAAGCGGGCCGCGCGCATGCTGGTTAGCGAGCACGAGCAGTGGGGAACCATCGGTGGTGGCCGCGTCGAAAAGCAGGTCCTCGATGCCGCGCGAGCGCTGCTCGGCCAAGGCGAAGCCGCAGCCGCGACCATCTTGCGCTATCACCTGACGCGTGAGCTGGGCATGTGCTGCGGCGGCGAGATGGAAGTCTTGGTAGAGCCGATGATTCCTGCTCCGTTTCTTATCGTCTGCGGCGGTGGCCACATCGCACAGGCCCTGGTGCCGCTGGCTGTACCGCTCGGCTTTGTCCCCATCCTTGTCGAAGACTTGGAAGAGCTGGGCAACCGAGAGCGCTTTCCGCAGGCAGCGCGCATTGTCGACAGCTTTGACCCACGCGACTGGCGCGATCTGCCGCTGGACCGACGCTGCTATGTCGTCATCGTGACCCGCGACCATCAAGTCGATCAAGCGCTCTTGGAAGCGCTCTTGCCGTCTGACCTTGCGTACCTGGGTCTGATCGGTTCCGAGCGCAAGGTTCGTATGTTCCGTCAGCGCTTGATCAACAAGGGCGCCTCTGCCGAGCGCCTGGATCGCGTGTTTGCGCCGATCGGACTCGACATCGGCGCCGAGACCCCGGAAGAGATCGCACTGGCTATCGCGGCCGAGCTAGTGAAAGTGCGCGCAGTCCGTCGGAAAGAGACCGCAGCCCAGCCCATGCGTGCGGTGTCATCGTGTCAGCTGAGCGGAAAGGATCACGAAGCAACGTGAGCGCTGCGGTAATCGTGCTGTCGGCGGGGGCATCGCGGCGCATGGGGCAACCTAAGGCGCTGCTGCGGCTCGACGGGCGATCGTTTCTGCAGTGGGTCCTTGAAAAAGCCCAGGCGCTGCCCGCGGCACAGATCGTCGTTGCGCTGGCGGCGCCGCACGGCGAAGACATCTGCAAGGAACTGGCTGCCGCCGGCTTTGATGTGGATCGTCCTGGCCTGCGGATCGCCTGGAATACTCGCCCAGAGCTCGGAATGCTCTCGTCGGTGCAGAGCGCTCTGGCCCTGCTCTTGCCGCAGGTGTCGCAGCTTTCGGGGGCTTTGATCTGGCCGGTCGATATTCCGCGGGTGCAGGCCCAGACTCTGCAGCGCATCGTCGAGGTCGCAGCCACGCAGCCGGGTCTTATCGTGCCAACGTATGGTGGTCGTGGCGGGCATCCGCTGTGGTTGCCGCGGGCGCTGTTTGCCGAAACGCTGCAGCTTCCCGTCGAGCTTGGCCTGCGCGGTCTGCGGACGCGTCATCCGCCCTGCTTGCTGCCGGTCGATGATGAAGAGATCCTGCGCGACTTCGACACGCACGAGGATGTGCGTCGCGCCACGGTGGACGACGCAGAGAAAGCGCCGTCTTCGCGAGCGTCCGAAAAGTAGGGAAAAGCGCCAGAGCTACGTCGGAGGCGGCTGGTACATCGGCTGCCCAGGCGGTGGATAAGCGCCCTGTCCGCCGGGAGGAGGATACGAAGGCTGTCCGCTGGGCGGGTAGGCCTGCTGTCCGCCGGGAGGAGGATACGAAGGCTGTCCGCTGGGCGGGTAGGCCTGCTGTCCGCTGGGCGGCGGATACGAAGGCTGTCCGCTGGACGGGTTGCTCTGGGCGTTGTTCATGCCGCGCTGCATCGCCAGCTTTTGGTTGAGCTGGTTGTACTGCTGCTCAAGCTGCAGCGCCTCGGTGTTTTGTTTGTCGGCATAGGCACGCGCGCTGTCCCACTTGCCGCGGGCGTCGTTGGCCTGCTGATCGAACTCACCGACGTTGAACTTGGGATCGGGCTGCTTGCCCTTGGCGGCGGCCAGGCGCGCTTTTTCCTGCTCGTAGCGCGACGACGCAGAGTTGATGTGTTCTTCCGCAGCCTCGATCAGCGCCTTGGCATGGCGGCGACGCTGCTTCTGCCAGTCGTACTTGGCGTCGGCGACATCGCGCGCTAGCTCGACCTCGGTCAGCTTGCCCTTGGCCTGGTTGATGCGGTTCAAATCCTTGGTGCCGTTGGCGAGCTCTAGGTCGGCTTTCGCTTTGCTGACCTCTAGCTTGGCTTGGCCTAGCTCGCTGTCGGCAACCGAGACATCGCGCTCGGCAATGGCCAGATCCGACTGCGCCTTGTTGAGCTCTTCTTTGGCTTGGTTGATCTCGCTCTGCGCCGACAACATGCCCTGCTTTTCCGACACGGCGACATCGGCCAGAAGCATGTCATCGATCTTGTATTTGGGTCCGCTGCTGCAGGCCGGTCCGAGCAGACAGGCGGCCAAAAGGAAGCGTGGTATCCAGGTGCGCATGGCTCCTCCGAAAGTGACTTGATCCTACTCGAAATGCTTGGCGATGGGAGACGAGAGGCGAGGGCGAGCGAGCGAAGCAGGGCAAAAAACCGCGGATCCGCTAGGGCTTGTTGGGCGGCTTGTTGATCTGGCAGGTAAAGCCCAGGACCAGCATGCCGCCTTGGTGTTTTGTGCCGGCTTGCAGCAAGGTGCCGCCGTTGTCGATCAGCACGGTGGTGGAAAGCAGCTTGGCCGATCCGTCGAAGAGCTCTAGCCGTAAGCGCAGGCGCAGCTTGCCGTCCTTTTCGACCTTTTCCAAGAACTGCAGCGTGCCGCGATGGTCGCCGGGAAAGGAAAAGCTTCCTGGCTCTTTTTGCGGCAAGTTCAGCTCTTGCTTATCGAGCTGACGGAAGCTCTTCCACGCCGAAAGCGGCGGGTTTTTGAGCTGCGCTTTGAGGGGCTCAAGCTGCGCGTCGAAAGCGCTGCCTTCGTGGAGGGCATGGATGCTGCGCACTAGACAGCGGGCCGACTCTTTGCCTTCGTCTGCCTTGGCAGAAGCAGCCGCCGGAGCCGCGGGAGCAGGCTGGGCAGATGCGGCCGACAGCTTCAAAAGGCCGAGGAACCCAGCGCAGGCCGCGGCAGCCAGGCCGGTGCGCACGAAGCGGGCGGGGATCGAGGACTTCACAAACTTTCCCATTGATCGGTCTCTTGGTGGTCAAACCAGATGAGCGCCGTCTCGCGGCCCTGCTCGTCGGGGATGTGAATGACGGTGGCGTTTTCGCCGGCAACTTCCAGCTCTTCGATGTCGCAGCGGTTGCTGATGGCCGGCTTCGCCCGCAGCAACAGCAAAAGGCCAGCGGCAGCCGCCAGCGTGCTGAAGATCGCGGTGATGCCAATCGATCGACGCCGCCGACTGCGTGCCGATTCAAGGCTGATGACCTGGGCTGCAGGCGCCGCGCTTGCCGCGTCGAGCTTGTCGGAAAGTCCAGCCCAAAGGTCGAGCCCAGCCAGCTCGGTTTCCGTCGGAGAAAGGGCGTTTTTGAGCGCAGCATCCACGTCCGAAAGCGCCACAAGCTTCTGCTGTTCTTCGGGCGAAAGCTCGGCGCGCAGGGCGTCGGCTTCGGCCGCTGGAAGTTCGTTGTCGTGCAGTCTGCTGAGCAGTTGATCACGCGATGCCATGTGGGTGTCAGGCCGATTTGGCCGCCTCCTTAGCTGAGCCAGGCTCGGTGAAATCGAGCAGCATCTGCTGCATCAGCCGTCGTGCATGAAACAGTCGACTCATCACGGTGCCCTCGGGACAGTCGAGGACTTCGGCAATCTCTTTGTAGGACAGGCCCTCGATCTCGCGCAGCAACAGCACCGAGCGGTGCGTCTCGCTGAGCTGTTCGAGCGCGGCCTGCAAGCGTTCGCGAAGCTCGCGGTTGTGCAAGGCCTTCGCAGGATCGAAGCGCAAGCGACCCGGCGACAGCGCATCGGCCGGGCTGCCGGCTTCTTCGTGTGCGATGCGCTCGTCGAATTCCGACTGGTTGCCGCGTCCCGCCTTGCGTCGCAGATCGATGCACAGATTGACCGTGATGCGATACAGCCACGTGTAAAAGTTGGACTGCCCGTGGAAGGTGTCCAAGTGGCGGTACACCTTCAGAAAGGCCTCCTGCGAGACATCGCGCGCCTCGTCGGGATCGCGCACAAAGCCTAAGGCCAGCGAGTACACCCGTCGCTGGTACCGGTCGACCAGCACACGAAAAGCTGCCCGATCGCCACGACGGATACGCTCGATCAGGGCGGCCTCGTCCTGACGCAGAGCCGCCTTGTCCGCCGTCGCTGCAGACGCAGGTCCCGCGCTCTCGGAGGTTGCTTGCTTGCTTGGCTCGGTGGCTTTGGCCGTCAAGGTCCGCCATGTCTGGCCCCATCTCTTGCGGAGTCGCTGACAGCAACAGACGGAGTCCGTGGTTGGTCATTCACACGAACAGTGTGAACCTACGTTATCAGGTTTGATGGCAGGTCCATATCAGAAGTTCGGCGACAAGACGACTGCATTTGCCTCGCTGCGGCCGCCTTTGCAGCGCGTCGCCAGCGCCTGGTCGGTGGGAGCCAGAATCCCGCGATGCACGACAGGGAAATCTGCCGCACATCCGGCGTGCAGGATCTTTCGCCGAATTGGCCAGTCGGGGAATAATACCTGTGCATAGCGATCCGGCTCGACCCGCTATCCGTCGTGGGTTGCGCCGCAGATTCTGCCCTGCGTTTGGGCACAGCAGCGACGGAACGATCACAGCCCCACGGCATGGACTTCAGCACAGACAGCGATAAAGACACTCACGGACCGTCGCGGCCGTCGCTTGACCGAGTCGACGCATCGCCGCTTTCGGGCTTTTTCCGGCGGGTGCGCAGGCGGCTGCAGCGACGAGATTTGGCGCGGAAATCGCTGATTTGGCTTACGGCCTCGCTGGTGAGCTTGGGCGGGCTTAGCACCGCCGCCATTCTTCTTGGGCCGTCGGCGGTGTGGCTGCCCGTCTCGGCGCTGTGGCTGCTTTCGGTGCTGGGTGCCGCGGCGGTGCTGTTTCATTTTTCGTGGCGCGTGCCACCCAGTGATCGCGACATCGCCCGCTATATCGGCGCCATGGTTCCTGATCTGCAGTCGGATCTATTGTCGGTTGTCGAGCTGCAGCAGTCCCCGCCGGCTGGCTGCTCGCCGAGCTTGGTGGCCGAGCTTGCCCAGCGCACCGCCGCCGCCGCCGCCACCTTGGACCTGCGTCGACTGGTCGACTGGCGTCCCCTGTTGCGTGTGGCGCTGTGCGCAGGTGGCGTCGTTTTTTTGTTCGTGCTGCGCCTGGGGGCCATGGTTCAAGGGGCGCGCTTGCTGGTTCAGTCGCCGCCGCCGAATCCCACGGCGGTCAGCGACGGTCCGCTGCTGGGCGACCTGCGCCTGCTCTTGAACTATCCGCGCTATACCGCCTTGCCGCCGCGCGTCGTGCCCAGCTCGTCGGGCGATATCACGGTGCTGCCAGGCACCGAGGTGCGCATTGAGGCTCGTGTCCTGATTCCCGCCGAGCGCGCCCACGCTGTGCTGCAGCTTGAAGGCAAGACGCAGACGGTGCCGGTGCAGATCGTGCGGCCGCCTCCGCGCGTCGATGGACCGCATCATCCGCTGTTGATCGCGACGTTTACGGCGCAGCAGAGCGGCTCGTATCACTTCATCATCGAGCGCGGCTATCAAGACCGCGTGCGAGAGCGCGACTCGCATCGCATCGATATCGAGCGTGATCAGCCACCGCGCGTCGAGCTGTTTGCTCCCGCCGATGAGCTGGAAGTCACATCCGTGCGTCGGATCGAGCTTGGCTACAGCGCGGAAGACGATCTGGGCTTGGGCGACGTCGATCTCGTCTACAAGATCGGAAGCGGTGGCGAGCGCCGCAAGCGCGTGCGCAGCGCCGTCGACAGCAGCAAGAAATCGGATGCAACCCGCGCGGCCCCCGTGCGCAGCTTGGCCGCCAAGATGGAATGGGATCTCAGCGAGATCGATCTGTCGCCGGGCGCCACCGTCGTCTATTTCATGGAAGCGCGCGATCTGGACACCGTAAGTGGGCCCAACGTGGGCCGCTCGCGCTCGTATGTTTTGCACGTGCTCAGCCCGCGCGAAAAAGCCGATGCGTTGCTGGCCAGTCAAGAACAGCTGCGCGAACAAGCCATCCAGCTTCTGGGGGATCGTCTGGACTGGGGAAAAGCTCTGCCCACGACGGCAAGCGCGTCGGCGGCAAGTCCAACTGCGCAGGCGCCAGGGGCAGACCCGCGTGAGCCGCTCTTGGATGCCTGGGAACGCTTGCAGAGCGTGCATCGCAAGTCGGAAGCGCTCTTGGTGCAGCTGGGGCGCATCGCGCAAGGGCCGTCGGACAGCGCGAACAACGGCAGCAAGGATCTGCGGTCGACACTGCAAGAGATCGGTCGCCGCCTGGGCAAGCTGACGCACGAAGAGGAAGCCCTGCTGAGCGAGCTGCGCAGCCGTCGCACGCAAGGCCCCGCCGCGGCCTATCGCAAGGCGCTTTCGGGCAAAGAAGTAAGCGGCCTAAATGAGCGCCACGTCGTCGAGCTAGAGCGCGATACGCTGCTGATCGACGACCTCATCGGTCGTCAGCGCATGGAGGAGCTGCTGGCGATTGGCGACGAGATGTCGTCGCTGCGCGAGCGCATGCGTCAGCTTCTGGCCGATTACAAGCGGGCACCCAGCGAAGCGCTGCGTCGCGAGATCGAGCGTGAGCTGCGGGCCTTTGAGCGCCGCTTGGCCGAGCTGGCCGAGCGTGCGCAGCGCCTGGGGCAGGAAGTTCCCGACGAGTTCTTGAACCGCGAAGCGCTCGGTCAGAACGACATGCAGGCGCGGCTCGATCGCATGCGCGATCTTTTGCAGAAAGGCGACATTGAGCGCGCCGCCGCCGAATTCGAGCACATGTCGCAGGTCCTAGACGGCCTGATCAAAGGCATGGAACAGGGCCTGCGCGGCTACCGCAGAGAGCGCTTCACCGCCGAAGAAAAAGCCCTGGCCGAGCTAGAGAACCGCATCAGCGATCTCGTGCATGACGAAGAGCTGCTCAAGCGTCGCACCGAGGAGCTAAAGCAGCATGCCAGCGCTCGCGCTCGTCAGATGGTGCGCGATCGTGCAGAGGCTCTGTCGCGCAAGCTGCTGCCGGAAGTGGCGCGCCTGCGCAAGCTGCTCGCCGAGGTTGACGTCGCGCCGCTTGGGCCGTGGGGCAGCGACGAGATGGAAAAAGCCCAGCGTCGCTTGGACGATCTTTCGCGCATGGTAGAACAGGGCGATCTCGACGAAGCGCGAGCCATGGCGGAAGAAGCCGGGCAGACCCTGGAACGCATCGAGGGCGAGCTGCGCAGCGAGGAGCAGGCCTCGCGCTGGGGGCAGCGCGTGCGCATCGGTCGCTCGCGCGCTAAGGCCGAGCAAGCGCGCAACCTGGCCGCCGAGATCGAAGCCGAGATCGGAAAAGCGCTGCCGCAGCCGGAAGACCTGCTGTCGCCACAAGAACGTCGACAGATGACTGAGCTGCGCGCCGAGCAAGAGGCTCTGCGCAAGCGCAGTGGCGAGCTGGGGCGCGATGTCGGCAAGCGTGGCCAGCAGCTAAAAGAAGAAGCGCCCGCGATGGAGAGGCTGGCGCAGCAAGCCGGTGAGCTCTTGCGCAAGGCGCAGGGTCATATGCAGCAGTCTGAAGGCGAGCTAGGGCGGCTGGCACCACGCGGAGCGGTGTCGGCCCAGGGGCAGGCGCTGGATCAGCTGGGACAGCTACAGCGGCAGGTGCAGCAGGCGCGTCGTCCACGCAGCGACGGTGCGGGCAGTCGAAGCGATCGCGAGCCGGTCAAGATCCCTGGCGCCGAAGACTACCGCGCACCCAAGGAATTTCGGCAGGACATCTTGGATGCCGCCAAGCGCGAGGCGCCCGCTGAGTACCGCGATCAGGTCAAGCAGTACTACGAGGAGCTCATACGCTGATGGCGGCGAATGCTTCCACTTCACGGCGCTCGCAACGGCGGTGTTGGCGTCGACGCAGCGTGCGGCTTTTCGGGCTGCTGGGCCTTGTTCTGTGTTCGCTTCTGCTTTCCGTGGCGGGCCAGGCGGCGCGCGGTAAGACCGACGCACTGGTGACGGTGCAGCGGCTGCTTTCTGAGTGGCGCGTCGAAGAGGCGGCGGCGCAGCTTGCGAGCGTCGTGGGTCAGAACAAGAGCGATCCCGAAGTCGATCTGGTGCGCGCTCAGCTTCTGTTTCACCAAGGCGACTACGACGGAGCGGCCAAGCTGCTGCGGGCTGCGGCCCAGGCCCTGCACCTGCCGCCGGCTGAAGCCGCCGACGTGCGTGGACTGGCTGAGCTTGCGGCGTCCACCGCCGATGTGACGCGCGGCTTTGCCGAGCAGCGCTCAGCCGGTGGGCACTTCGTGATCCGCTATCGCCGTGGCCGCGACGAAGTGCTGGTGCCCTATGCCGCCGAGGCGCTGGAAAAAGCCTGGGCCGCTCTGGGAGAAGACTTCGCTGATATCGCCGAGCGCAGCTTGGCCCAGCCGGTCGGCCCGGTGCGGGTTGAGATCTATGAAGACATCGTTGATCTGTCGCGCGTCTCGACGCTGACGATCAAAGAGATCGAGACGAGCGGTACGATCGCGCTTTGTAAGTGGAATCGCTTAATGATCGTGTCGCCGCGGGCGCTGGTGCGCGGCTATCCCTGGATCGACACGCTGACGCATGAATACACGCACTTCATCGTCAGCCGCGTATCGCGAAATACCGTGCCGATCTGGCTGCACGAGGGCCTGGCCAAGTTTCAAGAGCGCCGCTGGCGGGCTCCGTCGGGTGGCGGGCTGACGCCGCAGATGGAAAACCTGCTTTCGAACGCGCTTTCCAAAGGCCGCTTGATCACGTTTGCCCAGATGTCGCCTTCGATGGCCAAGCTGCCTTCGCAAGAGGACACGGCGCTGGCCTTTGCCGAGGTCTATACCGCCGTCGAGTATCTGCACGGCAAGCTTGGCTGGCCGGGCCTGCGGCGCATCGTGCGCGAGCTATCTTTGGGACGCAGCGACGAGCAGGCGATTGCCATGGCGTACGGCGGCTCGTTCGCGCAGTTCGAGCGCTCGTGGAAAGGCTGGCTGCGCGGTCGCAAGCTGCGCAGCAAGGGCAGCCTGTTTTCGTCGCGGCTGCATTTTCGCAAAGCGCGTCCACCGGCCAGCAAGGCCCCAGGCGATCGACAGAAGGACGCGCACGCCATCGAAGAAGAAGACAGCGGCGAGATTCAGGATCCCAAGGCGCGTGGCTTGATTCGCGTGGCGGGTCTTTTGCGGGCCCGCGGGCGATACTCAGCGGCGGCCATCGAGTACGAAAAAGCGCAGGCGCTGCTCGGCGGCAGTCATCCTTTGGTGGCGCTGAAGCTGGGGCGCACCTACCTGACCTTGGACGAACCGGATCGCGCCATCGACGCGCTAGAGCCGGCGCGTGAGCTTTACGCTGAGCTTCCTGGCATCAACGCCGCCCTCGGCAGTGCCTGGCTGAAAAAGGGCGATGCCCGTCGCGCGATCCCGCTTCTGGAAGCGGCCATCGCCACCAATCCCTTTGACCCCAGCACGCACTGCGGCCTTTTGCGCGCGTATGAACAGCTTGGGCAAGCGACGCCGCAGCGCGAGCGGGCAGCCTGGGCCTGTCGACTGCTTGGTGGCAAGGGCTGATGCCGTGCTAGAGCCCGTCGCTGCTGGGCGCTCTGGCCGGGCGTTTGTCGTGCCTGGACTCACGCAAGATGCGCGCGGCATTGTCATCGGTCACGAAGCGGCGATCGTGCTGCACAGCCTTGACCAGCTGCTCTCGCTTTTGCGCATCGCTTCCGGCGAGACCGCGCTTGGCGAGATTCTTCCGTCGCTGCGCGCTGAAGAGCTGCGCAGCTCTATCGGTGGGCAGGCCTATGCTGTGTTTTTTCGCTTGGCCGACTCGCGTGGGCTCGATCGCTTCGCGCGGGCCGCGGCATTTTGTGGCGGGCAGCTTCTCGTGGGCAGCGGACGACACTTTGTGCGCTATCGCGATGCGCAGGCCCCCTATGGCTATGACGCGCAGGCGATTCACGCAGGCAGCGACGGAGAGTACGTTTTTTATACCCCGCTTGCGACTCAGCTTTATCGCCGTGTTGCCGAGCTTGTTCTGTCGCGGCTGATTTGCCAGCAGCGCCTTCTGCCTGCGATCGGCGGGCTGAAGGCCGCGCTGCACTTGCACGATGTCCGCGAGCCGCTGTGGCTGCTTGTGCCATCGCCGCTTCTGCCGCGTCTTTTGCGCTATCTGTGGCTGCGTTCGATCGAAGTCGGCGTTGCCTTGCCCGATCCGACCCAGTCCGCCGACGCGCCGTACACGCTGCTGCAGGTGCCCGGATCGCTGGCCCGTGCCGCGGGGGCCCTGCAGGGCTTGCCTGGTCTGCGTTTTTTGCTGCCGCAGTCCGAGCGCAGCGCGGTTGAGCTGGGGCACAGCCACCCGCTGAATCTGCAGTCGCTTTCGCCTTTGTTTTCCGACGGGCAGCGCCACCTGTTTTTGGCAGAGCCGCTCGGTCTGCTTTCGCTGCCCGCAAGCCCGTTTGTCGAATCGCGCTTCATCGTGCAGCTTGGCGAGGTTCTCGGCGAGCCGACGGGCCAGGCAGTACGCGACATCGAGCCGGCAGCCACAGGCAAGAACGAGCCGCGCGATCCCAGTCATTACGCCGTGCCCGAGCGCCACGCTGCCATCGCGTCGAGCCTGCCCAAAGACCTGTCGCAGCTAGCCGGCGTCGAGCTGGGCCTTGTGCGTCAGCGGACCTTCGACTGTTCGCCGGCCGCGGCACTGGTGCCCTGGTCGCAGCTTGCGCAGCTTTGCAGGCTTGCCTATCGCTTGCCTCCATCGGCGCTGGCCAGCCTGCGCGCGGTGGCACTCGACGGTGGGCTTCTGATCCTGGGCGATGTCTCGCACCTGCCGCTTGGCGAGCTGTTTTACGAAGCGGCGCGCAAGATCTTGGTGCCGCTTGGACACAGCGTGGTGCCCCGCCTGCCTCCGTCGGCGCTGCGCCGAGCGCTGAGCTCGTCTGAAGATGGCTGGCTGCTTTTGCAGCCCAGCGCGATGGCAGCATCCGAGCCAGCCGCGGGTCTGCCCAGCTTGAATGCGCGTCGAGCGATCGCGCGGATCGAGCTACCTGCCGACGCACTGGTCGAGCTCAGCAGCCTGATCGTCGCGCGCCTGCACGCCCTGCCCTTGGCCACGCTTCAGGCTCTGTCCGCCGAGCCAGCACCGCCGCAGGCGATCTATCCCTCGCTGGGTTGGCTGTGGCTGCTCGTCGGGGGCCCGCTTCTGAGCCTGCGCGAGCCGGTTGCGCTGCCCGCGGCAACATCTCCCACCACACCCGCCATCGCAGAGCGCGAGCCTGGGCGCGATTCCTCTTCGGCAAGCCCGCTGCCCGACGACGACGCGTCGCCGTGAGTCCCCATGTCGTACACGTTAGCTGAGTCGTTTCTGCGCGACTTTGTGCGGCCACTTCTGCGTGGCGCCGAGGTCGCGATCGCGCGGCCGCTTGGTTGGCAGGGGACACAGTACGTGCTGCAAGCGGCGCCGAGCCTCGCTGAGGATCCGCTGGCCCAAGATGTCGCCCAGGCCTGCGTGCAGCGCTTGCTGGCACTGGGGATTCTGCCGCCTCCGCTGCCGTCGCTGGCCGACGATTCAGGGGCGCTCTCGGCGCTCGCTGCGCTGCACGATCTGTTGTTCTTGGCTCGACCCGAGGCGCAGCGCCTATCCAGCGCGACCCGCTATGGCGTCCTGCGCGAAGTCATCGTCTGCGCCGAAGCGGCTGCGCTGAGCCTGACTTGGTCTGCCGAAGAATATGCAGAAGATGCAACGATCTTGCATCGACATGCGCTGATCGAGCCGCTGTTTCGCCTGACTCGGGTTGATCTGAGACGGAAGACCTTGTTTGACGAGACGGTTCAGCGCGGACTTACACGCAAGAAACTTGCATCTGTTGCCGCATCCAACAAAGACGCGCTGACCCTTTCCGTACTGTGCTGGACCGAGCTGCCACTGGTCGTCGACGGCCAGGGGGCCGGCGCGCTACAGGCGCTGCTTGCGTGCAGCCCGCTAACCGCGCTGTGGTCGCCGCGCCCCCGCGAAGCGATCTCGCACGACGCACACGCGCGACTTCTCGCGCAGCAGGCGCCGCTTTTGCTGCGGCCTCTTTTGGCCCGCGGCCTTGGTCATCGCTATCTGAGCCTGGGCGTACCCGCGGTGGCTGCGGCGCTTTCGGGCCCGCTCGTCGTGCTTTTGCAGCAGGCGGCCGATGATGCAGCGCTGCGTCCGGCAGCGATTGCCTGGCTGGGCTTTCTAAGCCAACTGCACTGGCTGGCTTATATCGCGCTGCCGTTTCTGCCGCCGCCGAAGCTCGATCTGTCCGAGGACAGCGCGCCGTGGTTCGCGCTGTTTTATTGCCTGTCGCAGTTGGCGCCAGCGGGGCGGCCAGCGTCCGCGGTCATGGCGCAGGCGGATCCTGCCCGTGACGAGCGCGCCCTGTACGAGCGAGCGCAGGCCCATGCGCAGCGCTGTCGGTCGGCGCTGCCAGCGGAACAGCTTGCGTCGCTGCATCGGCTCTTGACGCGGGTGCTTGCGACATCGACACAATAAGGCATGGCTAGCGCTCCATCGGATGCTCTTAGCAGCCCGCGCATCGCGCCGCTGATCCTGCGCTTGGCGCAGATCGGCCGCGTGCTCGAACAGCAGTTTGTCGACAAGCAGGAAGTCATTCAGTTGATGCTGCTTTCGGCGGTGGCGGGTGAGCACCTGCTGATCGTGGGGCCGCCGGGCACCGCCAAGAGCGCGCTGGTCGCTCGCTTTTCGCAGCTCATCTCGGCGCGCTATTTTGAATACCTGCTGACGCGCTTTTCCGAGCCCAGTGAGCTGCTGGGGCCGCTGGATGTCCAGGCGTTCCGCGAGGGCATTTATCGTCGCCGCGGCGAGCGTCTTTTGCCGACGGCCGAGGTGGTGTTTCTCGATGAGATTTTCAAGGCCAACTCGGCGATCCTAAACAGCCTGCTGTCCCTGCTGAACGAACGCCGCCTGCACATCGGATCCGAGCGTATCGACGTGCCGCTGCTTGCGCTGTTTGCCGCCAGCAACGAGCTTCCCAGCGACGACAGCTTGGAAGCACTGCTCGATCGCTTTGTTCTGCGTGTGTCGTGTCAGAACGTGCAGGGGTATCACTTCCACGACCTTTTGCAGCGCGGCCTGGACATGGAACAGCAGCCGTCGGCACCCAGCGAGCCGCTGCTGTCGGCCGACGATCTGCGCAGCCTGCAGGCGGCGCTGCGTCGGACGCTGCGTCCGCCCGAGGCCCTGCTTGCGACGTATCGCGACCTGGTCTTTCAGATCCGCGGCGAAGGCATCGCGCTTTCGGATCGGCGGGCCGTGCGCCTGCTTAAGCTGGCTGTGGCATCGGCGTTTCTCGACGGGCGCAGCGAACCGGATGCCGGCGATCTGTTTGTGCTGCGCCATGCTTGGAACAGCCCGGAACAGGCCGAAACCCTGGATGCCATCGTGCGCCCGATCGTCGATGGCCCGCGTCAGCGTCGCGCGGCTGGGCCGCAGGTGGCGACACGCATCGAAGACATCCTGCGCGAGCTAGCCCGCATCCGCGATCTTCTGCGCGGGGCCGCCGAGCTTTCCGATGTTCAGCTGTTCTCGCAGCTTCGTGCGCTGTCGGCGCTGCGCGCTTCGCTGAGCAGCCTGCCTGGCGAGGCGGCGGACCGTGCTCTGCGCGAGATCGACGTGCTGCTTTCCGGCGTTATCGGCCCGGCCCACGCAGCGTGACCACGCGCGAAAGGGCCACCGCGTCGACGGATCTCGCGCCAGCCTGACACAGGGCTTGGGCGCAGGCTGTGATCGTCGCGCCCGTTGTCACCACATCATCCACCAAGAGCACGCGCAGGCCGTGCAGGCGAGCCTGGCTGGGCACGGCAAACGCGCCTTGCGTGCGTCGCTGTCGCTCGGCGATGGTCGCGTGTCGGGCCGGTGCATCGGGGCGGATGCGCTGCAGCCAGTCGGGGCGCAGATCGCGGCGCTGGGGCGGCGACAGATCCCGCAGCGCGGCGTGCGCCAGCAGCGCGGCTTGGTTGTACCCACGCTGCCGCAGGCGCTGGCCGTGCAGCGGCACCGGGATCACGACATCGCAGCGCTTGATCACCGACTGCAGCGACGGCACAAGCAGCCGCGAAAGGGGCCTTATGCGATCGAAGCGCGCCTGCCACTTGCACGCGATGATCGCCTCGGAGAGCGCGCCGCCGTACTCAAACGGTGCGTGCAGCGACTGCAAGGCAGCGGGCCAGGCCGCGCAGGTCTCGCAGGTCGCAAGCACCGCCTGACCCAGACGCAGTCGACGCAGCGTCGCCTGTTCGGAAAGCGGCATGGCGCAGCGCCCGCAGATCTGATCGCGCACAAGCGGCTGCAGCGTCGCGGCGCAGGCCAGGCAGAACACCGCGTCGGTGGCAGAAAGCTCGCCATCGCAGGCAGTACAGCCGCGTGGAAACAGAAGCTCGCCACAGGCGGCAAGCCCGCGCAGCCCCAGCGCAAGACCGTGCTGCAGGACCGACCCGACAAAAAATGCAGGACGCACGCCGACTTATCGGCACACCCGCGCGCGGGTTGCGTCGCTTTGTTGCCGACATGATCCGCGGCGGCCAAGCAGCGCGTGGTCATTCCAGCTCGCGGCGGTTTGGTGGGTCGGCGCGATCCCTGGGACCTTGCGTGGGGGGCCGGCAGGCAAAGGCCTTGCTCTGTGCCACTGGGCGGGGCACGATCTGGACTCGTTTCAGCGAGTTGTCTCGTGGCGGATTCTGGGGGCAGTCCGGTATGGCTTCGATCGAGCCGCTTCACATCCTTGTGGAATTCGCCCGCGCCGAGAACGCGGGAGATCCCTTTGGCTTCCGCTTCGCGCCGCAGCAGTACCTGGTGCGAAGTGCCAGCGGACGCTTCGAGAGTGCGACGCTTTCCTGGAACGAGGCGCTGCTCGCCGATCTAAAAGCGCTGCGCCAGCCTGGCTGCGAGCC
This sequence comes from uncultured Myxococcales bacterium, assembly GCA_964554495.1. Classification (GTDB taxonomy): domain Bacteria; phylum Myxococcota_A; class Polyangia; order Palsa-1104; family JAEUJZ01; genus JAEUJZ01. The sequence continues at coordinate 29,126 of CAZKOY010000032.1, forward strand.
AGCCACCCTTTCGCGAATGGGTGAGACGCTGCGCCACTTCCTTGCGGCAACGGACTGGGCGGAAAAGGAAGCGCAGATCGTCGCTGCGACCACGACGGGACGGCGCGTGATTCTGACCCTTCGCGCCGCTGCGGCCGAGCTTTACGCCCTGCCGTGGGAGCTTCTGACGATCAAGTCGAGCGGCCAGCACATCGCCGAGCTACCCGAGGTCTTGATTCGCTATGAGTGGCCGGATACTGCCAGCAGCGCCGAGCCAGCAGCCAGAGACGCCACGGGCCGGATCCTCGTCGCGTGGTCGGCGGCCGGGGGCGCTGTGCCAGCGTCCGGGCACATCGCGGCGATCGAGACCGCCTGTCAGGCCGGGTCTTTGCCCTTTGATGTCGAGAGCGATGTCCTTGCCAACGCCAGCTGTGGTCGCCTGGCCGAGGCGCTGCAGCGGGCGCAGCAGGCGGGGCGGCCGGTGGCCATCCTGCACCTGCTTTGCCATGGCGGCGAGTCAGCATCGACCTTTGGCTTGACGCTCGATGGAGAGCAGCCAGGCGATGCTGGCGTGGTAGTCGACGCCGGGCGTCTGCGTCAGCTACTTGGACCGCATGCCTCGACGCTGCGTCTGGTTTTCTTGTCGGCGTGTGACAGCGGCAACAGCGGCGCCTTGGGCAATCACCTGGGCAGCGCCGCTCAGACGCTGCATCGCGCAGGCCTCGCGCACGTGATCGCGTCGCGCTATCCGCTGTCGGTCGCTGGCTCGGTGCAGTTCACACAGGCATTCTATTCGCAGCTTGTCGACGGTCTGGCATCGACAGAGACGGCGTTTTTGAGCGCGCGTTCCGGGCTGCTGCAGGATCCGCAGCACCTGGACTGGGCCAGCGTGCAGCTTTACGCGCGGGCCGCGGATGGCGAGGACGGTCGCCCGCTGCGGATTCGCCCGTTTCGTGGCCTGCTGGCGTTTCAGCCTCGACATCGACGATTTTTTTTCGGCCGCACGCGCGAGATCGACGAGATCGTTGCGGATCTTTCGGCGCTGCGTCGTGCCGAAAAGCCGCGGCTCTTGGTGGTCGCGGGAAGCTCGGGCAGTGGCAAGTCCTCGCTGGTGCTGGCCGGTGCCGTGCCTCGGCTGCAAGACAAAGCAAACGGCGGCTTCCGCTTTCAGTACCTGCGACCGGCTGGCGATCCACATGCTGCGCTCGACGCTGCGCTGCGCGCTGCCGATGCCGAGGCAGCGGCCGGGGCCGAAGGACCGCTGCTGCTCGTGGTCGATCAGTTCGAAGAGATCTTCACACAGGTGCGAGACGCAGCGACGCGGCAGTCGTTCGTCAATCGCCTGTTTCAGCTTGCCAGCGCGGCCTCGCCACCGATCGATGTGGTGCTGACGCTGCGCGTCGACTTTTTGGGCCAGTGCGGCGAGATCTATGTCGAGAGCTGTGGCCTGCGCTTCGATCGCATCGCGTATGACGAGTCGCATCGCGTGTTCATCGCGCAGATGGGTCCCGACGACCTGCAGGCGGCCATCGAAGAGCCGCTGCGCCGCGTCGGCATGAAGCTGGAAGAGGGGCTTTTGTCGCGGATCCTCGACGACATCGGTACCGAGCCGGGCGCTCTGCCGCTTCTGCAAGACACGCTCGATATCCTGTGGCAGCGCCGCCGGGGGCGCTTTCTGCGCCAGCAGGCGTACGACGAAATTGGCGGTGTGGCCGGCGCGCTCAAGGGGCGGGCGGACGCGCTGTTTGCGACGTGGAACGAAGCCGAGCAGCGCGCAGCGCAGCGCCTGTTGGTGCGGCTGGTCAGCATGAAGCTCGATCAAGAATCGGCGCTGGCGACGCGGCAGCGCATGACCTGCTCGGCTCTGCGGCCGAAGGATGCGCAGAGCGCCGCCTGCTTTGATCGCGTGCTGTCGCAGCTGGTGCAGGCGCGGCTCTTGGTGCTGGGCGGCGAGGGGGCTCAGCAGGTGGTCGAGGTGGCGCACGAAGCGCTGATCCGCAAGTGGCCGCGGCTGCATGACTGGCTGCGCAGCGATCTGGCGCGTCGCGCCGCCATGGAAGAGCTAGAGGGCTGGGCCAAGCAGTGGCGAGCGCACGGCACTGTTCTCGTCGGCAAGCAGCTTCGCGAGGCCGATTCGACGGCGCAGCACTTCAGCGAGGATCTCAGCAACGACATATGCCTCCTGCTCGCGGCCAGTCACAAGCGGCAGCGCAATCTCCGCCTTTGGGCGTGGCTCTTCCTGGGACTGGGACTGCTGCCCCTGGTGCTTTTCCTGGCGGTCTGGCAGTACGACACACATCTCGCTCGATCGAACAATAGCTTCTTTGCGTACGTGTTCCTGACTAGCGGAATCTTGGGCCTGTTATTGGGTCCATTTATTATCGCATTACTTATATTAATAGCCTTGTGGCGGGTGATCCGATTATCCCTTTTGCACAAGCGCCTCGCAGCGCGTGTACCGTCGCAGAAGGCGGCAAGCTGAGCGCGGCGCAAAGCGAGAGAGTCTGTAGCGATGATTTTTATGCTCCAATGGATAACAAGCCATATATTTATAATATATAAAATAAGCTAAATTTATTAGTCTTGCGAGTGAGTCATTCTTCGTTGGCGCATTACTTGCCTATTTTCCGCCGCAAGCGCCTAACCGGGCTGGCTGGGGCAGGCGGCGATCGGCAGATGTGCCAGGTCGTTTCCGGCTTTGCACTGCGGCTGTGGGCGTCCGCCTTTTCCGTCGTCGTTCACCCGCAGCCACAGGTCATACGGCGGCGAAGACGGGCTGCGCCAGTCGCAGGCGATCGGTCGACACTCGCCGGCATACGTCGTCTGTTCGAGCGTCGCCGTACACAGCACGCGCGCTCCGGGCTTGCGCGGATCGCCCAGATAGAACGTCGAGGGCAGGCCGGGAAAAAGCGGCGCCACTCCGCGGTTGCAAAGCTGACCGGACAAGCGGAACAGCGTCGTGCAGTCGCCGACATCGGGCGGCAGGCCGACCTTGCCGGTCGCATCGGGCAAAGGCGGCGTGCTCATGCCCTGGCCCTGCACGTTCTGGCGAAAGTTGTTGTAGCTACGCCAGTTGTCCTGCTGCTTCTGCGGCACGCCGCCGTCGTCGTCGATGTTGGTGATGTGGTACGCGTGCTGGTTCCAGATCTTGCGCGACGGCATAAAGCGGTTCTGCGGGTCTTGATAGACGTGTACGCCGAAGGTGGCGCCGGGGTGCTTGATGCCAAGCTCGATGGCTGAGCGCGAGCCCTTGCAGCGGTTGTTCTGCGCGGTGTCCGATACCACGACGATCTCGGCGTGGCCGTCGCCGTCGGTGTCGGCGATGACCGGCTCTTCCTGCACCGTGCCCGAAGTGACCGGCGCGGCGAAGCGCTTGGTGCCGTCGGGGCCGTTGTACACGCGCAGCCAGCACTCGTCGCGGTACACGACCTCGGCGATGCCGTCGCCGTTGAAGTCAAAGACCGACGATCCTGTCGAGCCCGAGGACTCGTCTTCTGTCGCCGACTGCCACAGCACGCCGTCGTCGGTGCCTTTGCACTTGGCTGGCGTCGGGCTCTGCAGGCAGTCGGGGCTGTAGACGTAATAAAAGGTCCGGCTGGCGGTCGCGAATTCTGGCTTGCCGTCGCCGTCAAAGTCCGCAACCGTCGGAGGTCCGCCCCAGCCATCTTTCGCCGCGGTCGGCGGCATCAGGAAGCGGTTGTTGAAATAGTCGAAGACCGACACCTTTTGATCGCCGTTTCGCGAGGACACCAGCACGATGTCGGGGTGCCCGTCGGCGTTGAAGTCACCGATCGCTGGGTATCCGCCGACGAGATCCTTGGTCAAGGGCTTGGTCTTGTTGGCGCCGCTGATGCCGTCAAAGACGTTGTGCCCGCTGACCACTTCCATGGTGCCGTCGCCGTCGAGATCCACCGGGATGGCGATGGTGCCCCAGGAGCCCTCTTCGAGGATGTTGTAGTTCCACAGCATCTCGACCTGCGGCGTCGGGGTCGCGACATAGCGGAACACGCCCGCCCCGGCGACGATCTCGGGCGGGCCCTTGCCGTCGAGGTTGGCGATGGCCGGCGGATAGTCGCGGAAGCACGGCCCGCTGCCTGGCTCTAGCCGGCTGGCCAGCACGTCGCCTTGGTGATTGAACACGGTAAGGCCCGGCGCCAGGCCGACGATCTCGACCTTGCCGTCACCGTCGAGATCGGCCGCGGCAATGCTGGTGCAGCCGCTGAGCTTGGTCGTCTTGTCCCACAGCACCGAGCAGTCGCGGCCCGAGATCGCGATCAAGTGCGTCGGCCCCACGGTCCCCGCCGCAAAGACGATCTCGGGAGCGCGGTCGCCGTCGAGGTCAATGACCAATGGCGTCGTCATCACGTCTTTGTATACCGGCGCCGTCATGCCGGCCGGTGGCCACTGGCACTTGAGCTTGGGCGGCAGGAACTCTGACGGTGAAAACACGGCGCCCTGGCACTTTTCGTCATAGCGCGGTCGCGGCGGCTGACCCCAGGGCACGCAGGCGCAGCGCTCGCTTTTGATGTCCGGTGGGCAGGCGCAGTACGTGTCGTCCTGGCAGTCGTCATCGGTGGTGCAGTCGCCATAGTCGATCACGCAGCCCCCGCCGATGCAGCGTCGGCCGCTTCGGCAGTCGCTGTCTTGGCTGCACGCCGTCGTGCGGTACTCGGGCGAGTCGGGTTCAAGCAGCCGATCGGCGCTGCAGCCGAGCATTTCCCCCAACGAGACAGCAAGAACGCAGACGAGAACCGAGCGAGCACTTCGCAGCAAGGATTGGGCGCGCATTCGCCCATCTACGAACGCTTACCGTCCTGCTGTCAACCGGCCGCTCGGCGCTTACTGCGCGGAAAGGGCGGCGAGCATGTCGGGGTGGGGGCGGGGGATTAGCTCGCTGCCCAAGAACAGGCCGGGCGACAGCAGCGCCTCGCCAGTCGCGAGTGCGGCTTCGACCATGTCCTGCTCGCCCAGGAAGATGGCAAAGGCCTTGCCACCGATGCCGTCGCACAGACGAAGCTCAAACAGCGTCACCTCGGCGGCCTTGCAGGCTCCATCGGCGGCGAGCAGCGTGGCGGCGGCGCTATAGGTCTCTAGGACGCCCAGCGACAGATCTTCCAGGGGTGGGGTCGGCTGCGTGCGTGACAGCGCGGCGATGACCTCGCTGTGGACCTGCGGCAGGAAAAGCTCGTCGCACAGCTTGGTGCCGGCCTGGGTGCGCCCGACGTCCATGGCCTCTTGCACCTCGGCGACGTCGCCGCTGCACAGGCACAGGTGCTTGCCAGGCGACACCGGACGGTTCAGAAGCAGGGACACCTGCGCCCGCTTCACCATGACATCAGCGACGGTAATCCCGCGAGCAATCGACTGCGACTCGATCAAGCCCAGCGCCGGGCCCACGACCTCGATGCTCTGGCCTTGTGCGCGTCGCAGAGGTCCCATGGGCGGGGCTGTGCCTGTCGTCGTCCGCCTCGCTTACACGAAGCGGAACGCGTCCTTCATGGTGCAGCGGCGCTCGCGCGTAAACGACAGCGCGGTCGTCATGCCCTCGCCGGTCGGGGACGCGATCGTAAAGCTGGTATAGCCCTCGCCGCGATAGCCTAGGCCTGCCAGGCTGCTGCCGTTTTTGACGAAGATGCTGCAGTTGATGGTGCGCGCCATCGCCGACAGCGCTTCGACATTGGTCGAGTACATGACACCCGTGTGGCCAAAGCCGTGCTCGCAGCGAACGGCGCCGGCAATCGCGGCAGCGACATCGGGGTAGCGCACCAGGCCCAAGACCGGCATCAGAAGCTCGTGCTGAACGAAGGGATGCTCTTCTGGCACTTCGCCGATCAACAGGCGGCACTCGTCGGGCAGGCTCAGGCCGATGGCCTTGCCGATGACGTTGGCGTTCTTGCCCACCCAGTCCTTGTTGGTGTGAGCGCCACCGTCGGTCAGGATGACCTTTTCCAGCGCGCTCACTTGGCGGTCGTTCAAGATGCAGCAGCCCAAGCGAGCTAGCTCGGCCTTGAGCGCATCGGCGATCTTGGCGACGGCGCAGATCTCTTTTTCCGCGACGCAGACGATGTTGTTGTCGATGGATGCGCCTTCGATGATGCCGCGCGCCGCGATGTCGATCCGTGCGGTCTCATCGACAACAGCCGGCGGGTTGCCGGGTCCGGCGCCGATTGTCCGCTTGCCAGACTGCATCGCGGCCTTGACGACGGGCCCGCCACCCGTGACGGCGAGAAGCCGCACGCCCTTGTGCTTCATCAGGGCCTGGGCGCTTTCGATCGTCGGCTCGGTGATCGTACAAAGCAGGTTGCGCGGACCGCCCGCAGCGACGATGGCTTCGTTCAGCAGATGCACGAACCAGCTACAGGTGCGCCAGGCATACGGGTGGGTGTTGAACACGACGGCGTTGCCGCCAGCCAGCATGCCGATGCCGTTGTTGATGATCGTCTCGGTCGCGTTGGTCGTCGGAGTAATCGCACCGATGACACCAAACGCGGCGCGATCCAGGACGGTCAGTCCATAGTCGCCGGTAAATGCGAGGGGCCGCAGGATCTCGGGCCCCGGCGTCTTGACGGCACAAAGCTCGTTCTTTTTGAGCTTGTCCTCGACGCGCCCAAGGCCGGTCTCTTCGACGGCGTATTCCGACATGGGGCGCAGGTTGTCGAGCGTCACCTTGCGCATCGCGGCGATGATCTTTTCACGCGCCGAAAGCGGTGTGCTTTGGTACTGCTCGAACGCCTTGGCGGCTGCTGCCACCGCCGAGTCGACATCGGCAAACAGGCCGTGATGCGCCTTGGGCAGGCGTACATCGGGATTTCTGCCTGCAGCACCAGGCTTGCCTGCGCTTGCCGCGCCTCGCAGATGGGCCGGTACAAAGCCAGTACCGGTCGACGGAGCCCCCGGAGCAGCGGCTCGCAGCACCGCTTCAGCGGGAGTCGGTCGTGGCGCCGCCCCCAGGCGTGACAGCACCTTGTCGACGATGTCTTGGATGCGCTGTTCGTCTAGCTGCATGGGCGGCTACTTTTGATAGCGGACGTGGCCGTCGCGCTCGATGGTGTCGACGATGGCCATAATGGTCGCGTCGACCGGGCGGTCTTTGGTGACCTTGGTCTGGCGCGCGGACGATCCGGATGCGTACATCACGACCTCGCCCACGCCGGCCCCCACCGCGTCGATGGCGACCACGGGCTGGGCACTGGTCGGCGCCCCGCTCTCGTCGCAGGGCTTGACCAGCAGGAACTTCAGGCTCTCTAGCTCGACCTCTTTTCGGGTCGAGACGACGGTGCCCACCACCAGCCCAAGGACCATGGCGGCTTAGTCCTTTTTGGCGTCGGGGCTGCGGCCCAGCGGCAGCACCTGATCGATGTTCTGGTGCGGACGCGGAATGACGTGGACCGACACAAGCTCGCCTACGCGCTCGGCGGCGCGCTGCCCAGCTTCCGTCGCTGCTTTGACCGCTGCGACATCGCCACGGACGATGGCGGTGACATAGCCGCCGCCGATCTTTTCATAGCCCACAAGCTCGACGCGAGCGGCCTTGACCATGGCATCGGCTGCTTCGACCATGCCGACAAAGCCCTTCGTTTCGATCATTCCAAGTGCGTCCGCCATTTTGCTTTCCTCTGTTTCCGAGTCAGGTTCGTTGCGTTAGGGAACTGCGAGGTCGACTATTTGTCGACGAACTTGCCGAATTCGCGGCCCGTAACCGAGTCCAGAGCCGCCGTTGCTGCCGCTGCCGCTGCGTCGATCTCGGCCTCGGGCCCCGACATGTACAGGCGGCCGAAGGCGCCAAACGGCGTCACCGAGACCAGGAACACGCGCGCGGCTTTTTCCGCTTCGTTGGCGGCAAAGGCGACATAGCCCGCGGGCTCGGTCTCAAGGATGAACAGCGACTGACCGGGCAGGATCATCATGCCCGCCGAGTTGCGGTTGATGATCTGCGCCTGGTACGGCTCGACCGCGCGGATGATCTGGTTGGTCAAGACGCGCGGCTTGTAGCGGTCTTCTTCTTTGACGCCCAGGTGGTTCAAGATCGCCGCGCCCGCCGAGCGGACTTCGCCCTGATCGAAGTCGTGGACTTCAAGCAGGCCGTACGCGCGCTCGACCACCTGGATGGCTGGCGTGACCTTGGTGGCCTTAAGCGCCACGTCGGTGACGCGGTTGATCGCAATGCCTGGAGCGATCTCGACGAACAGCGAAGCCATGTGCGGCACGGGCAGAAAGCCTTTGGCCGTCTTACCCATAAAGCTGGCTAGCTGCGGCTGAAGTGCGTCGAGAAAGGTGTACGTTCGCAGCGTTGTCTGAGCCATTTCCAAAGCCCGAAAAGGATGAGCGGGGCGGACCTTAACAAACCGGAACCGGCGAATCAACGATTCTTCATACGCCGAATTTCCGTCTGAAGTCCGGGGCTGCTGGGGTCGCATGCGACCGATAAGGCGGTACGGGCCCAGCCTGTCGTGGGCCTATTCCCCGACCAGCGTGCGCAGGGCCTGGGTGTCGGGGGTCTGCGATGCGGCGGCGCGAAGAAGCAGGGGACGGACGAGGTTGGCGTCCGAGGCCAGGGCATAACGGAGGAGGTGGAAAGCCTCGCTGTGCAGAGGCTCGGGCTCGCCGCGGTAGACGTCGAGGAGGACGGTATAGGCGCGCAGATCGCGGGTGCGGCTCAACGCGACGAGAGCGACGCGGCGTATGTCGAGCATGCTGGCTGCGGGAAGCTGTGAACCGCCGAGGCCGCAGGCTTTGGGGTCGTGCAAAAGACGCGAAAGCAAGCTGACGCTGCCGATGTATCGGCCGTGGGAGAGCGCGTCCAAGCTGGCCGCAAAGACGGCGACATCGGGATCAGAGAGGCCACGCAGCACAAGCTGAAGAGCGCGACGATAGGGCAGGCGCGACAAGCCCAAGATGATCCGACGGCGAAGTGCGGCGCGGGCGTGTGGATTCAGCAGGCCGTCGATGATGAACGCCGCATTGGGCGCGCTGGGATCGGGCGGCTGCGGCGCCAGCAAGAGAGCGCGGGCGGCGGCCGGATCGCTGGGATCGACGGCGACAAGCGACGTCTGCCATGCCGGATCATTTTCGCGGGACGGCGTCGGAAAGGGGCCCGAAAGGCTGGCCGCTTCATAGATCACTTCCAGCGGGCGCAGCGCTTCATAGGTCAAAAGGCCGCTCAGTGCGTCGACCTGCTGCAGTCGAGCCTGCAGCGGATCGTGCAGATCCGTCCACGGCGGCCCAAGGGCGTTCAGCAGGCCAATGCGCAGGGCGTAGCGGCGACACAAAAGAGGTCGCTTTCTCTCGCATAGCAGAGCGGCAGCGACGATCGTCGGGTCTCCGCCATCTTCCCACTCGTGAAGGTCGAGATTCCAGACGGGAAGCTCGCCCGTGCGGTCGGCAAGGGACGGCGGCGCCTCGTGCCACGGGGCGGGATCGCAGGAGGCAGCGGCAGGCTGGGACGACGATGCCGTGCTGCCTGCGGGCGGCGTGTGCAGGGGGCCGAGCACCTGTTCATAGTCGTGGGCCAAGCGCTGATAACGGGCGCGGTGGCTACCCTCGTTTCCGGCGCTGGGCACTGGAGTCGTGCGTTCCGTCGGAGCTTCGTTGGCCAAGCGGGCCAAGACGGCCTGCGCTTTGCGCGGAGCGCCGAGGCTGTTCCACAGCGAAAGCGCCTGCAGAAGCAGGCTCTCGCGGCGACTGGCGTCGATACGGGGATCTTCGGTGGCTTGCTCGAAGTACTCGGCGGCGCGAGCGCGGTAGTGATCGCCCCAGGGCAGGCCGCAAGCATCGAGGAACTCGGCAGCCTCGCGGGCCTGCTGACCAGCCAGGGCGTGCTCGCGGGTGCTCTCGGTGCAATACGCAAGAAAATCCTCGTATGCGTGCAGGGTCGCGGTGATCAGGCGCTCTTGCTTGAGCAGGCGCAGGCAGCCGACGAAGCCTTCAGCGACGTGCTCGAAGCGACCCAGGGCGCGACCCAGCGCGATGAGGATGCAGTACACGTCGATGGCGCGCTCGGGCTGCATGCGCGCTTCGAAGTCATCGGCAAGCTGTTCCAAGATCGCTTGCGCCGCGACTGCGTGGCGGTGGATCTCGGCGGCGTTGGCGTCGCCGCGGTACACAACAAGCTCATGGTCGGCGTCCCAGTCGATAAGCAAATGGACGGCGAGCTGAAAGTGAACGAGCGCTCGCTCATACGGTCCCAGCGACGGTCGGCCTGCGGTGGCGGGCGAGGACACAAGCTGCTCATAGCAGCGGGTGGCGGCGGCGCGGTCTCCGGCCCGTGCAAAGGCAGCGGCAGCGCGCACCAGGCGACCGTGCGCCAAAAAGATCTCGGCGGCCTGGAACGCGAGCGTGTTCTTTGGGGGACCCGGCTGCACATCGCGACTGGCCAGAAACAGCGCGGAAAGCAACGGCAGCTTCTCGCTGTAGCGACGATCCTCGGCAAGGGCCTGCAGATCGTCGGAGCGCGCGAGGTACAGGCGGGCGAAAAAGGCCGCGCGCAGAAGCTGGCTCATGGCTCGCTGTCGCGTCGAGTCGACCGGCAGGCTGGCAGTGATACGGGGGTCGTCGACGATGTCGAGAAGCAGCTTGACGCCGCGGTCATACAGGTCCGACGGGGCGTCGACGTGTTCGAGCAGCTGGGCGAGGGTGGAAAGAGCCGCGGGATAGCGCTGGTCTTTATACAGGCGCTGGCTGGTCTTGAGCTGGGCCTTTAGATCCGAGGCAGAGACCGCGGCCATGGCAGACGGCGAGGCGACGCGCGGGGCTTAGTCTTTGAGGGCGCGATCGATCTCGCTCTTGAAGCGCTCGATCGGCAGGGCGCCGGACAGCATGACGCCGTTGATAAAGAAGGCCGGGGTGCCGCTGACCCCCGCCTTGCGGCCGTCGGCCATGTTGCGCTTGACGTCGGCTTCGTGCTGGTTCGAGGTCAAGCACTGATCGAACTTGGCTCCGTCGAGGCCCAGCTTGCGCGCCGCGGCCTTGAGGGTGTCGACATCGAGGGTCTGCTGGTTGTCGAACATCCAGTCGTGCATTTCCCAGAACTTGCCCTGATCGTTGGCGCAAAGACCGGCTTCGGCAGCCTTTTGGGCCTTGTCGTGGAAGTCGAGGGGGAAGTCACGGAACACGACGCGCACCTTGTCGCCGTAGAGCTTGACGACCTCGTCGATGACTTTCTTGCCCTTGGAACAGAAGGGGCACTGGAAGTCCGAAAACTCGACGATGGTGACCTTGGCCGTAGCGGGGCCCTTGGCGGGGCCGGTGGCGGCGACGCTGATGCGCGGCGGACGCAAAAGGACCTGAACCCCGGCCTTTTCCTTCAGCTCGGCGATGACGGTCCCGACGGCCTCGCGGCGCTTTTCACCCGTGACGCCCTGGATGACGATGTCGCGCACCTCTTCAAAGGGCTTCTGACCCAGCGGGCCCAGGCGATCTTTGTTGTCCTCGAAGAACTTCTTAGCCTCGGCTTCCGAGACCAGCGGGACGCGGGCTTCGACGAGCTTGCGCAGGAAATCTTCGACGCTCTGCCCGGCCGCGGCCTGACCAAGCACGCGGTCGGTGATCAGGTTGTCGAGGGCTTTTTCGCGCGCTTCGTACAGCTCTTTGGCGGCTAGCTGATCGATCTCGCCCATGGTGATGGGCTTCTTGCCGACCATGGCGACGACGATTGTGCCCTCGACGGTGGTGGGCTCGCCGGCACTGGGGCCGCGGGTGGCGGTGCGGTTGCAGCCCAGCGAAGAAAAGCCGAGCAGCGCAGCCAGCATCGGCACAGCAAACAAGACAGAGCGGTTCATGCGGGGTTCCTTTCGGTCAGAAGCCGAAGCCAAGGGTTCGGGTACAGGCTCGCACAAGTCGCACGAGAAGACTAGGCAGCCATGGGAAGCCAGGGGCGCTTACAGTTCATCGGCGGCAAACGGCAGGACATCGCGGATGTGTTCGGCGCCTGAAAGCAGCATCAGCAAGCGGTCCAGGCCCAGCGCCACACCGGACGAGGGCGGCATCCCAGAAGAGAGCGCCTGCAGGAAGCGATCATCCAGCGGATAGACGGGCAGGCCGCGGCGGGCACGCTCGTCGGCATCATGCTGCAGGCGGCGGCGCTGCTCGGCGGGATCGCACAGCTCACCAAAGCCATTGCACAGCTCAAGGCCCGCGACATAGGCCTCGAAGCGCTCGACGACGGCGGGATCCTCGGGACAGGGGCGGGCGAGCGCGCACAGCGGCAGTGGCCAGTCGTGCAAGATCACGGGGCGCAGGGGGGCGGTCTTGGTCTCGGGTGCGAACAGCTTGGGCTCGACGTGATCCAAAAAGATGTGAAAGAACAGCTCATCCC
>CAZKOY010000033.1:0-39863 GCA_964554495.1 uncultured Myxococcales bacterium
TTAGGGGAAGGGGAAGCGAGGTCTGGGGGCGCCGGGCAGGAGCTGGCGTCGGTGATTTGGATCTCTCCGGGGGCGCTTTCGAAGTCTTTGAACATGCCGCAGCCAGCGGCGTGAAGGGTCAGAACCAGGGTGAAGTAGACGCGTCGCATGGGGTCTCCAGTCTAAAGAGGGAAGGAATGGAAAGGGATCACTCGGCTGGGCAGACCAGAGCGGCTTCGCGGCCACCGCTGCCGCTTGTGCCGGAGGCCCGCTGCGCCCGCTTGACGACCAGGGTCGTGGGGATGGCGATGCCTAGCACCGCAAGCGACATCCCGGCGACAGCCCAGGCGGGGCGGGTCAAGGTCTGGTAGTGCTCGTGGCCGCCGGATACAACGACGCCGGCCGAGGTCTCATTGGCGATAAACAGCGCCAGGCTGGTGGCGGCGCCGACGCCAAATAGGCCCCACAGTCCGGCTTTGATCAGGGTGGCGGTCGATGGGTCGATGTGGCGACGCGCGCTGCCGCTGGCTCCTGGCCCATCCGAGTCGCTGCAGCTGGGCTCGACGATCGGGGTGCAGGCTTCTTCGGGATAGGGCTTGCTTTGGGCGCTGGCGCAGTTTCCCGAAAAGCAGGTGGCCAGCAGCGGCGACAGCGCGTTGTCGATCTTGCGCAAGAGATCGTCGGCTTCGCAGCCGGGACAGTCGACGGGTGCGCTCTGGGTTTTTTCCGTGGCGGCGTCGTATAGCCACAGCGTCGCGCCACCGTCGCGGTTCACTTCAACACCCAGCACCTGCGCATCGCGCTGCGGGCCAGCCAAGCGGCGAAGCTCGGCGTCATCGCCGCTGCGCAGCTCTTTGATGTAGTCGACGGGCAAGAGCGTCTGTCGCATCAGCGGCTTGATGCCGGCAAGCACGGCCTTTTGCGACTTGCCCTCGCCGCTTACGCTCACCAGATAGCGTGACACCGGGGGACGTGTGGCCCCGCCGGTCCGCGGTGCGGCCTGCCCTGCTTGGCAGTACAGCGGGGTGGAGTTGGGGGGACCGCTCTGCCAGGCGGGCTTGTCCAAGAGCGCATCGACGGCCTGCGGCAGGGCATAGATCAGGTTGCAGTCCTGGCAGTAGGTGTCGCGGTACGCGGTCTGTCCGCTGGCGAGGTCGTGCAGCCACACCCGAAAGCGGGACGTCGTGCGGCTGCTGGTGCGATAGATGCGTCCACCGACGAGCTTACCGGTCTGCAGGCTGGGACGCGGCGCCGTTGCTGTGGCGCAGCTTGCGCGCACGACCTTGGCGCAGGCTTCCCCGACGCAGGACGAGGGCTTGGGGAACAAAAGCTCTGCGTCTTGGGACTGCCGCTTGAGGTGCTTGAGCAGGATCTTGTCCATCTCGGCCAGCGTCTCGCAGCCCTCTTGGATGCCCCAGATCAGGATCTTTTGGGCCGAGGCAAACGAGGGCGAAAGCACGATCAGCGACGCGAGAAGGAAGGAGTAGATGCGTGACATGTCCGTTCGATTCCGTTGAGAGAGAGGTCAAGGGCCAAGGCTTAGCCCTGCGTCAGCAAGGCGCTTAGGGTGTCGAGGGCTTGGAACAGCTCGCGCGTGCGCGGACGCAGCGAGCCGGCCACAGCGTACCGGATGATGCGCCGCGACTCGGGCGCAACAGCATCCCGATCGAGGATGAGCGTCAGCGGCAAGGGCAGAGACTCGCTGGCGAAGCGGGTGCGCAGCAGGCGATCGATGCGCTCGCCCGTATCTTGGTAGTGCGGGCCGCGTGGCATGCGCTCGCGCTGCTCTTTGACGACGGCGTACATGCCTTCGCCATGGGGAATCTGGGCGACGCAGCACAGGCGGATCGCGCCGCTGCGGTCGCGGGCCAGCTGGGCTTCTAGTTCGCGCAGAAGCGGAAATTCCGCGCGGCAGGGCGCACACCAGTCGGCCCACAGGTGAAGGATCAGAAGCGGCACGGCTCCGCCCAAGGTCTCGGTACGCTGCGCCTTGCGAAAGTCGCGGCTGCGCTCGTCCCAGATGGCAAGCTGCGCCAGAAGCTCGACGGGAATGGCGACGTTGAGCAGCCGTCGTTCGACCTGAAATAGCCGCTGCGGATCGGCCGTGCGATCGCCGGCTGGGTCGGTCGCCGCGATGGAGCGGCCCGGCCACAGCATCGTGCCTGCGCAGCCCAGGCCACTTGTGGCTGCCAGCAAAGAGGCTGCGAATTTCCGTCGGGATAGCGCCAGAGATCGCGTGGGCATCATGTCGCTCCGCAGTCGGTTCGAAAGAGCCATACGCGCGTCCGCGGCTCGTTCTCACCGGGCTCGCCCTGACGCGGTCGCAAAAGGTGCCGACTGTACTGACTGGTGATCGCGTCGGCTTTGAGCTTGCACGGGATAAGCTGCGGGCCGATGACCTTCACATTGCGTGGCAGACGCAAGGTCAGAAACAGGTGCTGGCGCAGATCGTTTCCGGCCTCTAGCGCGTCATCCACTTGCTTGGCAACTTCCGACGGAGGCTGAACCATAATCAAGAACTTCGTCGTCGGGAAAATGTTGTGCGACTCGATGAGCGACAGGATCTGGCCTTGGCGAAAGTGGACCATGCCGCGCAGGCCTTCTTTGGGGCGCAGGTACATGTGCATGTACGGCTGCGTTGTCATGAACGCGATGGCGCCGCCCCAGGCATCCGTCGAGCAGTTGGCGCTCTCGCCGTTTTCACAGCGATGGATAAAGTCGCGGACTTGGTCGTTGTTGCAGTTGACCTTGCCCCAGATGCGCATGCTGTCCATGTCTTGTTTGGCGCGCAGCGTCTCGAAGTCTTCGCGCAGCTTGCTGTTGTCTTGCGTAAGCTGGCGAACTTGCTGCTGCAGCACCAGATATCCCTCGGGGGCGCAGCCAGAAGGCAGGGCGGTTCCCAAGGCCGCGGCGGCCAAGCTGCGCAGCAGGTCACGACGAGTGGGCGGCAGGAAGCAGGGTGTGTGTCGCATCATTTGCACTGAATCGAAACAGAGCCCGAGAGCGCAGCGCGGTGAAAGCGCCCCAGCAGGGCCGCGCGCAGGGCATCACGCGACTCGGCTTGCAGCCGCGCAGGAACAAGGATGAGCGTGGGCTGGCCGGCGCGCAGATCGAAGCTCAGGCGCTCTCCGCTGCACAGGCGTAACTCGGCCTCGCGCAGCGCCGCGACGACGGCTTGCCGATCGCTTGCCGACTTAAACGAAGTCTCAAGGCAGCTCTCTTTGGGGACCGAACAGCGCATCGTCTTGTGCTTGTGCGGATCGGCGTCGGTCTTGCCTGGGCTCGACTGCGTCGCCTTTTCTGTCCCCAGCGTGGGCTTGGTCGGGCCCGTCGGCACGGGGGGGCGCTCGGTTATCGTCACCGTCGGAGATGCGGTCGGCCCGCCGCTCGCATCGCTGCTGGGAAGCGCGGGCTTGTCGGGAGTGGTCGGGGGATCCTTGTGGAGAGGAACAGGCGGCTCGCCTTTTCCGGGGTCCGGCACAGGCGACGAGGGCACAGACGGTGTGGGGCGCGCAGCGAACCAGCGCCACGGACTGCTGGTCAAGATCAGCGCGCACAGCGCCGCCGCGGCGATCCCAATCACCGCGAACTTCTTTTGTTGTTGCTGCCGCTGTGCCTTCGAGGCTGGGTTGGTGATCTGCTGTCCGCCGCCTGACAAGGGCTCGACGGGGGGCCGGTCGTCGATAATCTGCGGCTGTGTTGCGCGGTTGCCGACCGATGGCACCGAAGACAGACGTGGCTGCGCCCGCGCCGCATCGGCCGAGCTGTCCGTCGTGGGCGATGCCCCTGCCGTCGCTGCAGTGCCCAGTGGGGTTGTCCCTTCTGGGGGGGCATCAGCGGTCACAGCCAGCGCCGCTTCATCGCCGCTTGCCGTGCTGATGGGGGCAGCGGGGCCAAGCGACGGGCCAGCGTCGGAAGCCACCAGCGCATGCTCGGTGGTCCCGCGAATGTGCATGTTGTCGGGTGCCGCGCGAGCGAAGCCGAGCTGCTGTCCCAAGGCATCGCAGACCGCGCTCATGCTCGGCCGCTGGGTCAGGTCTTTGGCCAGCATGCGGTGGACGAGCTGCGCCAGATCTGCGGGCACGCTGGCATCGATCGACGACAAGGGCTCGGGCTCACGCGAGATGGCCAGCCCCATCATCTGGATCGGATCGGGGCTGTAAAGCGGCAGCCGCCCCGCCAGCACCTGATACAGGATCACGCCCAGCGCATAGACATCGAGCAGCCCTTCGTTGCCGGTATAGCCCTTGTAGGTGCCAAACTGCTCGGGCGCCATATAGGCAAAGGTCCCCGGCTGCTGATCGCCCATCGATGTGGCGACGACCTCGTCTTCTTCCAGGCCCAGCGAAGCCTGCGCGCCGTCGCTGCTGGCTCCTGGTCGCAGCTTGGCGATACCGAAGTCGAGGATCTTGACGCGCAGCCCGCCGATCACCGACTCGTCTGTGATCAGCATCAGGTTGGCGGGCTTGAGGTCGCGATGAAAAATGCCGCGCTCGTGGGTGCGAGCCAGCACGCGCGCGGTCTGCCAGCCGATGACCCGTGCTTGGGTTGCGCCCAAGCGAACGCCCTGCTTGTGCGCCCGTCGAAGCTCGGCCAGCAGTGTGACCCCGTCGACGTACTCCATGACGATGTATAGCGTGCCGTCGGGAGTCTCGCCCTGTTCCAGGACCTGCACGACCGCGGGGTGATCGATGCGCGCAGCGGCCAGCGCTTCCCGCTTGAAGCGAGCTTTGGCTTTCTTGTCTTTGGCGATGGCCGGATGCAAGAGCTTGATGGCCACGCGGCGTCGCAGCCGGATGTCTTCGGCTTCATAGACCGCGCCGAAGCCGCCCTGTCCAAGCTCGCGCACCGTCCGGTAGCGGCCGACGAAGACTTCGCCTTCGTGCAAGATGGTGTCGCTCTGCGTGCCGGCCATGACGCTGATTATCGCACCGCACGCTGCGACTTAGGAAGTTCAGGTTAGGGATGTCTACCCGAGGACAATGCGCCGCATTGGCGCCCGTCGGAGGCTACGCAGGCGTCGGAGGGGAGGGCGCCGACGGTTCGCTGCTGGGGGTCAGCGTGGCAGCCGGGGAGGCAGGCAGGGGAGCCGTCAAGACAAAGGGCAGGATCTCTTCCATGCGCGTGACGAAGAAGATCTCAAGATCCTTCTTCACCTCGTCGGGCACGTCGACGATGTCCTTCTGGTTGCGCTCGGGCAGGATGACGCGCTTGATGCCTGCGCGGTGGGCTGCGAGCAGCTTTTCCTTGATGCCACCGACGGGAAGTACGTTGCCGCGCAGCGTGATCTCACCCGTCATCGCGACGTCCGGCCGCACCGGGATGTTGGTCAACATCGAGGTCAGCGCAACGAACATCGTGACACCTGCCGACGGACCGTCTTTCGAGATCGCGCCCGCAGGTACGTGGATATGCAGATCTGCCTTCTCCAAAAAGTGCTCGTCGATGCCGTAGGACTTGGCGCGGGCCCGCACGAACGACGTCGCCGCCTGCGCCGATTCCTTCATCACGTCGCCAAGCTGGCCGGTCAGCATCAGGCTGCTCTTGCCGGGCATGCGCGTCGCTTCGATGAACAGGATGTCGCCACCGACCGCCGTCCACGCTAAGCCCGTCGCTACTCCTGGCACCGCGGTGCGCTCGGCGACTTCGCTGATGAACTTCTGCGGCCCCAGAAAGTCCGAGACCTTTTCGGCCGTGATCTGCACCTGATCTTTGGTCTCGCCTTCGGCCACCTTGACGGCCACGCCACGGCAGACGCTGCCGATCTCGCGCTCTAGGCTGCGCACGCCGGCTTCCCTGGTATAGCTGTCGATGACCTCGCCGACGGCGGGATCGTCAAAGGTGATCTGCGCGTTGGTCATGCCGTGTTCTTCGATCTGCTTGGGGATCAAGAACTGGCGCGCGATCATCAGCTTTTCGCTGCGCGTATAGCCGGGGATCTCCAAGATCTCCAGACGGTCACGCAGCGCCGCTGGGATCGGGTCGAGGATGTTCGCCGTCGCGATGAACATCACGCGCGACAGATCGAACGGCACTTCCAGATAGTGATCCGAAAACGTGTTGTTCTGCTCGGGATCCAAGACTTCCAAGAGCGCCGAAGACGGGTCGCCGCGGAAGTCGTGTCCAAGCTTGTCGATCTCGTCGAGTACGAACACAGGGTTGTTGGTGCCGGCGCGCTTGATGCCCTGGATGATGCGACCGGGCAGCGAGCCGACGTACGTACGGCGGTGACCACGGATCTCAGCCTCGTCGCGTACGCCGCCCAAAGAGACGCGCACAAACTTGCGTCCAACGGCCTTGGCGATCGACTTGCCGAGCGAGGTCTTACCGACGCCAGGCGGGCCGACCAAGCACAGGATCGGCCCCTTCTTGTCGGCCTTCAGCTTGCGCACCGCCAAGTATTCGAGGATGCGCTTTTTGACCTTTTCCAGGTCGTAGTGGTCGGCGTTGAGGATGGTGCGTGCCTCGCCGATGTCGATCTTGTCTTCGGTGCTGACCGCCCACGGCATCTCGACCAGCCATTCGAGATAGGTGCGCGTCACCGTGTATTCAGCGGACGAGGGCTGCATCGACTTCAAGCGGTCGTACTGCTTGAGCGCCACCTTTTCGACATCCGGCGGCATCTTGGCTTCGGCGATCTTGGTCTTGAACTCCTCGAAGTCGCTGCCCCCATCATCGAGCTCGCCCAGCTCTTCCTTGATCGCCTTGAGCTGTTGCCGCAGCACGTACTCGCGCTGGTTACGGCCCATCTCTTCTTGCACTTGCGTGTTGATCTTTTCGCGAACTTTGAGGATCTCAAGCTGGCGCGTTAGGAACTGCAGCACCTTGCGCGTGCGCGCTTTGTGATCGAACGTCTCCAGCACGTCCTGCTTTTCCTCGACGGGAATGTCGAGGTTGCTGGTGATCACATCCGCTAGCTGGCCGGTGTCAGTGATGGTGTCGACGAGCGACATCGCCTCTTTCGGCAGCTCGGGCATCAGCTTGATGACCCGCTTGGCGATGTCTTTCAAGTTTAGGCCCAGCGCTTCCAGCTCGACATCGGCCCCGGCGCTCTCGGGCACCGACGCGACGCGCGCCAGCAAGAACGGATCGTTGCTGTCATACGCCTGCACACGAATGCGCGAGACCCCCTGCAAGATGACCGAAAAGTTGTCCTTGGCCAGCTTGATGACCTTGAGGATGCGGGCGGCGCAGCCGACGCTGTACAGGTCGGTCTCGTTGGGATCTTCCGTCCGGGCATCGCGCTGCGTCAGGATGCCGATCAGCGGCCGCTCCTTGGCGATGGCTTCTTCCACCAGGCGCACGCTCTTGCGACGGCCGACATCGATGGGAATGATGGCGCCGGGGAACAGCACCGAATTCCGCAGCGGCAGAATCGACAAGACGTCGGGAATCTCGACGGGGCCAGAGACCTCTGGGGTTCCCGCTTTCGGCTTGGTCATCTAGGTGCTCCTTCACTCGTTGGGCAGGCTTCAGACTTCAAACGGACTGCAGGGCATGGTCGATTGCGCGCCCTGCAAGCATGGCAGGCAACTTAAGTCTGGATCGCGCGCCTGGCCAAGCCTTGCTCATATGTTTTTTTGGTCGTCTGCCTTTATTTTTTTCGGTCGACTCGTTTTCTCGCCAGTATCTTAAGCCCGCTTTGGATGTGTCGTCTTGTTTCACGCAGGCGTCCCATTCCGAAGACTTCGAGCCCCCGTGCCGGGACTCGATCCATCCGCACACCCCCAGCAGACCCGACCATCCATGGGAAACGTCATCGCGATAGCGAACCAAAAAGGCGGCGTGGGCAAGACCACGAGCGCAGTGAACCTCTCGGCTGCGCTCGCCGACGAACAGAGCGGCCAGAAGGTCCTGGTGGTTGACTGCGACCCGCAGGGCAACGCCACATCAGGCCTGGGCTTTCCCCGCGGCACCGTCGAGCAAGGGCTGTATCAAGCGCTCATCGACAAGGTGTCGCTGCGTGAGCTGACGCAGCTCTCGGCGATTCCGACCTTGTGGCTGGTCCCCGCAACCGCGGACCTGGCCGGTGCCGAAGTCGAGCTAGTCGCCGAAGACCGTCGAGAATGGCGCCTGCGCGAGGCGCTAGAGCCTGTGCGCGAGCGCTACGACTACATCATCCTCGACTGCCCACCGTCTTTGGGCCTGCTTACCATCAATGCGCTTGTGGCAGCGGATCAGGTCATCATCCCCATGCAGTGCGAGTACTACGCGCTCGAAGGGCTGTCGTACTTGTGCAGCACCATCGAGCGCGTGCGCGCCGTGTGGAATCCGACGCTGGAGCTTGAGGGCATCGTGCTGACCATGGTCGACGGTCGCACCAACCTGATGCAGCAAGTCGAAGGCGAGGTGCGCGGTCACTTCGGCAGCCGCGTTTATCGCACGGTCATCCCGCGCAACGTGCGCTTGTCCGAGGCGCCTTCGCACGGCCTGCCGATCACGCTGTACGACAGCGCGTCGCGCGGGGCGCAGGCCTATACCCAGCTGGCACAAGAGTTCCTGCAGCGACGAGCCGCCAAGGCACGTGCCGCAGCCAGTGCCGAAGCC
Source organism: uncultured Myxococcales bacterium (assembly GCA_964554495.1). Classification (GTDB taxonomy): domain Bacteria; phylum Myxococcota_A; class Polyangia; order Palsa-1104; family JAEUJZ01; genus JAEUJZ01. The sequence continues at coordinate 8,527 of CAZKOY010000033.1, forward strand.
GCAAAGGTCGCCGGTCAGGCGAGCAGCAAGGCGTTGTGACAACCATGGCAACCGACAAACGCAAAGCGCTAGGGCGCGGGCTGGGGGCTTTGATCCCGGCTGCCACCGCCCCAACAAGCACCGCGACAGGAACCGCAAGCTCGGACGGCGGCGTCGCTGTGCATGCATATCCGGTGCGCCCAAATGGCAGCCCAGCGCGCAGCGATTTTTTCCTGTGCCCGATCGAAGAGATTGCTCCGTCGCGCGACAATCCTCGTCAGCGCTTCGACGAGGAACGACTAAACGAGCTAGCCGAGTCGATCCGTGCGCAGGGCTTGGTGCAGCCGCTGGTCGTGCGGGCCTTGACGGCCGACGATCCCAAGCCCGCGCCGGGGATCTCGTTTGCCCTGATCGCGGGTGAGCGACGCTGGCGAGCCGCGCAAAAGGCGGGCCTTCGCGACGTACCTGTGGTTGTCAAAGACGTCAGCGCGGCTAGCGCGTTCGAGCTTGCACTCGTCGAAAACCTGCAGCGCGAAGACTTAAACCCGATGGAGGAAGCCGAGGCGTATCGTCGGCTCTCAGAGGAATTTGGCTATACGCAAGAAGAGCTGGCGCGCCGTGTCGGCAAGGATCGCGCGACGGTGGCCAACTCGCTGCGCTTGTTGAAGCTGCCAGGAAAAGCGCGCGAGCTAGTCATTGCAGGTCAGCTGTCGATGGGCCATGCCCGCGCCCTTTTGGGGCTGGACTCGGTTGCCGCCGTCGAGTCGAGCGCTGCGCAAGTTGTCGGCAAAGGGCTCTCGGTGCGACAGACCGAAGAGCTGGTGCGCCGCCTGCAAAAAGGCCAAGCTGCCGACGGAAAGCGCGGGTCAAGCAAGAGCGAGGCAGCCGATGCCGCGCCCAAAGAAAAGTCACCCGGCGTACGCGATGTCGAAGAGCGCTTGCAGCGTGCGCTCGGTACGCGTGTGCAGCTCAATCAGGCCAGCAAGACCAGCGGCACCGTCGAGATCCACTATCACTCGCTGGACGAACTAGACGGGCTGATTCTGCGCCTGACCGGCGGCGAGAGCGACTAGTTCGCGGCTAGAACGCGTCGACTTCGCTCGTCTTGCCTTTGCTTTTGGTGCGGGTCGCCTTGGACTTCGACGACTTGCCCTTTTCGTCGCTGCCCTTGCTTTTTTTGTCGTCGCCCTTGGCGGGCTTGCCGCTGCCCATTTTCTTCCCGTCGTCGCCGTCGTCGTTGGGGTTCCGCATCATCGAGGGTTCTTTGGCATCCGGCGGAGTCGGCATACTTGGGCCCGTTCCTGCCGTCGTCACCTTGCTGGGGTCCGAAACGGGCTGACGATTGGACGCGCGCATGGTGTACAGCGCAAACAAGATGATGATCAGAGCCAGAGCCGACGCGGCCAAGAGCCCACCGCGGATTAGGTTCTGGCGCGAGGTCTTGGGTCGACTCACCACCGCCGCAGCCGTCGTCGGAGCATAGGCCAGCGCTCCATCTGCCTTGTTCTCTCCGCCTACGGTGATGGGCACTTGCATCGACGGGATCGACTGGTCGCCCTGGAACGTGCTTGAGCTCTCGATTTCGCCCTGCAGCGCCGTCGCTAGCTCTTCCATCGTGGCGTAGCGATCGGTCTTTTCCCGCGCCATCGCCTTAAGGACGATCTTTTCCAGAGACTCCGGAATGGTCAGATCGGGACGACGCTTGCGAGGCGGCACGACCTTTTCGGTCAAGTGCTTCATCAGCGTCGACATCGGCCCGTTGCCCCGGAAGGGCACGCTGCCGGTCAGCATCTCGTACAAGATGCAGCCCAGGGCATAGATATCGACGCGGGCGTCGATCGGCTCGCCAGCGGCTTGCTCGGGCGACAGATACTCGGGCGTGCCCAGCACCGTGCCCTGCGTCGTCTGTCGCATGTTGGCGACCAGCGGCTTGCCACCGTCGGATAGCGTCTCGCGCGTGCCGGCCATCACCTTGGCGATGCCAAAGTCGAGGATCTTCACAAAGTCCCGCTTGGCGCGGTCGAGCAGGAAGATGTTCCCCGGCTTGAGGTCGCGGTGCATGATTCCTTTTTCATGCACGGCCTGCAGGCCGCGGGCGATCTGTTCGCCGATGCGACAGACGCGGCTCCAGGGCAGCGAGCCCTGTTTCTGCAAGAGCGTCTCAAGCGACTGCCCTTGCAAAAATTCCATGACCAAATAGGGGCGGCCGTCTTCGAGCACGCCGAAGTCGTTGATGTCGACGATGTGCTCGTGCCCGATGTGGCAAGCGGACTTGGCTTCCAGTAAGAAGCGCTGCTGCGCCACCGGATCTTGCGACTCGCGCAGAAGCTTTACCGCGACGGGCTTGTCGAGGACAACGTGGCGGCCTTTGTACACCACACCCATGCCGCCGCTGGAAAGGAAGCTATCGATGCGATAGCGCTCGCCCAGCACCGCACCGACCAGAGGATCGACGACGGCGCCGCCATCCGCGGCAGACTTTGCCTCACAGACGTGCTGTTCCTGCCAGGGATAGGTCTTCTTGCAGTCTGGGCAGGTCTTGCTGATCGCCGTCGTCGCTACAGACATGGGCCACGCATTTTAGGCATCGCTCTCAGGTCGTCTTCCACGGGCTCCACACGCAGCGAAAGAGGCACCGCGTGATGCGTCGAGGCAAGACCACAACAAGACAAGCAGTCTAGGAAGACGGGGAGTCATGGTAGATAGTTCGAGGCAAGTATATGAGACGCCAATCCGCGGACGTCGTCAAGCGTCCGACCAGTACGAGCGGGCCTGGCAGGTTGGATTGGCTGGCCTAGTGGCCGGCCTGGGCGGGCGGCCTACGCAGGCTTGCGAGGCGCACATGTGTCAGGGCCGGAACGGAACGTGGCGAGCCTAACCGAAGCGCCCCAGGTGCTGTGTGGCCACGGACTCTTGGCTGGGCTCAGACGGCTTGGCAGAAGCGTTCTTGCTTGTCGCGGTTCACAAGGTCTGCAGTTGTGCTGGCGGAACGATTCCGGGCATGATGGGCGCCGTTTCGACGTAGACGGCAGCGCGAGCAAGGGACGCAGAATCAGGAGACACAGCGATGGCGAAAAAGGGCGGTGCGGGCGATAGCGGCGGGAACGGTGCAGCGTCGGCGAAAGGAGGCAAGCCAGGTGGCAGCAGGCCTGGCGAAGGCACGTCCAGTCAAGGCGGTTCGCCGTCGACGCTGGAAGACCTAGATCTGAGCGGAATTGCTGACGATGCTGAGCTGGAAGCTGTAAGCCAAGAGCTAGAACGCGGCTGGCAGCACATCGAAAACGGCGAGATCGCTGCGGCGCGTGCCATCGCCGATCGGCTGATGGGCCAGTATCCAGAGACGCCCGAAGTGCTCGTGCTTTTGGGCATGGTCGAGAGCTTGGAAGGCAAGCCCGAGCAGGCGCTTTTGCACTATGAACAGGCTAGCGAAGGCGACCCCGAGTACATCGAGCCTCTGCTCTGTGCGGCGGAGCTTTATATCTGGGAGCTGGGCGAAGATGAAAAAGGCCTGGAGCTGTGTCGCCGCGCCAAAGAAGTTGCCGAGGAAGAAGACGAATACCTCGACGCTCTGCTCTTGCAAGCCGAAGCCGAGATCAACCTGGGTCGAGAGCGGGCCGCGCTGACCACGCTGCGCGAGATTCCCGAGGTGGATCTGCCCGAGACGCGCTATCACGTGCGCGCCGGGCGCCTGCTTTTGGATCTGCAGCGCATCGACGAGGCCGAGCGTCAGTTCAAGCGCGCCCACGAAAAAGAACCCGAAAACGTCGACGCACTGCATGGTCTGGGCCTGTGCGCCGAGCACCGCGGCCAGCACCCGCGCATGATCGAGTACTTCCAGAAAGTGCGGACGCTTGACCTCAAGGAAGAGCGACCGCCATGGGCGCTGTCCGAGGCCGCATTCCGCAAGCTGTGCGCGACGGCGCTCGACGAGCTGCCCGAAGATCTGCGCCGCCGCATGAAGAACGTGCCCATCGTCGCCAGCGACTATCCGTCGCAAGACATGGTCAAAGACGGCAGCGATCCGCGCATGCTTGGCTTCTTTTCGGGCGTCCCGTTCGGTGAGCAAGGCCAGATGGGCGGTGCGCCGCACCTGGAGGCCATCTTTCTGTTTCAGCGCAACATCGAGCGCATCGCCTATGGCCCCGAAGACGTCGAGCAGGAAGTGCGCGTCACGCTGGTCCACGAGGCTGGGCACTTCTTTGGACTCAGCGAAGACCAGCTGGAAGCGATGGGCCTTGGCTAGTTGAAATTCCTAGTATTTCCATGGATATATACCCATGGAAAACACCCCGTCGAGCGAACCCAAAAGAGACCGAGAGTCCATGCTGGCCCCAAAGACCTTTCGCTACCTTGCTCCCGTCGAAGAAGAGGGCGTCGCTACCATCGTCCTTGACCGCCCCGACACGCTGAACTCGCTGACCTTTGCCGTGTATCGCGAGCTGACCGACTTTCTGCTGGCCTTGCGCCACGAGTCGAAGGTGCGCGCCTTGGTGCTGACTGGCGAGGGGCGCGGCTTCTGCAGCGGCGGCAGCGTGCATGACATCATCGGGCCGCTTCTCAAGCTTTCGGCCCACGAGCTTTTGGCGTTTACGCGCATGACCGGCGAGCTGATCGGCAACCTGCGCAGCCTGCCCAAGCCCGTCGTCGCCGCGATCAATGGCGTGGCCGCCGGGGCGGGTGCCGTCATCGCGCTGGCCTGTGACTTTCGCGTCGCTGCCGAGACCGCCAAGATCGCGTTTCTGTTCAACCGCGTGGGCTTGTGCGGCGCCGACATGGGCGCGGGCTGGCTGTTGCCGCAGGTCGTCGGTCTGGGGCGCGCCACCGAGATCCTCATGCTCGGCGAGCCGGTCTTGGCCCCGCGCGCTTTAGAAATTGGCCTGGTTCACCGCGTCACGCCCGACGCTGCGACCGCACGCAGCGAGGCCCTGGCTCTGGCGCGCAAGCTAGCGAGCGGCCCGACGTTTGCGCACGGCATGACCAAGACCATGCTCAGCCAAGAGGCGAACATGAGCCTGGCCCAAGCGCTCGAAGCCGAGGCACAGGCGCAGCAGATCTGCATGCAGACGCACGACTTCCGCGAGGCCTATCACGCGTTCATCGAAAAGCGTGAGCCGCGCTTTACAGGACGCTAGGCCATGCCCGCTTCGGAAGCTGCCCTGCTGACGCGCTTGCAGACATTGCTGCCGTCGCTGGAGCTTGAATCCAGCGCCGCACAGCACGCGCTGTTAGAGACCGTGGCGAGCCTGGCCATCGCCGATCCCGAGCCAAGTCCGCAGGCCATCCTGACCCAGCTTGCGCAGGCGAGCCTGCTTGCGCACTGCGTCCCGGCCGTCGATGCGGCCCCAGGTCGCGAGCTGTCGATTCGCGTGCTGTGCTTGCTGCGCGCGGCTCTTTCGTATCGCTCGCCGCTTTACGACCTGATGTTCGTTATGCAGGGCTTGGGCAGCCACGCTGTCGTGCAGGCCGGCAGCCCGCAGCAGCGACGGGACTATCTGCCGCGCGTGGCCCAAGGGGAAGCCATCTCGGCCCTGGCCTTGACCGAGCCCGAGGCCGGCAGTGACCTGTCTGGCATCCGCACGTCGGCGCAAAAGCAAGCTGATGGCAGCTACCGCATCGACGGAGAGAAGGTTTTTATCTCGAACGCGGGCCTGGCGACGCACTACGTGCTGTACGCCCGCACCGCAGAGCATCCCAAGCGCGGCCTGTCCGCGTTCTTGCTGCCCGCTGCCACCGTCGGTGTAGAGACTCAGCCGATGCGGCTTTTGTGCGACGATCATCCGATCGGTCGCGTCATCCTGCGGGGCGTGATCCTGCCGGAAAGCGCTCGCATTGGCGACGAAGGCCAAGGGATGAGCCTGGCCCTGGGTACGCTGGCGCGCTTCCGTCCGACGGTGGGTGCGGCGGCGGTGGGCATGGCGGCGCGGGCGCTTCACGAAGCGATCGCGCACGTGAGACGGCGACAGCAGTTCGGGCAGCCGCTTGCCAACTTTCAAGCGACGCAGCTTCGCCTGGCAGAGATGGCAACTGAGCTGCGCGCGGCCTCGCTCTTGGTGCAGCACGCTGCGCAAACTCTCGATCACGCCGCGTCCTCTGCCGAGCCAGCGGGTCCCGAGAGCGCCATGGCCAAGCTGTTCGCGACCGAAATGGCCCAGCGCGTCGTCGACGGAGCGCTGCAGCTTCACGGCGGTAGCGGCCTGGTCTTCGGCAGCGTCATCGAGCGCCTGTATCGCGACGTGCGCGCCCTGCGCATCTATGAAGGCACCAGCGAAGTGCAGAAGCTCATCATCGCCCGCTCGCTGCTGCACTAGGCCAAAGCTGGACAGAACACAGACGCTGATCTTAGGCTCGCCTCGAATGCCCGTGTTGCCGCACATGCCTGCGTCCGTGGTTTGCAGCCCAAGCGGCGCTGTCTATGCCGCGCGGTTCGGCCTGGCCGGCTGGTGTCTTTTGCTGTGGCTGTCGTCGGACAGCCAGGCGGGCGAGCGAGCAGCCGAAAAACCGGTCCGCGCGTCGGCCAGCCAAGCCGCCATCGCCATCGTGCCGGGCGTGCCAGGGGTCACCGTCGACTGGCAGCGCGGTGTGTTGGAAGCCAGCGCCAGCGCCGCGGCCGATCTGTATGCCGCCTCGGTGGAAGTCGCGCGCCTAAAAGCCGAGCGCCTGGCCCGTACACGCGCCGAAGAGCGCCTGCGCCGTGCCCTGACCGCGCTGCGCAGCGACGCACGGCTTGTCGCTCGCCTGGGGCCTTCAGGGCCTACTGCCCTTGACATCCGCAGCGCCGAGCTTCGTCTTATCGAGTACGGCAGCAACGGCAGCGTCGTCCTGCGCTTGAGCCTGCCACTCGTCGCCACGCCACCTGCCGCCAAGGCCGCTGCAGCCGCTTCCAGCGCTCCAGATGCAGGGGTCGCTCAGGACGCGAGCCCTTCGCCATCGGAACGCCCAGATACGTAGAAAACACATGATGCACTCGCCTCGCTTTGCAGACGCGTCGTGGCTGCGCTGGTTGGGACTGGCAGCGGTCTTGGCTTTGGCATGGACTCTGGGACAAATGGGCGCACCGCTTGCGCTGGCCCAGCCGACGACGTTTCCCGGTACCGCCCTGGTGCCGCTGCAAGGCGAAGCGGATGTCGTCAAAGCCCGCGGCGTGGCTCTGACCGAGGCCCTGACGCGTGCGCTTGAACAGGCCGTCACCGAGGTCATGCCTGAGGCGCGCAGCCGGGTGTATCTGGTGTCCGGTCGCGCTCGCGACTTCGTGACCACCTATCGCGTGCTGCAAGAGGGCAGCGTGGCGGGTCAGTTTCAGCTTCGGCTGGAAGCGCAGATCGATCTGCCGCGGCTGCAGCGCGAGCTTCTGGGAGCAGCGAGCACGGCCCCCGCGCAGCGCAGTGTTTATCTGTGCTCGTCCCAGAGCACGGACCTTGCCAAAGGTGTCCTGGAAGCGGCTCGCGCGCAGCTCAAAGAGGCCGGAAGCTCCGTCGAGGTTTTGGCGTCCGCGCAGTGTCAAGAGACCCCGGATCAGAGCACGCTGCGCGGCGCGGCGGCGATCCTGTCGCTGTCGTTGAGCGCCGAAAAGGCCGTGCCGATCCGCGGCACACAGCCGCAGCAGTTCGGCTCGCGCGGGCACAGCGAGTGGCGCCTGTTTCGCATCGGGCAAGAGCCCCTGCAGGAAGTGACCGAGACCACCGGCATGGGCCCCGATCCGACAGCCAGCGAAAGCGACGGAGCCAGGCAGGCCGCGCTGAGCGGACTTGGCGCACTGCTCAGTCGCTCGGGTCCGCTCTTTCGCGGCAGCCCGAGTGTGGTGGTCCGCGTCGAGAACCTGGGCTCGTTCCGCGCGTATCAGCAGCTTGCGCTGGTGCTTTCGTCTCTGCCGGGCGTCACCCGCGTCGAGCCGCGTCGGTTTTTCATTCCAGCGCGTGGGGAACACAGCGAGGACAGCGTCGCGCAGCTTGTGCTGCAGACCGGCGCCTCCGTCGAGTCGTTGGGCGCCACACTCGGCCGAACCCCCATCCCAGGGCTGCGCGTGCAAGTGGTGCCGGTCCATGCCGGCGAGCTTCGCGTCGTCTGTGTGGCCAGCGATGCCGTACCCAGTGCAGCCCAGCCCAGTGACCCCAGCGACGTCAGCGAGTCGGAAAAGCTGCCATGAGCCTTCGCCTGTCTTGTTCGTTCGTATTGTTTCGCATCGCCGTCAGCCTGTGCCTTTTCAGCCTGGTTTCGGCTTGTCGTTCAGGCCCTACACCGACGGACAGCCGCAGCAAGCCGCTGGGTCAGTTGGTGCTTCAACTTTCGCCCAAGGCCGCTTCGGTGGTGCTGGATGAGCGCCCGCTTCTGGTGCCGCGCAGCGACGGAAGTGTTGCCCTTGGCGTACCGATCGGAAGCCACCGGGTCGAGGTCTTTGCCCCTGGCTATTTCACGGCGTATCGCGACGTTCAGCTGACTGCAGGCAGCCCGGTGACGCTGCAGATCACGCTGCGCGCCGACCCCGACGCAGCCCCGGACACCGCGCCGGCTCGCCCGTTCGGACCGCGTCCCGCCGCCATCGAGCCGCCTTAGTCTCGGCTCGACCGCGCCCCGTCTGCGTCCTTAAGGCCCGTGATCTCGCGGCCGGCTGCGACGGGAATGGGTATGCGAGCCGGCCCCAGCACCAGGGTCAGGCGACCGGGTCTTTCCGCGGCGCCAGAGCCGTCCGAGGCGCTCTTGGGTCCGGCACAGTCCTCGTCTTCTTCCGTCACGTATTCAGCGAGAGCGTAGTAGCACGGCCGCGTAAACCGCGCGGGCATCGTCCCGCCCTTGACCCGACAGGTAAAGCCTCGGCCAGGTTCGTAACGCAGCGTGTCAAGGGCCAATGCTTCTTCGCTGCCGTCGCTCAGGCGAATGCACACACGCGGCGGAACGGAAGGCGCCTCGGCCGGCTCTAGCGCCAGCGCGGTCACCCAGTGCGGCACGTCGTGAACCACCAGCGGATAGCTGAAGGGCGCGACCACCAGCAGATAGCTGCCGCCCGGCGTGCGCTGGATCGATCGATGGAAGAGCTCGCTGATGCGCGCGTCTACGATGCGGTCGCCCTCGTGCCAGAAGTGCCCCTCGCTGTCGAGCTCGATGCGCTCAAGGCGCGCACCGCTCTGCAGAGCGTTTCGGATGGGCTCGGGAATTGTTGGGTCACAAAGCCAGTCTTTTTGCACATCAGACATGGAAATCCTCGGTCGAGCAGCGGCGACACAGCGACGGGGCGGCCATAATACTCAGAGTCGGGGCAAGGAATACAAGCGCAGCGCAGCGCGTGTGTATCCTACTTGACGCAATGCGCCATCGGCCTTTTCTTAACGCAGGCGCACATATGGAGGATGACGGATGCCTACGATCTCTCGCTCTGTGGCTTTGCAGCATTTTCGCTCTGGATCTCAATCGGGCTCTCGCCCCCGGCCGCCCCTGGGCCTGGCGTCTTGGAGAGCCAGCCTGCTGCTTGCCGGATTCGTTGCCGGCCTTTCCGCAAGCTGCGGCACGGGCAACCCCGGCGATCCCAACCAGCCGGGGAACATGTCGACGATCTCGAAGCCGACGCTGGTCTTGATCACGCCAGAGCTTGGGCCGCTGTCTGGCGGCACCACGATTACTCTTTCGGGCACGGATTTTCGCGAGGGCGCTCGCGTCCAGTTCGGCGGCACCGCGGCGCAAAACGTCGTCGTCAAGTCGAATGTCGAAGTCCAGGTCACGCTGCCCCCTGGTCAAGGCGCGATCGGTCCGGTGGCCGTCTCGATCGAAAACACCGACGGAGGCCGGGCGTCATCCGACAGTCTGTTTTCGTATGCTCGGTCCGTGATGCAGTTCGCTCCGGCCATCACGCGCTCGGTCGGCCGCAGCCCGATTGCTATCGCCGCCGAGGACGTAAACGGTGACGGCGGAAAAGAGCTGCTCATCGCCAACAACATCGATGGAACGCTGTCGGTCTTGCTGCACAACTTGGACTTCAACCAAAGCGGCGGCCCTTATGCCACGCCCGCCTTGCCCAACGCGCTGGCCATCGGTGATGTGAACGGAGACGGACGTCGCGACGTCGTCCTGGGCTGCGGCAACGCCAGCAGTCAGGAAGTCAGCGTCCTGCGCGGCATCGGCAACGGTGCGTTCATGGCCAGCGATAACTTTGCGGTGGGTGGCACCGTCTCGGCCGTGGCGGTCAAAGACTTCGATGGCGACGGCAAGCCCGACGTCGCCGCGACGGTTCGTTCTGCCAACAAGCTCGTCGTGTTGACCAACAACAGCGTGTCCCCTGCTGTCTCGTTCGCGCCCACTCAGACCAGCTATGGCGTCTCGGGTGAGCCGAGCGCCTTGCTGCTGGCGGATCTCAACAGCGACGGGCGGGATGATGTCGTGTTGTCGCAGTATGCGATGCAGCAGGTCGGTGTGCTGCTGGCTTCCAGCACGCCGGGGTCACTGATCACCCCGATTAAGACGGCGGCGGTGGGCCTGCGACCGATCGCGCTGGCCGCCGCAGAGCTGACAGGAGACGGACGCACCGATCTAGTTGTGGCCAACTTTGATGGCAACTCGCTGAGCTTGCTCAACGGACAAAACGACGGCACGTTTGCCTCTGTCAGCACGCTTTCCGTCGGTGAAAAGCCCACCGCGGTGGCCACTGCCGACATGAACCAGGACGGCAAGCTCGACCTGATCGTCGCGAATTCGGGGCGGAATCAGCTCTGGATCCTGCTTGGCCGCGGCGACGGCAGCTTCGATCCCGCGCAGAAGCTCAACACCGATGCGCAGCCCTGGGCCATGGTCGTCACCAACCTCGACGGCGACAGCAAGCCGGACATCGCCGTCACGCACCTGGCGAACCACACGATCTCGATCTTCCTCAACCGCACGCAGTGATTTCTGGCACACTGCCTCGCCGGTTGTTCGTCGCATACGCATCCCCACGCCCGAGGTAGCCGTGCCCAGCCGCCCCTCTTCGTCGTCCCCGGTTTCGATTCGCACCGTCCCCAGCGATACGCTCGCTGAGCTTCGCCGTGCTGCCTGCGACTATGTGCAGCGCGCAACCGGCTGCGCATTGGATGGCAGCGAGGAATCGCTGGCCTTTGTCGACTTCTACCTGGATCGGCTGCGCAGCGACCCGCCGCAGCACATGGCAGCCCTGCGGCTTGTGGCCTATGCGCTGGGTGTCTATCTGGGCGATCTAGCGATCACTCGCTTCGGTGGACGCTGGCTAGCCCTGCCCATCCCCGATGAAGAAGGCGCGAGCGACCCGGCAGCCTCGCCGCTTTCGTGGCGTGTCGACTTGGATGCAGCGCCGCTGCGTTTCGATCCCATTGGCATGTCTGCCACGGCGCTGGCCAAGCTGAACCCGGCTCTCGCCGACGAACACGCAGAAGACGATGGCATCGCGCTGCGACCCGGCACGCGCAGCCTGCAGGCCTCGCTGAGCGAAGCGCTGTCGCGAGCCGCTCCCGTCAGTGCCGAGTACTATTATTCGTTCACGGGGCGCTTCGAGACGCTGTCGCACATCGTCGATCTCGTGCTGGATCTGCAGCAACAGCGCGCCGAATCAAGTGCCGCGCTCGACGACGAAAGCGCGGGTCAAGTTCTGCACTGACCGGAAAATGGACTAGCGCTGGCTGGTGCTGCTGTGGCTGGTGCTGCTGCTGCGACCTAGGAACTTGCGCACCGATTCCATCAGCGACTGTCGCGTCAGGCGTGCTTCGGTGCTGGGTGTGGTCATGATCTGGTCGCGCAGGATCCACACATTGCCCGCTTGATCGCCGGCAACCAGCCAGTCTCCCGCGTTCGCCAAGCACAGATAGGCGCTGCTGCCATAGATCGTTTCGATGCACATGCCGGACATCAGGTCCCAGATGCGCAGCGTATAGTCCAGCGAGGCCGAGATCGCGCGGCGTCCGTCGTCGGTGATCAAGCAGGCCGTGACCGGGGCCGAGTGCCCGACCAAGCGAATGATCTCGTTGCCGCCGTTTAGATCCCACAGCCGCAGCGTCTTGTCATAGCCGCCCGACAGAGCGCGTTTTCCGTCGGAAGAGATGGTGCATGTGTTCACCGCGCCCGTATGTCCCGAAAGTCGTAGCTGCTCGTTTCCGGTCTCTAGCTGCCACACGATGAGCAAGCGATCGCTCGATGCCGAGAGCAGGCGTTTCCCGTCGGGAAACAGCGCGCATGAGTTGACGGCGCCCGCGTGTCCGGTGAAGCGCAAAAGCTCCGCTCCGGTGTTGAGATCCCACAGGCGCAAAAGGCGATCGCCGGCTCCGGTGATCAGATAGCGACTGTCGCGCGTCACGGCGCAGGTGCGGATGCGGCCGACCATCGAGCTTTCGGCGCGGCGCGGGCTGTCGAGCGGCATGCCCCAAAGCTCGATCATGTGGTCGTCCGATGGAATCGCGAGCAGTGCGCCGCTGGGCTGGCTGATGCGATCTTTTCGCGCTTGTGCGCTGTTGACGATGCGCAAAAGCTCGCTGCCCAAAGGCAGGTCCCAGACCACGGTCGTTCCGTCGGGAGACGTCGATACGAAGCGTCGGCCATCGGGGAACAGAGCGCAGGCCGTGACGGCTTCACTGTGGCCGATTAGGGTTCGCTGCACTGCGCCCGTGTATGGATCCCACTGCTTGATCGTCTGGTCTTCCGACGCGGTGACCAGCATGCCGCCGTTTTCGCTGAGGAAACAGGCGGTGACGGCGCCGATGTGTCCGTCGGATCGCCCGCTGTCATAGTTCGGGCTGAGATCCCATAGCTTGAGCGTCTTGTCTTCTGACGCCGAGATCAGCTGCCTGCCGTCGCGGGTGAGGGCGCAAGACAAGGCGGGAGCCAAGTGACCGTCGAAGATACGCAGCGGTGCGCCCGTCGCCAGATCCCACTGTCGCAGCGTCCAGTCTTCTGAGACCGAGATCACCGAGCGACCGTCGGGCAGAAGCACGCAGCCCTTGATGCCGGCGTGGTGGCCGATGAGCGTGCGCAGCTCTTTGCCGGTCTCGGCGTCCCAGACCTTAAGCGTGCGATCGTCTGAGACCGAGACCAAGAAGCGGCCATCGCTGGTCGCGACGACGGCATTGATCGGTGCGCTATGGCCCGAGAGCTGTACGCGCCGCGTGCCCGCCGAAAGCTGCCACACGATCAACGTGTGATCCCACGACGCGGACACCACGTGTTGGTCATCGGGCAAAAGATGCAGGCTGCTCACGGCTCCTTGGTGTCCATACAGCGCGTGAAGCAGCTTGCCGCTCGATAGATCCCAGACGCGCACGCTGTGATCCCAGCCGGCCGAGATCGCTCGCTTACCGTCGCGGCTGATCAGGCAGGCAGTGATGGCGCCGGTATGCCCAGACAGCGTCAGCAGCTCTTCGCCGGTCTGCAGGTTCCACAGCTTTAGCTTGTGGTCGCGGGCGGCGGTCAAGGCGCGTTTCCCGTCGGGATGCAAGACGCAGGCAGTGATGGCCGCGCTGTGACCGCGCAGACGCCGAAGCTGTGCTCCGGTGCTTAGGTCATAGATGCACAGCGAGTGATCCGACGTCGGATAAAGCAGGTTCTGCCCGTCGGGAGTCAGGGCCAGGGCCGTCGGCGCACCCGCGTGGCCATAAAAGTGCATAAGCTGCGCACCGCTGTTCAGATCCCACAGCCGCAGCGTGTGATCCAGACCGACGGATAGCAGGCGTTTTCCGTCGGGGGTCAGCTCGCACGCCACCACCGAGTCCCAGTGGCCGGCGAACGTGTGCACGCTGGTATCGCGGCGCTGCAGCGGATGGACCAAGCGGAAGCGCAGCCGCATCGGCGGGAAGTTCAGCACCCGCTCGATCGTCGAGGCTGTCCAGTTGGCGCAGCGCAGCAAGTTGTAAAGCAGCCCCGGCAAGGCACCTGGGTCGTGCCCCAGCCAGTGGGCGCCGATGCGCAGCGCTTGCGCCAGATCGGAAAAGGTCCGCGCCGTCTCGGGCTGGCCGCTTCGCGCGGCGGCGTGTTCCAGATCCTCGGCCAGGGCGGCGCTGCCGTGCTCTTGGCAGCGCGCGACCAAAAAGTCGATGTTCGAGATCACCTGCGAGGCATGCGATTCCGAGTCCGAGTCGATGTGCTGCGTGATGGCGTGCCGCAGGGCATAGCTGCGACGGAACGCGTACAGGTTGTCCTCAAGCGGCGGCCAGCTGCACAGCGAGGCACCTAGCAAGCGCTGACTTTGATGAACGGCTGTCGGTCCCAAGACCGCAATGGCGAAGCTGCGCAGCGCGCTGTGCGCAAAGCTGACGCACTCGCCAGTCAGTGAGGCCAGGCCCAGCGCCGCTGCCGATTCGAACTGCAAGAACGGCTGCGCCGCGACCATGTGATGAGCCGCTTCTCCCTCGTCGAGACCAAGCAGATCATCGAGCAGCGAGAGCGGCAGCGCTTGCCGGGCGGCGCACAAAAGACCCAGCGCCGCTCGCGCCTCGTTCGACAGCCCATGCCACAGGCGGGCTAACAGCGAATCGAGGCCGATCGACATGTCGCGCAAGGCGCGCTCGATGGGGACGTTTTGCGCTCGTTGGCTGTGCAGAACTTCGAGGAGCTTGGTGGCGCACAGCAGGTTTCCCGCCGCGGCTAGCGCCACGTGCTCGCACTGACCGTCGCTTAGTCCCAAGAGGGGGGCGTGACGCAGCACCAAGGCGCGACAGGCTGACTCGGTCGAGGCACGGCCGATATTGCCGTCGAGGTCGATGTGGCCGCCTAGCTGCTGCTCGGCGTGATCCATCAGCCAGGTGTAGTGCGGGTAGCTCGGGTCAATCGAGCAGACCAAAGTCACGCCGGGTGGCAGCTCAGGTGGCAGGAAGCGCGGCAGCGGGTTGGACAGACCTTCGGCTTCGACTTCGTCAAGACCGTCGACAATCAGGATCAGGTCATCGCCATTTTCCAGGCCCTGCCGCGACACACGCGACAAGAGCTGCACCAAGCGCAGCTCGGGAGGGGCATCGTGATCGACCAGGTGCGGAAACAGCGCTTCGATCTGCGCCGAAAGCGCCCGCAAGACGACGCCAGGCCGCGCCGAGTCTGCGACGGTGTGGCGCAGGAAGTGGTGCGGCACGGGGCGACCGCGGTGTTCTTCCAGCGCATTAAGAAGCTGAACCAAAAGAGCCGTCTTGCCGACGCCGATTCGGCCGCTTAGCACCACCCAGCCACCGTGGCTTATGGCCTGCGCCAGGACTTCCAGCACCGGCTGGCGGCCAAAGACTTCGGCGTTGCGATGGCGCTCGCCGCTCCAGTTAAAGACCTCGCTGGCGCGGCGTGTGCGTCCGTGCAGTCCGCGCTCGCGCAGGCGGCGAACCAGATCGGCCGGCTCGGCGTGATCCAGAAGCAGATCCAGCTTGGCGACGCGATCCAGCCCTGGGTGGTAGTTGGCCAGCACGGCCGGGTAGTGGTCGTACACGAACCCATTCAGGTCGCTATCACCCGGTAGCAGCGCATCAAGCAGGCGACGCAGCTCAGGCCGCGTCGGGATGCCTTCGTGGGGCGGCTCTACCAAACTCACGCAAGAATCATTGTAATGCATATCGCATAGCTGCATTCCACCTTCTGTCGCGCAGTCGCCTACCATACAGTGCCGCGCATGTTGGAAGGTCCATTGGGCGGCCCGGTCCGCTTGCACGGCGCCGACGTCGCAGCCATCGCCGCGTACCTTCTGTGCTGCGTCGCACTCGCGGTGTGGATCGGCTGGCGTCGGACCGCCCGACGCAGCGAGAGCGGCGAGGGGTACGCCTTGGCCGACCGCAGGCTGCCGTGGTGGCTGATCGGCATCGCCGACGTGGCCACGGGCGACGGTGCCGACGCGTTCTGGGTTCACATCTTTTTCGTCGCCGGCTTCATCGGTTTTCACCGCTTTTATTGGGTCGCCGCGATCTTCAGCCTGCCCTTGGCGGTGTTTTGGGCTCGCTATTTCCGACGCCTGCACCTCGCCAGCCCCGGCCACTTGTTCGAGGTCCGATATGGCGGTGCTCCGGCCCGTGGCTTTCGCGTGTTCTCGGCGCTGTACGGCGTGCTGTGCGGGCAGGCCATCCTCATCGGCTATGTCCTGCGCGGCTTCGCCCAGAGCCTGTCGCCGCTTCTCGGCTGGTCTCCGTCGCTGCTTCTGCTGGTGTTCGGAGGCCTGACCCTGGCCTATACCCTGCTTTCGGGGCTCTGGGCCGTCGCCTATATGGATCTGCTGCAGTTCGCGCTGGTCATGGCGGGGCGCTTTGCCCTAGCTGCCCTGCTTCTGCACGTCGCAGGCGGCCTGCCTGCCGTCCTGGCCACCGTCGAGCGCGTGCGTGGAGCGGCCTTCCTAAGCCCCTATCCTCCGTCGCCGGCTGTCGATGCCGCGCGCTTCGGCGAGTTCGCCCTGGACCCGATGTCGCTGTTCGCCTTGGCCCTGTTTGGCCTGTGGTCGGCGGCCAACCATCAGCAGCCTGCCGTGCAAAAGACCCTGGCCGCTCGCGACGAACGTCATGCCGCCCTTGGTCAGCTATTCAACACCGTGCTGTCGCTGGCCGTGCGCACGCTGCCCTTGGCCTTGATCGGCCTGTGCGCCGTGGCGCTATTGCCGACGACACCGACGGCCGCGGCAGTCCCGGCAGACACCGATCAGTGGGCGACGCTGGTCCGTCGCCACGCTCCCGCGGGGGTATATGGATTTTTGCTTATAGGCATCATCGCTGGCTATACCTCGACGCTGGCCGGGCTTCTGAACTTCGGAGCCTCGACGCTGCTCAATGATGTCTATCTGCGCGCCATCCGCCCGGCCGCTAGCGCATCCCCGCGCGAGCAGGTCTGGGCCGCTCGCTTTTTCACGCTGCTCGTCGCGGTGGTCGGCAACCTGTGGGCCTGGCTGCTCATGGAACAGATCGACGCCGCCTGGATCAACTTCATGAACTCGGTGGTGTTGCTGTTCGTGCTGCCGGTCAGCCTGCTGCGCTGGCTGTGGTGGCGCCTGAACATCTACGGCGAGCTTGTGAGCTTTGTGATGGGCTTTCCGCTGGCGTACTTCGTGTGGTTCGGGGTGCCGCTGCTCGGCGTGCCGGCCTTCAAAGATCAGCCGTACTGGCAGGCGTTCTTGGTGCTGTTCGGGCTGGGCCTTTCGCTGACGCTGCTGGTGACGCTATTGACCCCTGCCGAGCGGCCCGAGACGCTGGCCTCGTTCTATCGCCTGGCGCGCCCGCCTGGAAACTGGGGACCTGTGGCCTGCGGCGAGGCCGACGCGGCGAGCGATTCGATGCGACATGCACGATCGCTGCGTGAAGCGGCGAGCGGGCTATACACCTGT
This sequence comes from uncultured Myxococcales bacterium, assembly GCA_964554495.1. Lineage (GTDB taxonomy): Bacteria > Myxococcota_A > Polyangia > Palsa-1104 > JAEUJZ01 > JAEUJZ01. The sequence goes on from CAZKOY010000033.1 coordinate 25,760, forward strand.
GCCTTTGCCGCCGCGCTGGTCTTGGGGATGAGCGCTCTTTTGCTCTTGCGCTGGCTGGAAGGCGGTCTGCTTTTGCTCGTGGCGTTGGCGCTGTCTTCACGTGTGCTGCGCGAAAGCAGCGCCGCGGCCAGCGGATCGGTCACCGCTTCGTCGCTGCGTTCAGATGTAAAGCCCGCGGCCTAAGGATCAGAGCAAGTCGATGGCTGAGCACGTTCCCCCCTTTTCGAGCCTGGCTGCGGCCCCGGTTGTTTCCGCGATCGTGCCGGCGGCGGGCCTGGGCACTCGTCTGTCGCCGCTTTCTTTGGGCTGTCCCAAAGAGCTTCTGCCCATCGGCCTGTATCCCGCGCTGACCGCCTGCCTGCTGGAAGCGGAAGCGGCGGGTCTCAGCGACCTGGTCGTGGTGTCGAGCCCCCACAAGCCCGGCTTGCGCGCTCTTTCGCTGGGGCTCGCGGCGGCTCTTGATGCACCCACGTCGTCTCTGTCTGCACCGTCGCCGCAGACGCTGGCCTTGGCTCGCCTGTGGCAGCGGTTGCGCGTGCGTATCGTCGATCAGCCGCAGCCTTTGGGAGTGCTCGATGCCGTCGAGAGGGGCCTCGAAGCACTGGGCGCAGCCGCGCCGTCGTTCGCCGTGGCTGTGCTGTTTCCCGATCTTCTGCACCTGCCCGATCAGACCGCGCTTATGCACCTGGTCGCGGTACACCAAAAGACGGGGGCTGCCGTGTTTGGGCTGCGTCGCGCACAGCGGGATGATCGGCCGGGATCGACGCTGTCGGTGCGCCTGGGGCCGCCCTGGGCTGATGCGGCCACAGAACAGATTCCCCTGTCGATGCCTCTTCCGATCGTGGCTCTGGCGCCTGCGCAGGGTCGTCCCGACGAGCTTCTGACGACGTTTGGTCAGGTGCAGACGCCGGCCTGGAACGCCGCCCTGCATCGCCACTGCCGCAGCGCCGATCGAGCGCCGCTGTGCGACGCGGGGTTTTTGGCGGCGCTTAATGACTTGGCGCAGCGCGGCGGGCTTTATGGGACGCTGCTGGCCGGCGATATCGTCGATCTGGGTACGCTGGCTGGCTATGGCGAGGTTGTGCGGCGTTTTTCCGTCGCCAGCGCCCACCTGCGTGGCGTACCGTAACGGCGCTTTGCTGCTGCGATAGGGCTTATCGAATGACCGTCGAACCAACGCGCAACCTGCTGCTTTTGACCATCGATGCTTGGCGAGCGGACTTCGTCGACTCGTATCGCGGCGTGCCGCTTTCGCCGACCCTGCAGTCGCTGGCCTCGCATACGCTGCGCTTCGATCAGGCGTACACCAGCGGGCCGTGGACCTCGCCGGGCATCGTCTCGCTGCTTACGGGCGAAGACGCGCTCGCGCACGGCGTCTGGTACGAGTGGTCGGCGCCGCGCCCCAATCGACCGACGCTGCCCGGCTTGCTTTCGCAGGCGGGCTATCGCGTGCCCAACCTTTGTTATCTAAACCGCGTCGGCAACTACCAGAACCTGGGCTATGAACCGAGCCAGGCGCCGGGTTATCCGACGGGCCCCGACGACGATCTGCTGCCGCAGGCGCTGCGTCAGCTTTCGTCGACGCGGTCGTCGCCGTGGTTTGCGTGGCATCACTATAAGTACGTGCATTTGCCCTACTGGCCGGCGGCAACCTATCGACGGCTGTTCGACGTGAACGAAGATCGGCTACCGGCGCGCGTACGTGACTCGGTGTGCAAGCTGTTCGTCGTGCCCCGAAACGAGCACCGCCTGCAGCCCGAAGATCGCGAGGTGGTGCAGCGTCTGTACGCCGCCAACGTCCGCCAGATGGATGACTTCTTGGCGCGTGTGCTGGCGACGCTCGACGAGACGGGCCAGCGCGACAACACGACGATTGTGATCACGGCCGACCACGGCGACGAGCTTTTGGAGCACGGCCACGTCGGCCATGCCTCGACTGCCCACTTTGCGACGCTGTATGAAGAGCTGCTGCGCATTCCGCTGCTCATCATCGACCCGCGCATCGTCGGGCCGCGACGCAGCAGCGCGCGGGTTCAGCTGCAGGACTTGATGCCGACGCTTCTGTCGCTGGCTTCCGTCTCAACACAGGCATGCCCAGCGGGCGCCATCGACCTGTCGCCGATCCTGCACGACGCGCAGCAAGCTGGCGTGGGTCCGACAGAGCGTGCGTGCCCGCCGGCTCTTTTGCCGACGCGTCCGCTGCGCTTCCACAGCTCGCGCATGGGGTATCAGACGCTGCGTCGCCTGGAAGGTCAGGCTGTCCTGGGGTTTTCCGAGGGAAATATCAAGTATATCTGCGAGAGATATGACGAAGAGCGTCGGCTGCTGTTCGATCTGCGCGCCGATCCCCAGGAGCAGACGCCGCAGACCTACGGCCCGGCCGTCGACGCGGCGCATGCGCGACTGCGCGAGCTTTACCCGGAGCTGGATGCATGAGCCCGCGAGCGCCTACGCAGCCACGCAGCCCGCAGCGCAGCTTGGGACGGGCCACCCTGCGTCGTCGCCGCACGCGCAGTCGTCCCGAGCGCGGCTGGGGCCTGGTTGACAAAGCGGCCGAGCGCCTGGGCATCGCCGAGGTGCTGCACGCTCAGCTTGCGTGTCGGGCGTTTGCCGTGTCCTTGCATCGCCTGCTGCCGCGCTTAGAGCCGCAGGCCCGTGCCGAGCAGCTTGTCGCCGGCACGCTGACGGTTCGCGTGTCCTCGTCGGCCGTCGCCAGTGAGCTGGTCTATGTCAAAGACATGCTGTTGGAACAGGTCAACCTAAAGCTTCGGCAGCAGACGGCGGCTCGCTCGACGGCGACCGAGGTTCCGAGCGAGAAGGCGGATGCAGCAGCCCCGGCGCGTCGGCGTCGGCAGCGACCTTCTGCGCTGGTCGAGCGCTTGGTTTTTCGGGTCGGGCCCGTCAAAGCGCTGCCGGCGTACAGCGACTGGACCCGCTTTGTGCCGCGCACCGTCGAGCGTCCACCGCCGCGTGGGCCATGGGATCTGTCGGTGGCCCGCGAAGTGGCACACGTCCAAGACCGCGCGCTTCGCGATGCGCTCATGGCCATGTACAGCGCCGCGACGGAGCCGACCAAGCGTCCATAAGCCCTCTAGCCGCCGCTGCCGTACGCCTTCGCCGGGCCGCGTTCACTGCGGGCGCCCAGCCTTTCACCGCGCGAGCCGGCCAGAGCGAGTGAGATCTTGTGAAGCACGCCAGACAAATGATAAAGATCCCAGCCACTTACAGGAGTCTGAAGAAATGAAGAAGTCGCCGCTGGCACAGGTCAAGGAGCAGTTTGGTTCGAAGGAGAAGCTGGTCGATGCCTTGATCAAGCTGCCTGCATCCGTCATTGAGCGCCCCGCCGACGAAGGCGAAGACAAGGACGCGCTCCGCAACCGCCTGCTCGTCGCATCCAACAGCAAGCTCCTGCGCCTGCACTCGGTGGGCAAGACGGTCAGCGAGCGCTGGGGCAGCAAGGACAAGCTGGTCGACGCGATCCTCGATCTGCGCCGCGCCAGCAAGGACAAGGACTATCGCAGCAAGCTGTCGACGCTGTCGGTGGGCAAGCTGTTCGATCAGGTCTCGTCGCTGGAAAAAGCGGCCAAGCGCGCCGCTCACCAGAGCCAAGCAAAGTCGGTCCCACGCACGTCGCAGAAGAAGTCCGCCTAAGGCTGTCCGCCTCGCACTTTCCTCGTTTCTGTCTGCTTGCACCCATCGCTGCACGGCCCGTGACGGAAGAGGTGTACCTTGCGGCGGGGCGACCGCGTCTTCTGTCATGCGCATCGCACAGGTCATCGGCCCGGTCTGGGGCGCTCGTCACGCCGACGGGCTGCACGGTCGCAAGATCGTGCGGCTGCAGACTCTCGACGGGGGGACGGTCTGTGCCGTCGATGCGCTGGGGGCCGGGCCGGGTGAGTGGGTGCTGTATGCCCATGGCTCGCGCGTTCGCGACCTGACGCTGGGTGAGACGGTCGCTGAAAAAGACATCGTCGTCGCCATTTTGGATGGGGCCGAGCTTGCCGCAGCGTCGGGGCTGCACCTTACTGCCTTGGAGCGCGCCCCATGATTCTTGGGCGCGTGCTAGGCGAGGTCTGGGCGAGTCGCCGCGATGCCGGCCTGTCAGGGCTGAAGCTGCTCTTGATCCAGCCGCACTTCTGGTACGAGCCGCCCTTTCCCGTCGAGCACTTGGTTGCCGTCGACCGCCTTGGCGCCGGGCCAGGGGAAGATGTCGTCGTCTGTCTGGGCGAGCCGGCTCGTCAGTCCCTTGGCGATTCGACCGCCGCTTCTGCCCCAGCCCCTGGGGTTCCTGGATATGCCCACGCGGCGTGGTTTCCCGTCGAGGCGGCAGTCATGGCGATCGTCGATCGAGTCGATGTACAGGGAACGGGGCAGCGCCCGCTGCGGTCGCTGGTTGCCGCTCAGTCTGATGCGGCTTCAGCGTCCGACCCCGCGCGAGGTCCACGATGAAGCGAGGATGTGTCGTCGGAGAGATCTGGGCGAGCCGTCGTGTCGCGGATCTGGCCGGACGCAGCCTGAAGCTGGTGGTCACCGCGAGCGGGCCAGATGCGAACGCCGCCGTCGATGCTGAATCACAGCCAGGCCGCGAGTCAGTCAGGGACGTGGCCGCGCTGGCTTGGGAATCGCTAACGGTGGCCATCGACACCCTCGATGCCCGCGTCGGACAAGAGGTGCTGGTCGCGTATGGCTCGGGTGCTCGCAATGTGCTCGCCCCTGGCCCGAACAATCGTCACGTGCTGTGCGACGCGGCTGTGGCTCTGATCGTGGATCCTCCGTCGTCGTCGGCCGAATCATCCGCCACAGGCCCAGACGCTGGCACGTCCCGCCCATCCCCCCATTTCCCCCGCAAGGCAGGCTGAGCGCATGTTCGTCGGCAAAGTCATTGGCACCGTCTGGTCCACGGTCAAGTGGCCGCAGCTTTCCGGGCACAAGCTGCTTGTTGTGCAGCCGTATCACCTGGGCGACCTGCTCACGCAGCACACGTCGTCGCCGCCTTTGCCGGGTCCGCCGGAAAGCGCCGCTCATGAAGCCGTGGTCTGCGTCGACCTGCTTGATGCCGGCGTGGGCGATGATGTCATTGTGGCCTTTGGCCATGCCGCTCGCGTGGCTGCACAGCCGCATCAGGCCGAGCTACAGCCTGGCTCGGGCTCGCCACCTGCGACGACCACGCCGATCGATGCCGCCGTCGTGGCAATCGTCGACGGCTTTGGCTTGGCGGCGCCATAGTCTGGCTAGTCGCTCGCCGGATGCAACGGACCGCAGATCGAGCCAGCGATCGAGCCGCTCGCACAGCTTCATGGACCGCTGCCACGACTTCGTAGACCATGGCCGGTCATGAAGTTGGGCGCTTTTTTTGTGCTGCGATTCCAGACGGATCGGTTGTCGATGGCGGGGCTTGGGGGACGTGTTCGGCGCGGAGGCGCGGCGCTGCTCTGCGGTCTTTCTTTGTGGGTCAGCGCGAGTGCGGCCTGGGCCACAAGCGGGGCCGAGCGGACGGTGCTTTCGTTTGAGCAAGCCGTGTCGCTGGCTCTGTCGCGCAACCTGAGCTTGCGCACCGCGCAGCTTGAGATCGAGCGCGCTCACGCTCTTTTGCAGCAGGCACGGGCCGCGTCGCTGCCGACGCTGAATATGTCGCTGAACTACACGCGCTTGGACAACGATCGCATCTTGGGCAGCGGCGATATGCAGCGCTTGGTGGCGGGGGCCAATCAGACCTCGGGCAATATGACGGTGTCGCTGCCGATTTTGGCCCCAGCGCGTTGGGCCAGCTTTCTGCATGCACAGGACAACCAGCGCGTTGCCGAGATCAGTCAGGCGGATGTGCGTCGGCTGGTGGCTGTCTCGGCGGCGCGGGCCTGCCTGTCGGTGATCGCGCAGAGCCGCTTGGTCGATGTCAGCGAGCGCGCGGAAAAGACCGCTTTGGCGCACTTCGAATACGCCAGCCAGCGCTTAGGTGGCGGCGTCGGAAATCGCCTGGATGCCGTGCGCGCCGAGAGCGAGCTTGAGCTGACGCGCAGTCAGCGTGCTCTGTCGCAGGCGGCGCTTGTGCGCAGTCGGGAGGCACTTGGTGTGCTGCTGGCGGCCGATCAGCCGGTCGACTGTCGTGATGCGCCGTCGCTGCAGGCCGCCGACCAGCTTGCCGACGAGCTTCGTCAAGCCAGCGAGGGCGGACGCACCAGCCCCCTCGACGAGCTAGCGTATTTTCGCAGTGATCTGCGGCTGTGGCAGGCGCGGGCCTGGGCCAGCGCGCGGGTGATTCGGCACGGCTGGACTGATTTTTTGCCGCAGCTATCGGTGAGCTTCGCGCCGTTTTTCCAGGATCCGCCTTCGATCGTTCAACCGCAGCTTGGCTGGCAGGCTCGCTTTGACTTCAGCTGGTCGCTGTTCGACGGAGGCCTGCGCTATGGCATCCGCAGCGAGCGCTGGGTGCTGCACCGCCAGATCAAGACCAACCAGCAGATCGCGCAGCTTCAAGCGCGGTCGGATGTGCGCAGCGCGCTTTCGACGTTGCTGTCGGCCAGCCTGGCCCAGGCCGCGGCGCAGCGGGCCGCACAAAGCAGCGAAGAAGCCAGCCTGCTTTCGATGCGGGCCTATCGCGCCGGCATCAGCAACAACCTGGCCGTCGTCGATGCCGAGCGGCGAGCCCGCGACGCTGCGACCGCGGCCACCCAGGCAGAAGACGCCACGCGACAAGCTCGGCTTGAGCTTTTGATCGCTGCCGGCCGCTTCCCCAGCAAAGAGTCGCCACATGGATAAGCCCCTGAACTAGGATGGGGGCGCCTGCACGCAGGCGCTTATTCCCTTAACGCAGCATGCAATAGGAACGGAGGCTCTCAATGAAAACGATGACGCAGAACCTGGGACGGATCGTGGCGAAGTCCTCGACGCTGGCTGGCGGTCTTGGCCTGTGCCTGTTGCCCTTTTTGATGGGGGCAAACGGCGAGTCGGGCGGCTGCGGTGGATCGTTCTCGTCGAAGTCGCCGGCCCCCAACGTCAGTGGGACCTGGGCGATCTCATACGGCACGACCATGGACGTGAAGGTCACCATCGGCACCTCGGTGTACGTGCAGAGCCTGCCGCTGGGCGGCGGTAGCTTCAGCGTGATGCATCAGGGCGCGCCGTATGCGTTCAACGTCGACTGCAGCAAGCCGGAAGTGGTCTGCCCCAGCGAAGTCTGGCCGACGAGCGTTCGCATCGATCAGCGCGACCAGACATATCAGCACCGCATGTGGGTGCGCATTCCGACGCAGTCGTGCAGCGGCGCAACCGTCGCGGCCAAGCCCGCGGAGTGTGGAGCCGGCACCACCAACCCCGACTGCAAGCCGGTGTGCAACGGCACCGTGACGACCTCGTCTGCGGATGCCTTTGGCCTGATCAGCGAAGACGGCAGCAAGTTCGATCTTTTGCTGGGCGGCGGCATTGCCTCAAACGGTGTGAACTGCGTGCTCTTAGGCCTGTCGGCAGCGACGGCTGGGCTTGAGACAGCCAAGGTCGGCGCGCTGTGGACCGCCAGCGACATGACCAACGGCAGCATCAAGACCGGCTATGCCGGCGGCTGTCTGTGGGCCGGCGCCGTCGACGCTCAAGGCAAGCCGACCGCCGCGGGCGTGATTGGAGCCTCCATCGAATTCACGACGCCGTTTACGGGCAAGAAGCAGTAAACCTCGTCCCGCCGCGCTTCGCTTTTCCCCTCGCTGATCCTTTCGCGCAGCCCTGTTCCGCCGTACATACGGCCCCTCGTGGACGGTTGCTGTTTCGCACTTCACCAAATCGCTTTTCCCGCTGCGGGCCTTGCGCTAGGTTGCCGCGGTGAGCTGCCGAGCCTTCTTTTCGTCCCGATCCCGTCGTCGCTCGACGATGTCGTTGCTTTTGGCCAGCGCGCTGCTTTCGCCGCTTGGCTGCGCTGAAGACTACGAAGTCAGCAAGCCCACCACCGCGGTGATGAATGGCGGCGACTGGCGTGACGAGATCATCTATCAAGTGATCGTCGACCGCTTCGCCAACGGCGACATCAACAACGACCACCGCGTGCTGCCCAGCGCCCTCGGTCGCTATCAGGGCGGCGACTGGCAGGGGCTGATCGATCGCCTCGATTACTTGTCGGCTTTGGGCGTCACCGCGCTGTGGATCTCGCCGAACGTCAAGAACATCGACTATGACGCGGGCTTCGACGGCTATCACGGGTACTGGACGCAGTCGTTTACCAAGGTCAACCCGCACTTCGGCACGCCGGCCAAGCTGCGTGAGCTTGTCGACAAAGCCCACGCCCACGGCATGAAAGTCATCCTCGATATCGTCGCCAACCACGTCGGTCAGCTTTTCTATTACGACATCAATGGCAACGGCCAGCCCGACGAGATCGTCACCGGCTCAAGCTCGCTGGATGCCACCGATCCGCTGGCCCGGCTGACGCGCGCCGACGAATACGATCCCGACTTTGACCGCCGCGGCATTCAGGGGCAAAACGGCTTGGGTCCGTCGGGAAGCGCAAATATTCGCTTTCTGTACATCCCCGAGATCAACCGCATGATTCCCGACCCGATTCGCTTCGGCGAAAAGGACGAAGAAGTCCTCGATTTCGCGCGGCCCGGTGTCTATAACCGCCGCGGGCGCGTCACCAACTATGACCGCTGGGAACAGCTTACAACGGGCGACTTTCCTGGCGGCTTGAAGGATCTCGACACGCGACGCACCGACGTGCGCAAGGGCCTGATCGCGGCGTTTGCGCGCATGATCCGCCAGTACGACTTCGATGGCTTCCGCATCGACACGCTCAAGCATGTCGAGCACGAGTTCTGGCAGGAATTCAGCCCGGCCATCCGTCGCTATGCCCATGGCGAGGCGACCCCGTATGGCGTCGAGCCGTTGACCACGCCCAAGAAGAACTGGTTCATGTTCGGCGAGGCCTTCGACGGCGATGACAGCCTGCTTGGCGAGTTCACATACAACGACGAAATCGACTCGGTCTTTTATTTTTCGCAGAAGTTCCAGGTCTATACCGATGTCGTAAAGTGCGGCGCTCCGACGAAAAAGGTCGAGGCGCTGTGGAACGATCGTCTGCGCTTCGAGCCGATGACGGCGCGTGTGCATGGCGCCAATCGCAGCGACCGCTTCCGCACGCTCGACGGGGCGCCGCTTGCAGATCCAGCGGTCGGCAAGCCGATTTACAACCAGTCCGGCATCGCGCTCGGTCCGACCGACACCAAGGGCGCGCCGATTCCGCCGTCGCGCTTGCTCGTCAACTTCCTCGATAACCACGACGTCGCGCGGTATGCCTCGCCGGTTGATTCCTGTTACACCACGGCGGACAGCGCTCGTCGCAAGCTGCACAACGCGCTGTCGCTGATGCTGACGCAGGACGGCATACCCTGCATTTACTACGGCACAGAACAGGACTTTTCCGGCGGCAACGATCCGGCAAATCGCGAGCGCTTGTTCGACACCGTGCTGGAAAATATTTATCGCGGTGCCGCGGGTAGCCAGCGCGAAAACATGGGCGCATCGGGCTATCGCACCGACGGAGAAACCTTCAAGTGGCTGGCTCACTTAAGCCAGGTACGACGTGCCTATGCCCCGCTGCGGCGCGGCGATCTGCGCGTGCTGTGGTCGACGGATCACACGGGTGTCGAAGGCGACAGCGGCATCCTGGCGTTTTCGCGCACGCACGCCGATCCAGCAGGCGGCAGCAAGACGGCCGTCGTGGTCACCAACGTCCACAACGACCAGACCAGCGAGACGGCCTTTGGCACCGCGGCCATGATCGTGCCCTTCCCGACGGGGACGAAGCTGGTTGACGTGCTCGCGGACCCCTATGACACGACGCAAGAGACGCGCTACGAAGTCTCGCCGGCTGGCACCGTTCGCGTTCGCGTCTCGCCGCGTGCCACCAAGGTCCTGGTGCCCGAGTCAGACGTCGTCGCGCTGCCCAAGTAAGGGCTAGAGGCCTTTGCTGCGACGCAGGCGAGTGCGCAGGGCTTCGGCGTAGTCGGGCTTGTCGACCTGCGGCACGCGGCTTAGCGTCAGCGAGCCCGGCGGTACATCGCGGGTCACGGTGGTGCCAGCGGCGACGATGGCTCCCCGCCCGACGCGCACGGGCGCTACAAGCTGCGTGTCCGAGCCGATGAACACCTCGTCTTCGATGATCGTCTTGTGCTTGGACACGCCGTCGTAGTTGCAGGTGATGGTGCCGCAGCCGACGTTGACCTGGGCGCCGATCTCGGCGTCGCCGAGGTACGCCAAGTGGTTGGCCTTGCTGCCGGGGCCCATGCGCGTCTTTTTTAGCTCGACGAAGTTGCCGATGTGGGCGCCGTCCGCGACGACACTTTCGGGACGTAGGTGGGAAAATGGGCCGATCTGCACGTTTGCACCTAGCTCGCTGTCGCTGGCAATGGTGTACGGCTTGATGTGCGCGCCGTCAGCCAAGACGACGTTGGTCAGCACGCAGCCGGCGTCGATGACGCAGCCAGCCCCGATGCGGCAGGCTCCGCGCAGGACCACGCCGGGACCTAGCTCGCTATCCGATCCGATGGTCACGTCGACATCGATGTACGTGTTCGTCGGATCGCGCAGCGTGACGCCGCGGCGCATATGGCCCTGGTTGATGCGGCGACGCAGAGCGGCTTCGGCCTGCGAAAGATCGACGCGATCGTTGATGCCCATCACTTCTTCGGCGGGCGCATCGACCACGGCCACGCCAATTCCTTCGGCGACGGCGTGCTTCACAAGATCGGTCAGATAGAACTCGCGCTGCGCGTTGTCGGCTTGGACCTTGGAAAGCGCGCGGTGCAGGAACTGGCTTTCCACGACGTACATGCCGGCGTTCGCTTCTTGAATGCGTCGCTGGGCATCGGTGCAGTCGCGATCTTCGACGATGCTCTGTGGCTGACCGTCGGCCCCGCGGACGATGCGGCCATATCCGCTGGGATCGCTGAGCCGTGTCGAAAGCAGAGCCAGCCCACACGACTGCGCTGCCGTCCGCAGCATCTGCAGGCGCTCGACGGTCAGAAGCGGTGTATCGCCATACAGAATCAGCACCTGGCTCGGCGTATCCACAGACGGGCTGGGTAGCTCGGGCAAGGCACAGCGCACTGCGTCGGCGGTGCCGCGCTGCTCGGCCTGGATGGCGAAGCGCAGCCCTTTTGAGCTCAGGTGACGCTGTTCAAGCATGTCGCGAACCGCCTGCGCCTGATGCCCCAGCACCAAGACCGTGTTGCGTACGCCCAGCGACGGCAAAAGACGCAGCGTATGTTCCAGCATGGGCTTGCCGGCCAGGGAATGCAGCACCTTGATGCGCTTTGAGCGCATGCGAGTGCCTTGGCCCGCCGCCAAGACAATGGCGTCCAAAGCGACGGCCGACGAGGTCGCAGCGTGTGTAGGTTGATGGCTCATGGGGCGGACTATACCGCGGCGCGAGCCATGGGGCGGGCTGGTGATTCGGCAGGAACAGGGCCGAGTGAACGGGGCGGCTCAGCGGCTGCGTGATCCGTTGCCGCGTGGTGCAGTCGAAAGAGCGCGGGGGTGACTTGCTGCCGTCGATTACTGCTGGTCGCGCGTGCTCGTTTCCATCCAGTTGATGATCTCTTGCAGGCGAAGCTGGATGCCCGGCAGATCCTGGGCGCGGATCAGGTCGCGCATCTCATACACCTTGATCACGGCCCACGGAGGCAAGGGCTGCGTCGGCACACGGATCTGCTGAACGCCACCGCTGCCTGTGCCAGACGGCGTCGGCGTCGGCGTTGGCGTCGGGTCGGGCTGGACCGTGGGCACCGGCACCGTCGCGATGGCTGCTGTGGGTGCGCCGAGCGACATCAGCACATCTAGAAGCTGCTGCAGAAGCGGCGTCTTGGCGAAGCCGACATCGTCGGCTGTGGCGCTCAGGTCCGACTTCACTTGGCGGTACTTGCGCACCGAGCTATCGAGATCCGAGGCGGGCACCTTGCTGGGGGCCTGGCGAACCGCCGCGATGGCCAGCCGCAGCAGCTTGTCGCGGGACGAGGGGGCTGCGCGCATGGCCTCTTTGGCGAACGCCGCAAAGGTCTCCATGAACACGCGGTATGCGCTCTCTTCACAGGCCTGCGGGCGCGGTCCGAAGAGCGCCATCACTTCGGAATCGGCGACTGCTTGCGAAGTGGCCTTGGACTCAAGCAAGCGCAGGCGCGAAAACGCATTGGCAAAGGTCGGCATACACGACTGGGCCTGCGCCTCGGTTGGGCCTGACACAAGCAGAAGGCTGGCGAGCAGGCCGACGGCCCAGCCCAGCCTACGATGATTCCTAGGTGACTGTCGCTCTTGGGTATGGATGATGGGTGCCACGTTCTCTATCTCCATGAAAAAGACTTATAAACTGAAAGCGCCTGCGACGCCATCTTCCACGCGGCAGGGCCGGGAACGGATGTGACGATGGGTCGGAATTCGGATCGGAAGACGGACGCGGAAACGAGCCCACTGCCGATCCTTTCGCGTGCGCAGCCAGCGGGCCCGATGTGGGGCGATCCCTGTGAATCCACAGGCGCTGCCGATGGGCTTGGGCGGACCGAAGACGAGACCAGCGACCAGCTATCGCTGATCTCGCTGCCGACCGCCGCAAGCATCGCTGGCGTCTTGGCGCTGATTGCCGCGTGGCTTTCGCTGATCGTGGTGGTGGGCGGCCTGTGGTTGCTCGAAACGCCGCCGCCTCTTGGTGCCCACGGCGCCACGGTGGGAGGACCCGCAGCGACGGCGTGGACTTTGTCTCGGGCTCCTGTTGTGGCGCTGGCCCTGGCTGCCTGTCTGACGTTTGCAAGCGTTGTTCTGGCCATGCTTGTGACCTGGGTGCGTCCCCTGCGTTCGTTGGTACGCGCGACGACGCGGCTCATTCAAGGGCAGTGGCATCGCCCGATTCCGCAGAGCATCGCTGCCATCGCGCCCGTGCAGCAGCTTGCGGTGATCTATGAAGATCTGCGCGGCTCGCTGGTTGAGCGTCTGCGATCGAGTACCGAGCTGAACCTGCAGCTCGAATCCGAGGTCGCCCGTCGCACCGCCGAGCTAGAGCGACGCAATAGCGAGCTAGCGGCCTTGCTGCAGCGTCTAGAGTCCACGCGCAGCGAGATCCTGCGCAACGAGAAGCTGGCCACCGTCGGGCGTATCGGAAGCGACGTGGCTCACTCGATCGACGAGCCGATGGCCGTGCTGACGTCATTGCCGCCGCGCGTGGCCCAGGGCTTTGCGCAGCTTTCAGCGATGGCTCAGGCAGCGTCCGTGGGCGGGATCCCTGCGGCCATGGATATGCTCGGCGGGTGTGGTTCTTCCGTCGAGAAACGCGATGATGGCAACCGTCGATCGGACTTGGCGACGCTGAGCGAGATCGATGCCTGGCTGGCCGCTGTGATCGAAAGCGCCGCCAGCGTCAGCCACGTGGTACGAGCGCTACGGGTCTATGCGCGGCCTGACTCGCTGCCAGCGCCTGTGGCCCCTCGCAGTCCTTGGCCGGCAGGGGGTGGGACGGCGCCCAGAACAAACGACGACGAAAAAGCAGATCCATCGCCGACTCGATTGCCGCCCGCCTGATTTCCGCAGTAAACTAGGTGCCTGGCATGCGGATCGGTCTCTTCTCTGACACCCACGCTAACTTGGAAGCTCTTGAAGCAGTCCTGGACTGCTTCGCCATGGCGCGCGTGGACAAGCTCGTGTGCCTCGGTGACACAGTCGGCTATGGGGCAGACCCCAATGGCTGCTGCGATCTGGTGCGCAAGCACGCCGCGTTCTGCATCCTCGGCAACCACGATGCGGCCGTGGCAGGACGCATGGATTATTCCTACTACTACGACGCGGCGCGGCAGGCGCTGGACTATCACGCGTCGATCCTGACGCAGGAAAACATGGTGTGGCTCAAGAGCCTGCCGTACGAGCGGCGCGAGGGCCACATCTGCTTCTGCCACGGCTCGCCGATCAACTTGGAAGAGTTTGAGTACATTTTCTCGACGGAACAGGCGGCCCGCTGCCTGCCGTTTTGGGATCAGCTTTCGGACGTGACCTTCGTCGGCCACTCGCATCTGTGCAAAGCCTTTGCACTGTCGCGCCACGAAGTTCACGAAGTGGTGGCGCAGAAGTTCGAGATTCGCCCTGG
>CAZKOY010000034.1:0-39826 GCA_964554495.1 uncultured Myxococcales bacterium
TCCGGTTGTTCCGGTTGTTCCGGTTGTTCCGGTTGTTCCGGTTGTTCCGGTTGTTGGCGGCGTGGCCGGTTGTGAAGCAGGAACCGGCGCAGGCACAGGCATCACTTCGGGGGCAGTCGTGGCCGGGCCCGCAGCACCTGGAGCTTCGGTCGGTTCGTCCGTGACCTTCTTCTTGCGCGACCGGACCCTTTTCTTGCCGGGCTTGGTCGCTTCTTCAGGTTCCGCGGCATCGCTGGGATGGGCGTCTTCTTCCCCCGCCTCGTGCGCAAGGGCCGCGGATGCGTCCTGCGATCCGGCATCGACACTTGCCGCGCTGGCCGGCTGCACAGCCGCCGCGTCGAGCGCTGCAGCGGCCACGCCAACCCCGGCATCCGGACCGCTGGTTGCTGCGGCCGTGCTTGGCCCAGTCGGCGGTGTCGGCGGCGATGGAACCACAGGGGGCGGCAAGGCGGGCTGCGGGCTTGGCGTCGGACCGATGCCGCTTCCGCCCGGCGTGACCGGGCGTCGAGGCTGATACAGCAAGCCGCCCAGCACACCCAGAATCAGCAGCGCGAACACCGCGGCCATCGAGATGATCGATAGGCGCGATGAGATCGGCTGCGCCGTCGCTGCGCTTCCCACGACATCGCGCGCCCCAGATGTCTGGGCCATAAACGCATACTCAGAGCCCCACATGCGGCGCTCGGGCGGCTTTTCGCCGTCGAGATACAGCACGCGATACTCAGCAAGCTCGGTCTCGGCCGCAGCGGGCGCACCTTCACCGTCGACTTGCGCGACGATGACTGTGATGTTGTCAGGGCCACCACCGGCCCGAGCCAACTCGATCAAGCGGCGTACGGCTTCGTCGATGTGCTCGCAGTGCGTCAGGACTTCTTGGATCTCTTCATCGCTGACGACGCCGACCAGGCCGTCGGAGCACAGCATCAGGCGGTCGCCGCGCCGCACGGTCTCGCTGGACAGCACGACTTCGACATCTTCCTGCACGCCAAGCGCTTGCAAGATGACGTTCGAGTGTTCGAAGAGCTTGGCCTGCTCGGGCGTGATTTGACCGCTCTCAAGAAGCTGATTGACCAGCGACTGATCGTGCGTGATCTGCGTCAGTCGGCCCTTGCGCCATAGATACGCCCGGCTGTCGCCGACTTGGCCCACGATGACGTGTGAACGCAAGAGCAGAAGACAGGTCAGCGTCGTGCCCATGCCGGCCTTGCTGATGTCGGCGCAGGCAGCCTCATAGATCTCTTGGTTCGCGCGCTGTCCCGCTTGCCGCAGCTTGCGGGCCAAGCCGTGTAGCTGGGCTTCGCTGAGCGGGCCACTGAGCTCAGATGGGGCAGAGCTAGTTCCCGTCGACATCGCAGCTGCACTGGTCGCAGGTGCTGTCTCAGACGGTGGGCGATTCTGCGATCCTTCGGCGCGGGCCGGGTCTTCGGCGGTATTTTTTTCTGCAGCCTGCGGCGGTGTCTCGCTGGTCGGTACGGTCTTTGACTCGGCGGCTATGGGCGGACTGGCGGACTTTTCTGCCGTCTCGGCTTCAGCCGCGGCTGCCTCTTTTGCAACGGCGGCAGCAGGCACGGGGCTCAAGCCATCGCCTGTCTTTTCGCGATCCTTGAGGCCGGTGGACTTATCGGCGCTGCTCGGCGCATCACTGGCCGCGGCTGCGCTGTTCCCACCTGCGGCAGGACTTGGGGCGACGTCAGAGGCCGGCTTGGGGCCTAGCTCGCGACGGATGACCTCGACGGCCATGTGCGACGCCACTTCGCCGGCCGCGGCGCCACCCATCCCGTCGCAGACCACGAGAAGAGCGCCCTGACTAGGCAGCGGCAGCTCTCGGCCTTGCGAGAAGTCGATTTCGCCGGTTTCAAGGTTGAGGACGGTGAAGTTGTCCTCGTTGTGCTCGCGAATCAGCCCGACATCGGTCGCGCCGACGATGCGGACGGTGATGGCTGGGCTTGGGGGTGTCATCCGTTACCGTTACTCTCTGCGCGCTTACGCGAGCCCCTCGAACCGCAAGACCTGATCGCCGATGCGCAGGATGTCTCCTGACTTCAGCTCGCGTTCGCCGCGCAGACGAACATAGGTCCCGTTTGAAGAATGCTGATCTTCCAGTCGAGCGCGGCTGCCATGGCGGGTCAGCACGGCGTGGCGTCTCGACATGAACTCATCATCGGGGAAGACGATGTCGCCTTCCTCTCGTCCGATGCGCACTTCACTGCGAGAAAGGTGAAAGACATCGCGCGCTGTGCCCGCCACGGTTAGCTGGCGCAGGCGACCCCAGGACTCGCGCTGCAGCGTGCCGAACAGGCGTACGCCGTGCTCTGCCACGGGGGCGGGATCGCGCTCGTCGGCAGGCACAAGCTCAAAGCGAAGCAGCTCGCGGCCGACATAAAAGACGTCCCCGGACTGCAGATCCCACGGCTCGTGAAGCTGCAGGAACACGCCGTTCACCGAGTCGAGCGAGCGCACGATCGCGCCACCTGACGTGGCAGTCAGTCGCGCGTGTCGTGTCGCCATGCACAGATCGTCGGGGAATGTTCGCTGGCCTTCGGTGCGGCCAATGTCGAACAGGTCGCCGCTTAGCGGCACCGATTCACCGTCTGAGCCATCGCGTCGCAGCACGATCAGGCGGCCACGCAAGATCTGCGGGCGGGCCTCTCGGCGAGGGGCGGGCAGCGGCTCGGCCGGCGCGAAGATGGGTACGCGTCCGGCAGGGATGGCCGCCGACGGCTCGACCGCGGGGCTCACGCGCGCACCGCAGTGCTGGCAGAACGCAAAGCCTGCAGGCGTGGGCTCGCCACAGACAGCGCACGCCACGCGCGGCGGAGACACCGCCTGTCCCCCTGCACCTGCAGGCGCCGCGGGGCGATCGTCATAATGGACATCGCGCGCAGCGCTGGCTTCAGGGGCCCCGACGAGCCGCCCATCGAGCGACTTGCCGCAGTCCTGACAGAAGAGCGCTCCGTCTCGATTGGCTCGCCCACAATTTCCACACCGTGCCATCGCCAGATAAATCTGCCTGCCTCTCTTATATATAACTAAACACAGTCCCTCTGAGCCAAGCGCAAAGTAGGCGAGCGAGCCCGGCGAGATGAATTTGTCCGGGCCAGCCGACTTGGTCAGACGCTTGTGCCGGATCGCTTTCGTCGGGCTTGCCCAGGTGTCGGCGGGCTGCCCGTCCTCGGCTCGCACTGCAAACGTCGGCGATTGCGCAGTGATCGAGAGGGTTTACAGCGCAGCTCCGTCTAGGCTAGAACCTATCGGCTCTGTCCCTTGAGGCATTCGGCGACGCGCGTGCATACACATATCAGCATACATTGGCCCCGACGATTGGCGGGTAGTGCCGCCGGGCATAGTGGGGGGCCGCTGAGCTCGTCGCCCTCTTCACTGTCGGCGATCGCGGGTGGGTTGTCGTCCCCAGACCTTTCACCGAGGGCAGCGCGCAAGCCTGGCTGGTACAGCCCACGCAGGCGCCTGACATCCCTGGTCCTGCTTGGGGCGCTGGCCGTGTCCCTGGCGGGGCTTTCGGCGTGCTCACCTGGCATCGCCCGCGTCGCCAAGGCGTCGTTTCGTCTGCGCTCAGACACGACGGTCTGGGGCTCGCTGCTTGGTCCCTTCGAGGGCGTCGTGCTCGAACAGAGCACAGGAAGCCCCGTCGCAGGGGCCTTGGTCGTCGGCACGTGGGCCTTTGAAGACGAAGGCGCGCTGCCGGTTCCGATGGGGGCGTACTCGACGACTGTGGTGACCGGGCCCGACGGATCGTATGCGCTCCCGAGCCTGCCGCAGCGCGAACGGCGACTGTCGCTGCTGCGGCGCTTCACGTTGCTGGTCTACAAAGCGGGCTATGTTGGCTACCGCTCTGACTATCGATCGGACGACGGCACTCCGCGACAGGACTTCGTGCAGGTCGGCAACAAGATTCGCTTGGATCGCTTGGTCAGTGGCGAGTCTCGGCTGCGTAATCTGGTGTTCCTGGGCGGCGGATCGCTGGTGCAGCGGGCGGCGCAGGCCGATGTCATCCAAGCAGCGCTAGAGCTCGCCGAGCTGCAGCCCGAGCGCGCACCGGCCGTTCCCAGCGAGACCGCGAAAGAGGCGGCGACAGCGAAAGAACAGCAGGCCGACCGTGCTCGGACCGCGCCGCAGACCGCGCGTGAGGCGACTCGCGTGGGCCCGCCGACCTTGGCAGAACAGCTCTTGACGCTGACTGACGTCGAACAGACGGCGGCACAGCGCGAGGCGCGTGTCTATGAGAGCAAGGCCGCGCCCGAGCGCTCGTTGCTCGTAAACCCACCGCTGGCCATGCAGTATTCCGGGGTTCACTATCGCGCCTCGGATCATCCTGAGTCGCACGACATCCTGCTGCGCGCGTTTCGCTTGGGCAGCGGGCGCGACGCCGAGGTTCTGTGGAAGAAGCTGCGCGAGCAGCTTGTGACCCCGCAGCTAAAAGAGATCACGACCGCCGCGCCGCTGGTACCGCCAGCCCAGCGTGCAGCTTTACCGCTGGTGCCGGAAGTGCCCGTGGTCTCGCCGCCGCTGCGCGATGGTCAAGCGAGCCGCCATGCCATGCCGCTGCCGACGCTATTGCCGAATGCGGCGCCCTTTCAGACCCCGCTGCGCATTGACGCCACGCTGCGCGTCCATGACGCCAAGCAGCGAGCGTTTGGAGTGGCCGTGCTGATTCGTCAGCATGGCCTGGTTCTAGAGCTGATCTGCGGCGCAGATCTCTGCGAGACCGAGGTGGCGACGAGTGCGCTCTTGCTGCGTGCGTTGGGGCGGCTGTGAGGCGACCGTGAGTCGACGAGTGAGCACCGATAGGAGATGGGCCAGGGCCATGTACCAGAGCCAGGCTGTCGCTGCGAGCCCCACAAAAGGGGCCTCCACAAGGTTTCGTCATGCAGCGGGCTGGCTCGCGGCCGCCGCAGTTGCGCTGGTCTCGCTGCCCGCGGCCGAGGCGTTCGATGCCGAGACTACCGTCGCGGGAGTTGTTGAGCAGGCCGCCCTGCGCTCGCGCTTGCATCGTCGCTTGATGGCTCGCTTTGCGCATCCGCTGGGCGTGTTAGAGCCGCTGCGGCTCGATCTTGCGCGACTGCACAGCGGACCGGATTCGCTCGCTCGGCTGGGGGACCAGACGCCCCTTGCCGCGGCCGCTGTGGTCGACAGTCCGCGCTCGGGTCGGCGCAGCCGATCGATCTATGGCCGGCTGGCTGTCCTCAGTCCGGCGGAAGGCTACGCCCCCGAGTGGCAGCAAGAGAGCGGCCAGCTGTATCCGCTGGCTCGTCTGCATGCGCTTGGCTGGCTTGCGGCTGGCGGTGTCATCGAGCACAGTCCGGGCGTGCGAGCGCGGCATCACTTTTTCAATCCAGCGACGGGGCAAGGGCTCTCGCGCGGCAAGGATCAGGGCGCGTCCGAGGTTGTCGGGCAGTCGCTTTCAAGTGGCCTGGCCAGCGTGCGCGATGTGATGACGGGCACGGCGTTTGATGGCACCGGCTGGGCTGCCCCGGACTGGCTCATCAGCGAAGAAAACGAGCTGAGCTACCCAGCGTTTCTGCGGGCCTATGAGCGCACTGTGGTGGCTGCCTCACCGTCTGAGCGGGACTCGGCGTTGGCCGAGGCGCTGCTGTGTGCGGGGGCCATGATGGGCGTGCTTTCGCAGATGGCGGATCCGGCCTATGTGCGGGGCGATCTGCAGGCCGTGCTTCAGGGGGACGGAGCAGGGCGGGTCGCGCGTCGCTTTGGTCGCGCCGCCATCCCAGTGCCGCCTGCACAAGCGGGATCGGCGCGCAGTGCGGCGAAGCTGCCGCATCGCCTGCGCGATCTGTTTGCCGACGGAGAAGGCGGAGGCCTAGCCGAAGGCACAGCGCGGCGCTGCCAGCCGGCTTGGAAGTGCTATGCCCAGTCGGCGATTCCGCAGCTTCTAGATGCCACAGAGCAGGCCCGGCGCTTGCTCGATTACCTGTTTCGCGGCGAGCTTCTGCTGTCACGTTCCGAGGGCAACCTGCGGATCCGCGTCGAGGAATGGGCCGTAGGCTCAGGAACGCTCTCGCTGTATGTCGAAGATGCCGAAGGTCAGCGTCGGCTCTTGCGCGCCTTGGCAACCCCTCCCACGCTCGCCGGGGGAGAGCTTACGCAGCTACCGCTTTCAGCGGCTGATCTTGTCGGCGTGCAGCGGCTGGTGGTGCTGTTCCACGGCCGCGATCGTCACAACGAGCCGCTTGTGGTCTCGGCACAGCTTCTTTTGAACCAAGACCCGAGCAAGCCCACGACGCCTTAGTTTCTTGGACGATCGCTTGGGCGATCGTTTGGACGATCGTTTGGACGATCGCTGCGATGGTCGCTTGGGCGATCGCACGGACGGTCGCTAGAGGGTGGCTTTACTCTCGTGAGTGGCCCTGTTACCGTGCCGAGCCATGTCGCAATCCGTCGGTGCTGGCTCGCCATCTTCGCCGGGGCTGCTCGCTTCGTCGATCTCACACGCTGGGGTACCAGGGACGCCGGCTGTCCCCACCTTCGATCCCATGACGCTGCCGATCCTGGTGGTCGATGACGAGCCGGACAACCTCGATGCCTTTCGCTTCAGCTTTCGCAAGAGCTTCAACATTCTGACGGCACAGTCGGGGACGGAAGGGCTAGCGATCCTGCAGCGTGAAAAGGTCGCGGTGGTAATCACCGATCAGCGCATGCCACGCATGACCGGCCTGGAGTTTCTGTCGCGAGCGCGAGCGCTGTCACCAGATGTCGTGCCGATCATCGTGACTGCCTATACCGACGTCGAGGTCTTGGTGGAAGCGGTGAACATGGGGCAGATCTACCGCTACATCGTCAAGCCCTGGGACGGCAAAGAGATGCGCGGTGTGCTGACTCAGGCCCTTGAGCGCTTTCACCTGCGCGCCGAAAACCAGCGCCTTGTTGAGCAGCTTCGGCAGTATGCCGGCTATCTCGATCGCGAGTGGCACAGCGCGTTCAACTTCGGTCAGCTCGTCGGGGAATCGCCTGCGCTGCAGGCCGCTTTGTCGCGGGCCGAGCAGGTGGCGCGCACTGCCGCGACCGTGCTTCTGCGCGGTGAGAGTGGCACCGGAAAAGAGCTGGTCGCGCACGCCATTCACATCAACTCGCCGCGCGATTCCAAGCCGTTTGTTCGCGTGAACTGCGCCGCCCTAGCCGCCGGAGTCCTTGAGTCAGAGCTGTTCGGGCACGAGCGCGGCGCGTTCACCGGAGCGGTGTCGCGTCATCCGGGGCGCTTTGAGCTGGCGCACAGTGGCACGCTGTTTCTCGACGAGATTGGCGATCTGCCGATGGAGATCCAGGTCAAGCTCCTGCGCGTGCTGCAAGAGCGGACCTTTGAGCGGGTCGGTGGCAGCGAGACGCTGAATGTCGATGTGCGCATCATCTCGGCCACGCACAGAAACCTGGAAGCGCTGGTCGCCGAGGGCCGCTTCCGCGAGGATCTGTACTATCGCCTGAACGTCTTTCCCATTCACTTGCCACCGCTGCGCGAGCGTCTCGAAGACGTGCCGCTTCTGTGTCAGCACTTCTTGCAGAAGTGGCGGCACTACAGCGGCGGGCGCGTCGTCGGGATCGAGCCGACAGCGCTCGATCTTTTGCTGCGCTATAGCTTCCCTGGAAACGTGCGCGAGCTGGAAAATCTCATCCAGCGCGCCCTGATCTTGGCGACGGGTCCAGCCCTGCGCATCTGCGATTTGGAATTCAGCGGCAGCCCGACGGCAGCGATGCCAGCGACCGCGGTCACGGCGGCGCCCATGCCCGCGATTCTGCCTTCGACGATTGATCCGGCGGGGGTTTCGGGCCGGACGCTGACCGATCGCCTGGGTGAACAAGAGCGCAGCGAGATCCTCGCCGCGCTGGAAAAAAGCGAAGGGCGCATCGCGGCGGCGGCCCGCCTGCTGGGCATCAACCGCTCGACGCTGTATTACCGCCTGCGCAAGCACGAGCTTTTGCACCTTCTGCCCGGTCGACTGGAAGAGGAGACCTAGAAGAGGAGACCTAGAAGAGGAGACCTAGCAGGGAAGACCCAGTCAGCGGATCCACAGCGGGTGCCAGTTGGGGCCGCGGGCGGTGGTTAGCTGGGTGATGCGAGCGCAGCGATCGTCACTGACAAAGATCTGCCGCTCGGGACTTGCGAGCGCAGTGGCGCGAGCGTCGGCCTGCGCTGCGGGCTGCAGCGAAAACGCCAAGCGCGATGTGCCATCGCCAGCGCGCGGTGACCAGTCAGGATCGCTGGCGCGCGAGCCAGGGGGGGTCGGTACCTCGCAGTCGCGCTCGGTCACCTGATCCAGTATGTGCAGTCGGGCTCCCAGCGTTGCGCCGCGTCGCACATACGCCACCTTGCGGCCGTCGGGCGACACCGCTGGGCTGTCTTCGCTGAGGTTGGGATCCAGCCCCGCGCGTGTGAGGCGCTTGGGCTCGGACCCGTTCTTGTGGACGGAATAGATGCGATCGGCACCGTCGCGATCGCTGACAAAAAAGATGCGCACGCCGTCGGGGCTGCAGCGTGGCTGCCACTTGCTGCCTGCCGTATAGGTCAGGCGACGCAGGTCGCTGCCGTCGGCGCGCATGCGATAAAGCTCGGACTTCTGGTCGCGGCTCGATGTGAAGGCGATGTAGTCGGTCTTGCCGCAGACGGCTGGCTCGAAGTTGCCTTCGCGGTTGCGGGTTAGCTGACGCAGCGTCGGACGAAGGCCAGGTCCAGTGTCCCATTGCACAAGGAAGATCTCGCGCAGGCCGGACTGGGACGCGTCGGGCTCGGACTCGAACACCAGGCGCTTGCCGTCGGGAAGAAAGCTGGGCTCACGCAGCCAAGCGCGCGAGCCCAAGACCAGGTCCAGCCCGCGATCGCGCAGCGGAGACAGCGGGCTCGTTGTGGCGGATCGAACCAGCGGCAGCAGTGCGAAGCGAAAGCCTTGGGTCGCTCGGCGCTCTTCGGCTGAGCCGATGGTGACCAGCAGCCGCGTGCCGTCGGGCGCGCTCGGTCCGTTGCTCTCGTCTTCAGGGCTGAAGGTCAAGCGTGTCTCACCGCGGCCGTCGCCGCCGATCAGATAGACATCGCGCTGGCCGTCCCGCTCTGAGACAAACGACAGGCGCAGCGGCACAGGCTTCGACTGCGCCCACGCCGCGCCCCATGGACCACACGCCCAGAGGCCCAGCGACGCAAGGCCCAGCGACGCAAGGCCCAGCGACGCAAGGCCCAGCGACGCAAGACCCAGCGACGCAAGGCCGGGCCCGAGCGCCCCCCGCCGTCGGTACGCCGTCGGTATGCGGCGCGGGTTACTCAACGCGGATGGCGTCGGCGACAACCACGTCACCCGGCGTCGTCCAGCGCGAGACCGCAACTTGATTCCAGCCCGCGGTAAAGCGATAGCGACCCAGCGAGACCCAGCGGCTGCCGTTTGTTGTCTGATCTTTGTTCACCGTGGCCAAGCGGTTGCCAGCGGCGTCGAAGATCACAAAGGGCGTCGTCTGACTGCGATCGGACGCGGCAGTCCACCAAGCAAAGACCTCGCGCTCGCCGCTGGCATCAAGCTGGAATTCGAACACCGCAGCATCCGAGACCGCAGCCGTCTGTGCTACGTAATATCCCGTTCCCCAATAGCCAGCGACGTTGGTCGACGAGGTCCAGTTGGCGCTGGGTGTCGCGACGCGTGCCTTGGGGCCGTTGTTGGCCTGGTTGCTGTCGACGATGATGCCGCCGCCGCCGCCGCCACCACCACCGACGCAGGTGGAGAGGTCCTTCATATAGCTGGCCCAGGGGAAGGCGGTGCCAGGGTCGCTGGCGCGGTTCACTGGGTCGGGCTGATAGTGACCGATGACGTGGTTGCGATCTTGGATGATGCGCTGGCGCTTGACGATGTCGCACGACAGCTTTAGCGATGCCGCCATCTGTCCGGCCTGCCACACGTTGCTGCCTTGGTACGATGTGCCGGCGTGCTCGATGCCGACGGAGCGGGCGTTGGTGGACGCGCCGAGCCAGGGCTTGCCGACGTGGTGCGCGGTGTCTGTCTCGTCGACCAGGGCATAGATCTCGCTGCCGTCTTCCTTAACGACATAGTGCGCCGAGGTCTTGTACGGGTTCGTCGGGTACGGCGTGGTCAGCCAGCCCCAGCAGCCCGACCAGGCGCCCGCGCAGGTGTGCAGCACCAGCACATCGATCGCAGCCGAGCGACCGTTGGTGAAATTCGAATCCGGGGCCGGCTTCCACTTGGCGCCCGAATAGTACGCGGACCGGATGTCGAGGCCGCCCGGCGTGGACGGAAGAGCAGCACCTAGCTCGGGGCGCGGGCTCAGGCGCAGGTCGTGTCGGCGATTCACTTCGTCGGGCAGACCGCGCTGCAGCGTGGCATAGACGTCTTTGGCATAGTCGGCGCGGGCATCCTCGCGCGTCAGATCAGAATAGCGCGCGACCGCTGCCGCCCAGCCTTCGATCGGCCCTGCGGCAAGGCCCTGTTCGCCGTCGGCCGCCGCCCGCAGAAGCGCCGCCGCTGCCTGAATATTGGCTCGCGGATCGGTCTTCACCGCAGAGACCGACTGACCAGAAAGCTCGGCGCCACGGGCCAAGCGCTCGCCGCGCAGTGCCATTACGCCATAGGCTGGCTGACCCTCGAATGCGTCGCCGTCAAGACCCGGCAGGAACACAAAGCCCGTCTCAACCTGGGCAATTGCCGTCAGAAGATCGGCGGGCACCGAGAAGCGCAGCGCCGCCTCGCGAATCGCATCGCCCAGGCGCGGCGCTTCGGTGGCTGTTTCGCCAGCCGGCACAGCCTGCACCGCGGCCATGGGCGCGTCCGGCGCAGCGACGGATTCCGCCACCTTGTCGCTTGCAAGCCCTCCGCAGCCTAGCGACAGCACAAACAGCGAACTGAGAAGCGCACCCCCTGCGGGGAACACGCGTGAAACCGAGAGCTTCGATCGCATTGCAGCCTCCTTGGCCGGAACCCGGCGTGGCGCGACTATATGGAAGCGCCGCGGGCCGTGTACAGGCCGATTCAGCGCGGGAAAAACGCGCGGCAGAAACTGGGTGAACGAAAAGGCCCATGCGCGCAGACCATCGCGATCGAGAGTGCGGGGAAGGTGCTGCACGCCGGGGGGCAGACTGCGGTATCGTGCGCGCGGTATGTCGGGCTCAACTCAGGTGGCCACGGCCTCGCTGTCGCGCGGGGCGGGTCTGATTTTCGCGGTGGCAGCGGCGATCTTGTGGAGCTCTGCCGGGATCGGCATCAAGCTGTTGCCGCTTCCAGGGCCGGCGATCGCGGGATACCGCGCGCTGTTTTCGCTGCCTGTGTTCATCGCAGCCCTGCTTCTGCGCGGACCCCGGCTGCGCCAAGCGAGCTTTTATGCCGGAGCGCTGCGGCAGCCGCTGATTTTTTGCGCAGGCCTAGCCTATGCCGGCTGCGTAACGCTGTTTGTCCTCGCGAACAAGCAGACGAGCGCAGCGAACGCCATCTTGTTTCAGTACAGCGCGCCGATCTATGTCGCGCTGCTGTCGGGGCCGCTCTTGCGCGAGCCGGTGCGCGGCGGCGACTGGCTGGCCGTGCTGGCCTGCCTGTTGGGCATCGCGCTGTGCTTTTCCAGCGAGCTTTCGGCGGCGGGCTGGCTGGGCAACGGCCTGGCCATGGCATCGGGCTTGGGCTTTGGGCTCTTGCCGCTGCTTTGGCGGCGCATGGCACGCGAGCCTAGCCCCATCGACCCCTCAGGTCCCGCTCCATCCGAGAAAGAACGACAGGCGCAGCGCGATCGCTCGCTGTTTTCCGGGCTCTCTTTGGTCCTTGGCAACCTGCTTACCGCTGCGATCTGCGCACCCTGGATGATTCGGCATGTGCCGCAGACCGTCGAGCAGGGCCTAGCACTCGGCGGGCTGGGGCTGTTTCAGATCGGTCTTGCGTACCTGTTTTATGCCGCGGCCGTGCGTCGCCTGTCCGCCGTTGAGTGCCTGCTTGCCGTGTCGCTAGAGCCGATCCTGAACCCGATCTGGGTGGCGCTGTGGGCGGGCGAGAGGCCTGGCCGGGCGACGCTGCTTGGCGGCGCGATCATCATCGGCTCGGTGCTTTTGCGCGGCGTGGTGGTGGCGCAACGAGCAACCCGCCCCGGCCGCCCACCGCTTACGGCTGCGGGTCATGAACCAAGACGCGGTTGTTGATCGATTCCGCGATGAACAGCTGATTGCCGACGGCAGCCAGGCCCACGGGGGCGCTTAGGCGACTGTAAAGCGGCTGCTCGGGATGGTTGGGCAGCGACGACGCAAAGTCAGGCTGACCGATGACGGCATCTGCTGGTTGGCCGTTTTGCGTCGGAAGCTGCGACCAGATCAAGACGCGGTGCTGATCGGCACTTGCGACATACAGCGCGCCATTCCACAGCAGAAGATCGGCGGGGTTTTCCAAGCGGCTGCGCGAGGTCCGGGTGTACGAGCTTGCGAAGTCCTCTTGCCCGATCACGACATCGGCAGGTGTGCCATTTGCGCTGGGCCACGCGCGCCACAAGAGCACGCGGTGATTGCCCGAGTCAGCGACCAGAAGCTGCGTTGGCGTGGCGAGCAGCTGACGCGGAGAGCTGAGCGTGGCCGCTGACTGGCCACCGTTATTGGGCCCTTTGGTTCCGAAGGCTCGCTGACCGACCAGGCCCTCGGCCAGCGAGCCGGTCGTGGCGTTTTGAGGAAACCACAGCACGCGATGGTTGCCGGCATCCGACACGAACAGCCGACCCGCCGAAAGCGAGACCCCGCTCGGCGCGCTCATGCGGCTCTGTCCTTCCGAATCGAGGCGTGCCGAACACGAAAACTGCCCCAGACAGGCCGCTGCTGGGGCACCGTTTTGTGTCGGAATCGAGCTCCACACCAGCACTCGGTTGTTGCCGCGATCCGCGACGGCAATTCGCCCTTGATAGATGGCTACAGCGGTCGGCGTGTCGAGCGATGCGTTGGTGGGAGAGCTGGATCCACGGTTGGCTTGCCCGGATGTGAAGTCTGGCTGACCCAGCACGACATCGGGCGGCACCGGTCCCTGCTTGGGAATCTGATTCCACAAAAGGACGCGATGGTTGCCCGCATCACAGACGAGCAAGCGCGTGCCATCGGTTGCCACATGCGATACCTGATTGAACTGCAGCGGCTGCGGGGGCAGGACGTTGTTGGCTCGCGATGCCGTGGCGTTGGCTTGCCCCAGCACGACATCGGCGGGCTGTTGGTTGCCAGTCGGCAGGCTATTCCAGATCAAGACGCGGTGGGTTCCACTGTCGCTGACAACCAGGCGAGTACCGTCGCTGTGAACACCGGATGGCGTATTCAGCGTGGTGGCATTGATGCTGGCCCCAAGCGGCTGCGTGCGCTGCGTGAAGTCCACCTGACCCAGCACCAAGTCAGCCGCCAGATTGCTGCTGCATGGCGTTGGCAGGGTGTACCGCAGCACGCGATGATTCAACGCGTCCGCGACCCACAAGAGCCGCGCTGCGCCCTCGCTTGCATGCACGGCGACCGGCTGAAAAAGCGTGCTCGCCGTCGGCATCGCCGCGCCGCGGTTGATAAGACCCTCAGTCAGCGAAGCTTGCCCCAGGACCGCGAAGGCCGGTGCATTGTTCATGGTGGGCGAGGTCACATCGAACACGACGATGCGGTGATTCAGCGTGTCGGCGACAAAAAGCTCGTTCAGGCTGGCTGCGGCGTGCCGAGGCTGGTTGAGCGCGCTCGCGCTAACGCCGAACAGGGAGTTCAAGAAGTCGACCTGTCCAAGCACGCCATACGGAGCAGCCGTTGGGCTCGTCGGAGGATTGAAGAACAAAAGCACGCGGTGGTTGAGCGAATCGGGAACGAAATAGCGTCCCGAGGTCGCATGAAACGAAGTAGCGGGACCAAAGACACCCAGGCGGTTGGTCTGCCCGTTGGGACTGTCGATCTGCGTCGAGCGAAAGCTTGTTTGACCCCAGACCGCGTTGGCCGAGATCGGCCCCTTGTTTGGCTGGCTGGTGGGGATCTGATTCCAAAACAGCATGCGATTTGCCTGCGGGTCAGCCACCGCGAGCTTACTGCCGATCGCGCTCAGCGTCGTCGGAGCAAGCAGGCTGGCTTCGTTGATTCCGCCGTATGCATCGCTGGGACTTAGCGTGTGGACATCGGGCATGCCCAGGACCGCATCGGCCGGGCGATTCTGCGAAGGGACGCTGTTCCAAATCAGCACGCGGCGATTGCCGCGATCTGCGACCACCAGCTTGCTCTGCCCAGGGTTCTGGGCGTCAGGAATCAGCAGCACGCCTTGCGGGCTGTTCATGCCGTACGCCGCGTTCAAGTTGGTCTGCAGATCGGGCTGCCCCAAGACAAACGGGATGGTCTGACAGCGACGGGTGGACTGGTTGCAGCGCTGATCGGCGGCGCACTGGCTTGGACTTGCCACGCAGTCCAGCGCGACACAGAGCTTGCTGCTGGGCTCGCAGTACTGATCGGCCGCGCACTCGGACGCCGCGCTGCGACAGCTTCGCGCTTCGCAGCTTTGCGTCTGCTGGTTGCACACTTGGTCGGCGGCGCAGGCGCGCGGATTTTCAATGCAGTTTCTGGGGTTGCTGACGAAAAGAGCATCGCAGCCAAGCAGCAGCAGGAACAGCATGCACGGCGAACGCATCGTTCGTCCTCCTTGCCGGAAGCGCCGGTCTGAATGGGCCACCCAGCGGGACGTCATCCGAGTGGCTGCCCATCGGGGGAATATCCGGCGGGCGGGGGTTCGATCGGGGACCCATCGACATTCCACCCCGCTGGCGGCGGTTCATGCAGCGGGTCTTGCGCAGGCGCCAGCAGCGGTACATCCATGCGCTCTTCGTCAACGACGCGCTTCTGCGGTCGGCTGGGCTTGCGCAGCGATAGGCCAAAAGACACGGCCCCGACGACAAGCAGGCCAGCGCCCGCTGCCGTGAGCGCTGTGCCCGGCGTCTTGGAGTTGTAGATCTGCGAGCACTCCAAGACCGGTGCGGCCCGCGAGCCAACACACTGGCCATCCAGTCCGAGCAGCACGCCTCCGCTGATCACCAGGCTCAGGCCTGCCACGCCTCCTGCGATGCCCAGCGGACGCAGCCAGCGCGGCAGCGGTTTTTCTTCGCGGATCAGCAGCGTGCGCGTCTTTTCGCGGATCTCTGGCTTCCGCTCTTCTTGCTCGCGCACTCTCATTTCCAAGATCAGCTGATCCAGATCACTGCGTGTCGCGCTCGGGATGTCGGGCGCGATCGTGCGATACAGATCGAAATACACGCGCGCCGAGCTCCACTGTTCCAGTCGGCGATATGCCTGGCCGATGTTGAACAGAAGCTGCGGAACTGGCTGGATGCCATAGGCCACAAGCAGAACGGGAATTGCCGCCGCATAGTCCTGCGCTGCATACAGCTTGCCGGCGCGCAGATACTGCTCGCGAAACTCCTCTTCTGTGGAAGCCGCAAGCACGCTGTGTGTGGACAGCACGGAAAGCAGAAGCCCGAGCATCACGCTCTGCGCCCACTGCGTTGCACGTGCAGATCTGCGAGTCCACCCTTGCATCAACGAACCGTGCCTGCATGCTCCGCCGGAAACGAGCGCGATCTGCGAGGGAACGCGCTCTTTCGGCAAGAAGATGTGAGCCACTTTGGTGCAAGTTCCTGTCCAAGCACCGGCACGGCCGCGCAAGCATCAGGGCAGCACCTTGCGTGCCCAGGCCGCGCAGCAACTGCTTCGGCACAGCCAGCAGCACGAAAGGGAATGTCACCGACGCTGGGCACCGCCCCAAGTGCGACCCAAGCGGGCTGCTTATCGCGAGCCAAAAGGGCGGGCTAGGCAGCGTGCGCGAACGTGCGCGGCCAGGTGTGCGAACACGCGCGACCCCTGTGCGCACACCCGGTTCATGCTGGCGCGAATACGCTTCGTTTACAACTCAGCCGGGACATCCAACAGCGACGCGAGTTGGCTGCTGATGATGCTCCACATCTGTTCATAGCGAATGCCGTGATCGGCGCAGATGATGCGTGCTGAAAACGAATCCGACGTGTGCCCCATCCATTCCGTGATGTGGTTCGCATCGATCATTGGATCTTGGCGCCCGACGATGGCCGTGATCGGAATGGGCAGCACGCGCTTCTCTTCCCGCGTGTACGTGCGCAAGACTCGCAGGTCAGCGCGCAGCGTGGGGATAAAGAACGCCGCCAGCTCGTCCTCGTCGAGCTTGTCGGCGCCACGACCGAGCGCACCTGCCCGACGCAGGATATCCAGCAGCTCAGCATCCGACAGCGCGTCGCTTGAGAACGTGCCCTGCACGTCTTGCTTGCCAAAGCCCAGGTACCGTTCGAGCTCGCTACCGCGTCGCGGCGCTGCACAGGCCGATACGAACAGATGCACAGGCCAGGTGCGTCCGGGCACTGCAATCTGACACGCTGCTTCAAACGCGAGCACGCTGCCAAACGAGTGGCCAACAAACGCGACGGGTGTGCCGCTGTCCAATGCGCCGGTCAGCTCGTCGCGAATGCCGTGCAAGAGCTGGCGCATGTCGCTGTACGGTGGCTCGGTCAGCCGCGCGCCGCGACCTGGCAGGTGCAGGCCACTGATGCTGACTAGCTGCGGCAGCTTTGTGGCCCAGCGCTGAAACAGCTCGGGGCCACCACCGCCTGGGGGAAAGCAGATCAAGTGCAGCTTGGGGCTTGCCGCGGTGTGCAGGCGAATCAGGGCGCTGCCGCGCGATCCGACGGGTCCTGTACTGGACAGCGCGACGCTTCCTGCTGCCTGACCGGGCGGTGTCAGAGGCGGCGCGTGCTTGGCTGGTTCTTTCGGGCGTGGCACTTGGCGGCTGTCTGGAGTCACCTCGCGCAAGAGGTATTCCGACAGCACAGCAACCGTTGGATGCGTCCACAGCAAGCTGGCGGGCACGCGAATGCCCAGCACCGATTCGATGCGATTGCGCAGCTCAAGACCCATCAACGAATCCATGCCTAGCGTCGACAGAGGCACCGAGATCGGAATCTGATTCGCAGACAGTCGCAGTACCTGCGCCGCTTGCTTGAGCAGAATTTCCGCCAGCAAGTTGGCCCGTTCTGTGGGCACAGCTTGGGCCAAGCGAACGCGAAGCTCGTGCGCGCCTTGTTCACTGCGCGGCTCCTGCGCGGCTGCGCTATGCAAGCAGGACAGGCGACGCGCCGAGGCCGCAGCGCGATAGAACTCGCCCCAGCGCTGCACGTCGAGCGGCACCACGCCCATCTGCACGACGTCGTTGGCCAGCAAGCGGTGCAGCGCGACGATGCCTTGCTCAGGGGTCAGACTCTCCATGCCGCGTGTGGCGAGGCGTGCGCCGCGATTTTCTTGTTCGGATGCCAGCCCCACTTCCGAAAAGGCGCCCCAGTCGATGCTTAGCGCAGGCAGCCCATAAGACCGGCGATGATGGGCCAAGGCATCCAGAAACGTGTTGGCCGCTGCGTAGTTGGCTTGCCCCGCTGATCCCAGAAGGCCAGCCGCGGATGAGTACATGACGAAGAAATCCAAGGCCACAGCCCGCGTGAGTTCGTGCAGATGCCACGCACCTTGCACCTTGGGTCCCATGACCGTGCGGAAGCGCAGCGGCGTCTGCTGCATGATCAAGCCGTCATCCAGCGCGCCGGCCGCATGGACGATCCCGCGCAGAGGCATGCCCGAGCCCTGGATGTCGGAAAGAATATGTTCAAGCTGCAAGCGGTTGGCGACATCGCCTTTGGCAATCGATACGCGCGTGCCCTTGGCCACGAGCGCCGAGACGCAGGCGCGCTGCTCGAAGCTGACGTCTCCGGCTCGCCCCATCAAGACCAAGTGGCCCGCGCCTTGTGAACCCAGCCACTCGGCGATCTTTAGTCCCAGACCGCCCAGCCCTCCTGTCACCAAGTAGCTCGCATCGCTTCGAATGGGAACTTCGGCGCGCTGTGGCGAACGCACCAAGACGTCCGGCTCGCTGAGTGTCAGCACCAGCTTTCCCATGTGCTGCGCTTGCGCCATCTTGCGAAACGCGTCGGCAGCCCGCGAGATCGGCACGGCTTCCAGCGGCAAGGGTGGCAGCACCGCGGCGGCGATCAGCGACATCACTTCGCTCAGCAAGCGACCAAATCGCTCGGGCCGGCGTTCGCTGAGCGCCGCTAGATCGACCGCGCTGTACGACAGGCTTTTTTTGAACGGCGACAGACCAAGCGGCCGATCCGAATAGATATCGGTCTTGCCGAGCTCGATGAAGCGCCCGTCCTGTCCCAGCGCAGAAAAGCTCGCTTCGATGGCGGATCCCGACAGCGAGTTCAGTACGACATCGACGCCTTCATCCTGTGTCGCCGCCAGGATCTGCGACGCAAAGTCGAGCGAGCGCGAGTCCATCACATGACGAATGCCTTGGGCTCGCAGCCATTCGCGCTTCTGTTCGCTGCCGGCCGTGGCGAAGATCTCCGCTCCGAGATGTCGCGCAATATGAACGGCAGCAAGTCCGGTTCCACCCGTCGCTGAGTGAATGAGCACGCGCTCTCCCGCACGCAGGTGAGCCAAGTGAACCAAGCCATACCACGCGGTCATGTACGCGATGGGCAGGGCAGCGGCTTGCGCGGCATCCAGTCGCTCGGGACGCGTCACCACTTTGCACGATGCAACCGTCACGTGCGTGGCAAAGCTGCCCGGCGTGGCTGCCACCACGGCCTGACCGATGTGCAGATCCTGTACGCCTTCGCCGACCGCCACAACGCGCCCCGCGCACTCGTTACCCAACAGAGCTGGGGCTCCGTTTGCGCCAGGCCGTATGCCCATCGCCGTCATGACATCCATGAAGTTCAGACCCGCTGCCTCGACAGAAATCTCGACTTCATTGGGGCCAGGGGGCCGGCGCACACAGCGCTGCAGAAACAGGTGATCGAGTACGCCGGGCTGCTCGATGTTCAAGCGGAATGGTTGTCCTGCTGCGCGCTCTTTTCGACTGCTGCGATCCACTTCGGGCTGGCGATGCACCAAGCGCGAGACCAGTCGATCGCGTCCTCGCAGCGCGATCTCGTCTTCGTCCTCATCGGCCAGAAGCTCAGCCAAGATCGCTTCGGCTTCGCCATCGGGGCGCGCCGGGTCAAGATCCACGCGCAGGCAGCGCAGCTCGGGATGTTCGACAGCGATGGTGCGTCCCAAGCCAAGAAGGGGCGCTTGAGTCAGCGAGATGGGCCCGTTTTCAACGGCCTGGGCTCCTCGCGTAAACAGCCAAAGGCGAGGGACCTCGCGGTACCACATGCCAACGAGTGCCTGCACGACATGCAGCACGCTGTCGCAGCCCTGCAAGAGTGCTTTTTCTGGAATGCTGGACTCGCTGGTTCCTTCGACACCAACGCGGCCAAGATGCACGACCGCCGTCGGTGCCTTGTCGCCAAACGACGCCGTCAACAAGACGCGCAGAGCCGTTGAGTTGGGCAGCAGTGACTCGCCTTGTGCCACCGCGTGTCCGGCTGCAAGCAGCACGTCGCGCAGCGTGCGTCCCAAGGCCCCGCCATCCCCAAGCAGCAGCCAGCGGCCCGATGTCACCCGCGGCGACTGCACGGCTTTTACATGCCAGTCGGGGGATAGGAACCAGCGCTCGCTGTGGTCGTGTGGCGTGCTTTCGGCGCGGCGCTGCACGACAAAATCGCGCAGCTCTGCAACGACGCGCCCGGTGTGATCGCAGATGGCAAGCTGAGCGCGTTGGCGATCCGGTTGTGCTGCAGCGCGTGGAAGCAACTGCGCATGGCAGAACAGCTCGCCTGGCGGCGTTTCGTAGAGCTGCAGCGCGCCGACATACACAGGAAGCCACGGCGCATGACCGCGCTCGGGTCCCAGCGCAGCCATCAAGATCTGCAGGCAGCCGTCGAGCAGGGCTGGGTGAAACAAGTATCCTGCTTCGCCACGTTTGGCTGCTGCAGGCAGCTCGATTCTGCCCAGCGCTTCGCTGTCACCGCACCACAGCTCGCGGATGCCACGGAAGGCATCGCCGTATTCCATGCCCATCGCGGCCATGTCTTCGTACAGCCGGTTGACCTCTGCCGCTTCCGTCGAGCGCAGGCGCTCGCGCAGCGCGACCAGATCCAGGCTGCTTGCCAGCGAGGAGCCTTTGCGCCGCTTGAGAACACCTCGTGCATGGACGCGGAATGTCGCCGCACTCTGGCTGGCATCACGGCTCGCCACTTGGAAGCGCAGCCGCCCCGGCATCTCTTCGGTTGTGACCGCCTGCAGGATCAGCGCGCGTTCGGGGGGCAGGCTCAGCGCCTCGACCAAGGCGAGCTCGGTCACGTCCGCAGGATCAGCCGAAAAGCGCTCGTGCGCGCAGGCGAGAGCCATCTCTAGATACGCAGCGCCTGGAAAAATCATCGTGCCTTGTACGCGATGATCGCGCAGCCACGCGACGTAGGGCGGTTCGAAGACTTGTTCCCAGACGTGCGTGCCGCTCTGCGTTGACAGCGTCTGCGCACTTCCCAAAAGCGGATGCGCCGACGGGGACAGGCGCTTCCTGGGATGGCTGACATGGATCGAGGACGTCGACGGATCGACCCAGAAGCGCTCGCGCTGCCAGGCATACGTCGGCAGGTCGGGCAGCGGTCGCGGCGATGGAAATAGCTGCGGCCAGGTCACCGGCACCCCGGCGCACCACAGTGCAGCCAGGCTGGAAAGAAGCGCTGCACGCTCGGGCTGTCCGCGCCGCAGCGAAGCCAGAGCCACGGATGTTGTCGAGCTTGCAGACAGGATCTCTTCGATCGCCGGCAGCAGCACCGGATGGGCGCTCAGCTCGATGGCCTGGCAGGTGCCGGAATCCAGTAGTGACTGCAGCACCGCGCCGAATCGCACCGGCTGGCGCAGGTTCTGCACCCAGTACTCGGCATCCAGATCGAGACCTATGACATCGGTCGTGGTCACGGTCGAGCGCATCGGAATCGCGCAGGGCCGTGGCTGAATGTGCGAAAGCTGCCGCCGCAGCTCAGGCAGCAGCGGCTCGACCTGCGGACTGTGACTGGCGACATCTACTTTGACGTGTCGAGAGAACACGCCGCGCTCTGCCAGAAGCGAAAGCACCGTTGAAAGCGCGCCTGGATCGCCAGAGATCACGGTCGCGCGGGGGCCGTTGCTCACCGCGATGCTCAGGCGATCTTCAAGGCCTACTAGAAGCGCCGCCGTCTCGTCGGCCGAAAGATCGACAAGCGCCATCTCGCCCTGTCCGCTGATTTGTCGCAGCAAGCGACTGCGTCGACAGATAACGGCCGCCGCATCCTGCAAGGACAGCGCCCCTGCCACATGCGCCGCAGCGATCTCGCCCAGGCTGTGACCGACCACGACATCGGGCGTGATGCCCCAGCTACGCCACAGCGCCGCCAACGCCACGCTCATGGCAAACAGCACCGGCTGCACTACATCCACCTGCTGCAGTCGCGACGCCGTCGCATCGGCCATCAGCTCAGCCAGCACGGAAAAGCCAGCCTCTTTCTGGATGGCTTGGTCGCAGGTGGTCAGCGCCTCAGCAAAGCGTGGCTCTTCCTGCAGTAGCGTCTGCCCCATACCCAGCCACTGCGAGCCTTGGCCCGGAAACACAAAGACCACCTGGGGTCGGGCTGCGCCCGCGAGCGCAGCGACGATCGTTCCGGCTCGCGGCGTTCCTGCCGAAAGCGCCTCAAGCTGCATCAGCAAATCGTCGCGCGATGTGGCCACCAAGGTTGCCCGCTGCGGCAGTGCCGCTCGGTGGCACGAAAGGCCATGCGCTGCGTCTGCCAGCGACACCTGCGCGCTGGATCCAAGCTGCATGCGCAAGCGGGCTGCCTGGGATCGCAGCGCCGCTTCGCTGTGCGCCGAAAGAACGATCAGCTCAGCCGAGCGCGCTGGACCCGCGGCTGGCACCGGCAGCGCAGGTGCTTCCTGCACGATCACGTGGGCATTGGTGCCGCTGAGGCCAAACGAGCTAATCCCAGCGATGCGCGGCTTGCTTCCCCGCCGCCAGGTCTGCGCCTGTTGCAGTACGCGCACCGGCAGCACACGCCATGGAATATGCGGGTTCAGATCACGCAGCGCAGGCTGGGCCGGAAGCTCTTCGTGCTGCAGAGACAAGAGCAGCTTGACGATGCCGGCCAGGCCTGAAGCGGCTTCCATATGACCCAGGTGTGCTTTGACGGCGCCGATCCACAGCGGCCGATCCGCCTGTCGCTGCTCGCCATAGACGGCAGCCAAGGCCTGCACTTCGATCGGGTCGCCGAGCTTGGTGCCTGTGCCGTGGCACTCGACATAGTCGACATCACGCGGGGACACACGCGCGTGCTCCAGCGCCTGACGCAGCACGGCCTGCTGTGCTGGCCCGTTTGGTGCGGTCAGGCCGCTGCTGGGCCCATCGTGATTGATGGCGCTGCCACGCACCAAGCCCAAGATGGGATCGCCAGCCCGCAGAGCATCGCTTTCGCGCTTCAACACCAAGACGACGCAGCCTTCCGATCGACCGTAGCCATCGGCATCAGCCGCAAAGGTTCGGCAGCGCCCATCGGGTGACAGCGCGCGAAGCTGCGACATCATGACAAAGCTGCGCGGAGACAAGAGCAGGTTCACGCCGCCGACCAGTGCCGATGTGCATTCGCCTGCGTGCAGGCTTTGACACGCCAGGTGCAGCGCGACCAGCGAAGACGAGCACGCTGTGTCGACAAACAGACTGGGCCCCTGCAGCCCCAAGAAATACGACAGGCGGCCAGCCAGGACGCTCGATAGATTGCCGGTGCCGCTGTAGCGCGCCGCAGCGGCATCGCTCATGCCTTGCAGGCGCTCGGCATATTCGTTTTCGCCTGCGCAGACAAAGACACCGGTCTGGGTCTCGCGCAGGGCGATGGGATCTTGGCCTGCGCGTTCCAGCGCTTCCCAGCTGACCTCTAGCAGCATGCGCTGCTGTGGATCCATGGTCAGCACTTCGACTGGCGCGACGTGAAAGAAGCCTGCGTCGAAGGACTCGACATCCGTCAGAAAGCCGCCGCGCGTTACCATGGTGCGGTTCGGCGTGTCCGGGTTGGGGTCGTACCAGTCTGCGGCCTTCCATCGACTCGCCGGAACCTCTTGTACGACGTCGGTGCCAGCGCGCAGCAGGGACCACGCGGACTGCGCATCGGCGGCATCACCCGGAAACCGCAACGCCATGCCGATGACGGCGATCGGCTCGTTACTGGCAAGCGGCAGTTCCGCATGGATCGCTTCCTCGCTTGCGACCTTCAGCACATCGCTGCGCAGATGAGCGACCAGACGATCCAAGGTTGGGTAGTCAAAGGCTACCGTTGAACTCAGCGGCACACCCAGCTCATGCTGCAGAGCTTTGTGAAGCTGCACCGCCATCAGCGAGTCCATGCCCAGCTCGCCAAAGCGCTGCGTCGCTTCCAGCTTGTTGCCAGCGTTCAGACCCAGCACCTGGGCCACGCATCTGCGTACGCGATCGGGCAGCTCGGCGGCCACTGCGCGACCCGCTGTTGGCTGTGGATCGGGCGATTCTGCCGAGGCCTCGATCACGTCGCGTTCATCACGTACAAAGCGCGCAATTAGCTGACGCTGACGCGTTCCCGGCGGCAGCGCCGCGGCGAGCTTTCGCCAGTCGATCGAGGCCACCATGCAGCACGCAGCCGGGCCGCGCATCACGTGGCCTAGCATGGTCAGCGCATCGGGCAGCGGCATCATGCGCACACCTGGCTCGCTGAGCTGCTGCGGCGACAAGCGCAGCGCCATCCCTGTCGCCCATGCGCCCCACGCGATGCTCACAGCCGGCAGACCCTGCGCCCGGCGGTACTCAGCAAAAGAGTCGAGGGCTGCGTTGGCCGCTGCATACAGGCCGCTGCCCATCGGTCCCAGGGTCCCCGCGACCGATGAGAACAGCACAAAAAAATCGAGCGGTATGTTGCGTGTCGCTTGATGCAGAGCCCATGCGCCGTCCACTTTTGGGTGCAGCACCGCCGCCAGCTGCGCAGCGTCTTTTTGGGCTAGCAGGCCGACAGACAACACACCGGCCGCGTGGAACACACCTCGCACAGCCGGCATGGCTGAGGACACCAGCGCAGACATCTGCGCCCCGTCGGAAACATCGATTGCCGCGGCCGTCACCTGTACGCCGCGCGCTTCTAGTTCTTGGATCTGCGCGATCCGCTGTAGCACCGCTGGATCGGTCTGTTCGGTCCACTGCGAGCGCGGTGGTACGCCGCGGCGGCTGGTGAGGACGAGATGGCGAGCCCCGCGCGCTGCCAGCCACTCGGCAATGCAGAGCCCAAGCGCGCCCAGCCCGCCTGTCACCAGATACGTTGCATCGGACGCGATCGTCAGAGACTCCGTCGGAACAGGGGCAGATTCTAGCCGTGCGGCATGGCGGCGCCGGCTGCGGAATGCCAACTGATCTTCGGCCTGTGGTTGCAGCAGCTCGTGGGCCAGAGCATCGAATTCACCCGCGTCTCCCAGCGGGTCTAGGTCTATGAGACCTCCCCATGCGGCGGGATTTTCTGCAGCGGCCACGCGTCCTGCGCCCCACAGTACAGCCTGCAGATAGTTCGTCGCTTTGCCTGGAACGATCGCCCACGCCCCACGCGTGATGATCCACAGCCTGGCGGAAGATCCTGCGGAAAGTCCGCGGATCACCGTCAAGAGCGAGCTGGCGGCCGGCAGGATGCGCTCGTGCAAGTGGCGTCCGGCGAGAGCTTCTTCTGCTGGCAGCGGCGCATCTGACAGCACCACCACGCCCTCAAGTCTTGCGCACGCGTGTAGCTCGGTGATCAGCGCCGAGTCACCGATCTGCGCAGACAACACACGGGCAGATCGCCCATGCGACGCCAGCGCTCGGGCCAACGCCCAGCCGCTGTCTTCGCGTTCGGTAACAACCAGCCAGGTTCCCGCGCGAGCTTCAAGATCTTGCGACGGCACACGCGAGCGCTCGGGCCAATCCAGGGTGTAGTGCAGTGACGCGTTGACTGCAGGCTGCGTGACGCTACGTCGTGGAGCTTGGGCTGGCCAGCATCGCGTCCTTTCAAAGGCGTACGAGGGCAGGGCGCAGCGCCCTCGGCGCCATGGGAACACGCCATCCCAGTCCACGCTGGCGCCGCGTGTCCACAGGCTGCCCAGCGCTTCCAGCGCGCTTTGGGATTCCTCGCATCCGGCGCGCAAGCTGGGCACGAGCGTCACATCAACGTTGGGCAGTGCGGCCGACACCAAGCTGAGCAGTGTCGACTTCGGTCCGATCTCAATGAACGTGCGGACGCCGGCATCACCCAGCGCGCGTGTACCGTCGACGAATCGCACGGCTTCGCGAACATGGCGCACCCAGTACTCTGCGGTGCAGACGCTGTCGTCCGCCAGCTTCCCGGTCAGGTTGCTGATCAAAGGCCGAGTCGGAGCGCGATAGCGGATGGACTGCGCCACGCGGCGAAAGTCCGCCAGCATGGGATCCATGCGTGGCGAATGGAATGCGTGCGACACACGCAAGAGCTTGGTGCGCACGTGGCGGGCCGCAAAGGCGGCGACGATTTCCTCGACGCTGCTCTGTTCTCCGGCAACTACGACTTGTTCAGGACCATTGATCGCCGCAATCGAGACCAGATCGGAGCGCGCAGCAATCGCAGCTGCAACGCTCGCTTCTTTCGCGGCAATCGAAGCCATGGCGCCGCCGGTCGGAAGGGCCTGCATCAGCTGGCCGCGTGCCGAGCAGAGCCGAACGGCATCTTCGAGCGAAAACACTCCTGCGATGCAGGCTGCGACGAGCTCACCGATGCTGTGCCCAGCCAAGTGATCGGGCACGATGCCCCACGTCTGCCACAGCGCGAGCAGCGCGTATTCCAGCGTGAAAAGCGCCGGCTGTGTATAGCCCGTCTGATCGAGCAAGGCCGAGTCGGCGTGATCCGCAGGTGCCCACATCACCGCGCGCAGCGAGCCTGCGAGCTGCCTGTCAAACAAGCGCACCACGCGATCGAATGTTTCGCGGAAGGCGGGGAACGCGTGATAGAGGCCGCGACCCATGCCCGGCGTCTGTGCCCCTTGGCCGGTGAATAGAAATGCACGTGTTTCGGGCGACGACGACGCAGTGGCTGCGATTTGCGTCAGCGCATCGCCCTGCGCAGCCGCACAGGCCTGCTGCAGTGCCGCGGTCGAGGTGGCCAAAAGCGCCACCCGTTTTCGCAGCGCGCTGCGCGTGGTCGCCAGACTGTATGCCAGATCCGGCAGCGATGCTTCTGGCTGCGCACGCAGGTGTGTATCTAGGCGAGCAAGCTGTGCCGCGAGCGCGCGTTCACTTTGCGCGGATAGCACCACAAGCTGCGCATCCGATGCCTGGGTATCGGCAGCCAAGGCAAGGCGACTGGGTTCGGACGACGCACGGATCGTTCCGCCATGCGTCCACACCTGCGCGGCGGTGTTGAGCAGCGCAGCGAGCTCGGGTTCCCCGCGAATCAGCGTGCCGCAAGTGATAGCTGTATCGCTGCAGTGTTGCAGGCTCTGCTGAATCGATGGCTGCAGGATCGGATGCGCATTCACCTCGACAAACAGCTCGGCGCCCTGCGTGCAAAGCGCGCGGACGGCCTCATCGAAGTACACCGGGCTGCGTAGGTTGTGCGCGA
Source organism: uncultured Myxococcales bacterium (assembly GCA_964554495.1). Classification (GTDB taxonomy): domain Bacteria; phylum Myxococcota_A; class Polyangia; order Palsa-1104; family JAEUJZ01; genus JAEUJZ01. Next base: position 26,545 of record CAZKOY010000034.1, read on the forward strand.
ACCACGTGCCGTCTAGATCCTGTCCCTGCACCCAACCGCGCGTTGATGTCGACCACATCGGAACTCGGCCCGGTCGCGGCGTGATGCCACGCAGCGCTGTGGCGAGCGGTTCCAGAATCGGATCCATCTGCGGACTGTGCGCAGCGATCTGAACATCGATGCGGGCCGCAAACGTCCCCTGCTGTCGCAGGGTCTCGACAATGGCATCGAGTGCGGCGGGCCGGCCAGAGAGGAGCGTGGTTTGTGGACCGTTCTGTCCTGCCATGCACACCGCATCGGCGTACGGCGCAAGCAGCGCATTGGTCTCGTCGGTGGAACGCTGCACAAGCGCCATGCCGCCATCGCCGGCCGTTGTGTCCTGCAGTCGGCTGTAGTTCACGATCACGCGTGCGGCATCGTCCAAAGACAGCGCACCAGAGACGCAGGCTGCAGAGATCTCTCCCAAGCTGTGTCCGACCACATAGTCTGGTGACACACCCAGGGAATCGAGCAGCGCAGTCAATGCCACCTGCACGGCAAACAGGCAGGGTTGGATGAATGTTGCAGTGGCAGACCGCGCAGTTGGCCGGTGCAGCTCGCGCAGTATCGAGAAGTGGCCGTGACGCGCGATGGCCGCATCACACGACTGCATCGACTGCCGAAAGACGGTGCTCTCGCGCAGAAGTCGGCTGGCCATGCCGCGCCACTGTCCGCCTTGCGGCGAATAGACAAACGCGATCCGCTTCTCCCGCTTGGGTGCGATGGCTGTGTGACACCCCGGCACGGCTTGGTCTGCTAGCCATGTCCCCAGCTTGGCGGCCAGCTCGGGATGCGATCGGGCTATGACAGCCAGCCGATGCGTGCCATCGCTCTGCGGCAACGAACACAGCGCGGCAATATCCTCCGGTCCGCGCAGGGCGTGCGAGACCGCGGTCTGCGCTGCACGACGCAGGCTGTCGTGATCGGCCGCCGCAAGCCGCAGAAGCTGCGGAGGCGCCGCATCCAAGCCGCTGACGATCACATGACAGTTGGTGCCGCCCCAGCCAAATGAGCTGACGCCAGCGACGGCAGGACCTGATGACGGCCATGGCTCAAGCTGGGTCGCCACCACCAACTTCAGATCAGAAAAAGGAATCAGCGGGTTGGCTTCTGCAAAGTGCAAGCTGGGGGGAATCGAGCGATACTCGATGGCTAGCGCGGTCTTGATCAGCCCAGCGATTCCCGCTGCTCCCTCTAGATGTCCGATGTTGGTCTTGACCGATCCGATCCGCAGTGCCGAGCTTGCGGGGCGACCTGCGCTGAGGACCGCGCCCAGTGCCGCCGCTTCAATGGGGTCGCCTAGCTTGGTGCCGGTGCCATGCGCTTCGACATAGTCGATACTCGTTGGCGAGATCTGTGCCTGCTGGCACGCCGTGGCCAGCACCGCGCGCTGCGCTGCTGGGTTCGGCGCGGTCAGGCCGTTGCTCGCTCCATCGTTGTTCACTGCGCTGCCACGAATCACGCAGTACACGTGATCGCCATCGGCCAGTGCATGCGACAGCGGCTTTAGCACCACGAAGCCCCCGCCTTCGCCCCGCACAAAGCCATCGGCCCCTGCGTCAAATGCGCGACAGCGACCGCGCGGTGACAAGCCGCCGAACTTGCTCAGCACTTCGCTTGTATGCGGGGACAGCATCAGGTTCACGCCACCCACTAGCGCCAGGGGCGACTCGCCCGTGCGCAGGCTGTGGCAGGCCAGATGGATCGCGACCAGCGACGATGAGCAAGCCGTATCGATTGCCAAGCTTGGGCCCTGAAGCCCCAGCGCGTATGAGATGCGATTGGCCACGATGCTCAGCGACTGCCCAGTGCCGGTGTGTTGTTCAACCGGCACATCGGCGCGCAGCAGAAGGTCGGCATAGTCATGCCAGATGACACCGACGAATACGCCGCAGCGGTCGCCGCGGATCGCAGTCGCTGGGATGCCGGCGTCCTCAAGCGCTTCCCAAGACAGCTCAAGGGCCAGCCGCTGCTGTGGATCGATCAGCGTCGCTTCGCGCGGCGAGATGCCGAAGAAACCAGGGTCAAAGGTCTCAACATCCTGGATGAAGCCACCAAAGCGCGAGCCGCTTTCTTCTGCTGCGCTTGGTTCACGATCGGACGGCGCAGAGCCATGCCAGCGACCCGCCGGAGCTTCGCGAATCGCATCAATGCCGTTGCGAAGCAGATCCCAGAAGGCAGCCAGATCGTCAGCCTGCGGAAAGCGACAGGCCATGCCCACAATGGCGATGGGCTCGCCGCTTGCTTCAGACGCAGGCCAGGCTGGCGTCTGGGCTGGGATTTTGTCATCTGACTTCGCTGCGCTCAGGTGCTGCGCAAGCGCGTCCGCGCTGGGAAATTCCCAGATCAGCGTCGGGGACAGTGTGTAGCCGAGCCGCTTGCCAAGCTCGATCAGCAGGGTCGTCGCGCCCAGCGAATCGAGTCCAACCCGCTGGAAATGTTCGCCGGCTGCTACCTCTGCGCTCGCCACGCCCAGACGGTCTGCGATGTATTGGATCACCCAGTCGCGGATGGCCGAGAACGTCGACAGGGCCGCGTCGTCCCGCTGCGGGGTCAAGGGGTTCTGTCCCGGCTTTGCATCGCGAAGCATGGTGTCCTCCAAACCCTGAGTACGCCGCGCGGCGGTTGCTCGTATTCAGACCGCCTTCACGAGTGGAACCAGTGAATGCAGCATCGCTGCCCTTCCCGCTGCCGTACGCACGGAGTGGTTTGCCCAGGCACCCGCGCGCGTTGCGGAGCCTGTCGCTCGTCCGTGCATACGAACGCACGACAAGCGCGGGCGCCTACGCGCGGACTACGATGACGGCACATTCACAACGTCTGCGATCCAGCGCTCGACAGCGGGCGAGTGCTGTGTGAAGCGCACCACGAAGCGTCGTCCCGCGTCTTCGTGCGCGGTCACCTTTGCGTACGCTTCCCCCACACCCGTGATGTCGAGGCGCAAGTTGGAAAACATGCTGGGAGGCGCGCCGCCTTCAGAGAATGTCAGCGTGGCGCCCTTGGCCGACAGACGCAGGATCAGGCCTGGGCTCGGATGCGGAGCCACTGTCTTTTCAAGGACGGGCCAGATGTTGGCGGCCTGCGGCGCGGGAAGTTCCACAGCGGTCGCATCGCTATGGCGCCGTGATAGCTCAGGCGCCTCGTCCAGTCCTCCGATCGAGAAGATCGTGATCGGTCCTGGACTGCCCTTGGGGAACGCTTGAGCGCTGCCCAACAGCAGCACGCCTTCCCCGGCTGCGCGCAGCGTTGCATCGGATGCTAAGACGTCGCCACCGACGGAATACGACTCGATGCGAAAGGCTAGATTGACCGCACCACCGACCGCGCCGTACTGCGCTCGTTGCTCTGAGCCGACGTTGCCAACGACCACGTCTCCCGTATTGAGGCCGATGCCCATCTCTAGCGCGGGGTAACCGCGCTCGCGCATCTCGTGATTGACCCGCGTCATGGCCGCTTGCATGGACAGCGCGCAGATCAGCGCCTTGCGGGCATGGTTTTCCACCTGAATCGGCGCACCGAAATAGACGACGATGCCATCGCCAAGAAAGGCACCGATGGTCCCGCCGCTGCCCGCGATTACATCCGACATGATGCCGAGATAGCAGTTCAAGATGCGGATGATGTCTTCTGCGGGAAGTCGCTCGGCCATCGCGGTGAAGCCGCGAAGATCAGAGCTGAGAATCGTAATCACCCGCCGTTCACCGATCAGTGTCTGACCATCCGGCATCGATAGGATCTGATCGACGACCTCTTGCGTGACATAGCGCCCGAACAAATGCCGGATGAACTGGTTCCGTTTTTCCAGCTCTGCTTCGATGAAGTCGGCATGCTCCGACGTCGTCTCGATGATCGTCTCTAGATCTTGGCAGCGCCGCTCAAGCTCGGCGATCCGCTTCTGGTATTCGTCGATGATCGATGGCGGAACGGACATGGGCGTCTTCGACTTATTCCAGGTCGACGCGAATCTCGGGAACGATGCGCTGCAGGTTCTGCAGCGACTTGCTGTGCCACGGAATCTTCTTTGATCCACGCAAGCGCAGGGACCCCTTGGCTTCACGAACCTTGACGGCAAAGCGCATCAGAAATGCGATGCCCGAGCTGTTTAGAAACTGAAGTCCGCGCAGATCGACTGTGACCATGCCGGCACTTAGTGCTTCTTCCAGAATCGCCATGATCGGCGCGTACTCAGCAGTGCCGTTGAGCCGCAGAGTTCCGCGGATCGTGACTTCGTTCGTGTCCTTGTTCCGAATCGCAGAGTATGAACCGTCAGAGATCTCTTGTGTCGCCATCTTGTCCTCTGCCACGCAGCTTCGTTGTTTCGCTCACCGACAGACTTTTGATGCCCGCCGTCACAGCGGGATGCGAACCGTCGTGGTCAATAGCAGCCGTTTGTCGTCATGCGGCATGAAGCGCCAGCCAAGTCGCGCCGAGTAGTCCGTGAGCATGGACAAAAGCCCCAGGCCCGACGTGCCATCGTTTGCCTGCGCTCGGCGTTCATACTCGGCCCACGGATCAGCGTTCAGCAGGCGCCTCACCGCGGCCTCGTACATCTGCGAGCCTTCGAGCGACGCGCCATTGGTGGCAAAAAAGACCAGCTCACCTTCGTGCATCGTCAATCGAATGCTGATCGGAATGCCTTCCACATCGGTGAACTTCATGGCGTTTTCGATCAGCTCATTGGCGACGAAGCTCACCGCCCCTTTGACATATTCAAGCCGGCCTTCCTCGTCGGATCCGTGCAGCGCATAGAACGTCGCGAAGTAGTCCGCCATGAAGTCCGCAGACAGGCTGTTGTTCTTCCAGCGCTCCTTCAACGAAACTGAGGTGGGAGAGAACACGATCGTGAGCCCCTCGATCTCTAGCGGGACGCTCTCTGTGAAGTCACCGTACGTTCGTGCCGGGTCCATGTCGCTACCTTGTTTGTCGGCAGTTGTGGCAATCATCCCGCAGCTACGCTCCGCCTTTTCGAGTGATGACCAGCATGGTTTCGTCATCGTGCTTGTTGGCTGGATCGATCAAAACCAAGAGCTTGTTCAGCAGGGCCTCGGCGGTTGGCGCATCCTGGGCCGCGGTCTGCAGCAGCTTTCCGAGTCCTTCTGCCCCCCGCATCTCTTCGCCCATTTCGACCTCGGTGACGCCGTCGGTGTACAGCAGCATCGTGTCGCCAGGTGAAAGCGAAAGCTCTGCATCGGACAGCATCGATCGAATGTCATCGAGCACGCCCAACCACACGCCGAACGTCTCGACTCTCTCGATCTCTTGGGTTGCGGCGCGATAGATCAGGACGTCCTCATGCAGGCCGCTGTACACCAGCTTGTCTGCATCGACGCGAAAGCCGGTGATGGTCATGTAGTGACCCGCGTCGATGCTCGCCAAGTTGCTGCGGATCGCCAGATTCACCAGACCCAAGATCTCAGATGGGGTCGGTGTGCCGCCGCTCTCGTACCGGCCGTGTACAGCGGTGCGAATGGCGGTCTGGATCATCATCATGCTCAGGCCCGCAGCCACGCCGTGACCCGACACGTCACCGACGAAGATCCACGGCACGCCGCCGGCCATAAAGACATCGTAGTAGTCACCGCCCACGTGCTGACACGGGCGCATGATCGCTGCAGCGTCATAGCCTGGGATGTTCAGCTGGCTGGGCAGCAGCACCGTCTGGATCTTGCGAGCGAGATCCATCTCACTCCAGATCTCGGACAGCGCACGCTGCAGCTCTTTGGTGCGCTGGGCAACCTGCTGTTCCAAGGTGTCGTTGGCACGAACGATCGTCTCATTCGCTTGCCGCAGGCTGCTCAGAAGGCGCGAGTTTTCCAGTGCAACCGCTGCCTGCGCACCCAGCATCGTCAGGATCTCTGTTCGCGACGGCGTGAAGGCACCGTCTGAGAGACCGTTTTCAAAGTACAGGACGCCGACCAGCGTGCCGCGATGGATCATCGGCAGGGCCAGCACCGATTTCAGGCGATGACTGGCCACATACGGATCCGAGACGAAGTGCCCATCGATGGCGGCATTGCTCAAGACCACGATCTCGCGCGTTCGCGCGACATAGTTGGCGATGCCGCGTGAAAGGTCGGCGCTGCGATCGAGCGGCACAGACAGGCTGGCATCGACCACGTCTGGATCGACGCTGAACTTGGCTTTGATCACCAGCTGGCCAGAGCTCTGCAGCAGCAGAAAGCCGCGCTGTGCGCCGGCATTCGTGACGATGATCTTCATGATCTGCCCGAGCACTTTGTCGGGCTCGATTTCCGAAGAGATGGCGTTGCTGGCGCGCATCAGCGAGGCGATGTCCAGCGTCTCGGCCGCACGGTTGCCACTCGACGACGTCATCGAAATGGTGGCAGAGCGACTGGTTCCGGCCGTCATTTCCTCTTCGCTGACGCGGACGCTCTGCAGAAGCTTTGGGAACTCTCGCACCAAGGCAGCGGCCTTGGCTCGCGCGCCCCAGCGCGCAAAGCAGTGATAGGCATCCTGCAAATAGGCTCGCCCCGTGCGCTCGCGGCCGATGCCGAAGTAAAAGCGTGCGCATAGCTCGTTCGCGAGTCCCTCGTGGTGCAAGAACCCTTGCTCTTGTGCGTGGCTGATCGCTTGGTCGTAAAGCTCCATCGCCTCTCTGGGCTGATCGCGCAGGCGCGCAATCTCAGCGGCGATGATGCGTTCCATGTGGTGATAGTTAGCGGGACAGCTTGTGGCCCACTGCGCCAGCTGGCCCTGCAACTCGACCAAGCGATCGAGGTCTGCGCGAGCTACCTGCCCCCCTTCACGGGAAGCGGTCGCCGCCGTCACCAGTGCGCGGAAAAATGCATATTCAGTGCGAATATTAAGTGATTTAAAAAATGAAATAACCGGCTCGGCCCGTTTCGCCATTTCCAGTGCAGCGGCATAATCGCCGAACAGGAAAAAAACCTCTGCCATGGCGACATGCCAATAACAAGCTGGCATGGCCAACTGCGGATCTTGCAGTTGGCGTGAAAACTCTGTTTCGTTAAATGGCTCACCGATTCCTTCAGGAACCGAACCCAGGCCATGTACCAATCGCAGCAGTCGCTGTTGTGTGGCAATCATGATCAGCAGCTGCAGCAGATCTTTATTGCGCTTTACGACGCTGATGCCTGATGCGATTTCTTCCAGCGTCGTCGGCAGGTCTTGGCCCATGGTGTACTTGTCCAGCGTGCGGAACACCACGGCCCACGACGTAAATGCCAAATCTCCGGTATGCATACCGTCGCGAATGGCGGTATCATAATATTGTATTGCTTCTCGAATCGGTCGCGATGAATGAAGCAATGCGCCGAAATTTAGGTGAATTTTACAACTAAGGGGCTGATATTTCGATTTTTCATGCAACGCGAGAGCTAGGCATGAATTCTCATAGCTGCTGGAGTAATCGCCAAAGCCAGCCAGGGTATACGCTAGACAGATATAGCTATAACTTGAGAATTCGGTGAAGCCATGGCGCAGCCCCAGGTTGATTTGGCGCATAGAAAAGCGCGCGAACATCACCGGGCTGACGAAATAGGCATCCAGGACCACGTTGGTCATCAGCCGCGCGAGCGCCAAGTGATCGGGATCCGTCGTCAGCGGCATGTTGATCAGGTCCGCGATCGGACGGTCGGCCATGCTGCGCTTGATCTCTTGCGCTTCCTGTTCGATGGCCCGCTCTTGCTCCTCGGGGGTGCCGCGCAGGTCGACACCGAAAAGCGACAGCGTCTCTAGCCCTTCGCTCATCGCTTCCGCGAACTTGCCGAGCGCCATGAGGAGCTTCATGTGCAAGCTGCACAGGTGTTCGAGATCCAAGCGCGAGCGCGCTCGCGTGCGCAGGCTGCCGAACAGCGGGGTCGCTTCATCCAACGAGCCGTTCAGGTATTCGCACTCGGCCCGCTCCAACTGCAGCCCGAAGCAGAGCTCATAGTCGCTGCCCCAGTGCGACTCGTTCATGAGCGCCATGCCCTGCTTGAGATAGCTCGCTGCGATCTGATACGCCGTCGCTGCCTTGGCGCGCTTGCCGGCAAGCAGGTTCAGACGGGCTAGGTCGACACGCTCGGCCTCATCGCGGATCAGCTCGGCGCCGCGATTTAGCTGATCAACCGTGGCAAAGAGCGTCTCGTCATGCGCTTCGTCTTGGCAACGGGCGCGCATCAAGCGGCCGATGCGCAGGTGCAGCCGCGCGCGTTCATCGACGCCGATCAGCGCATAGGCGGCCTGCTGTACGCGGTCGTGCAGGAACTTAAAGCGCAGCGTCCCCGACGTGCCTTCAGCGTGCGTGACCGAATCAGCATCGCGGCCTGAAAACAGGTATCGATAGTTGTCATCCAGCGGCAAGAGCAGCCCGGACTGCAGAGGCTCCCACAGCGTCGTGGCGCTCTGCGCAAGCGGCTTGTCCTGGATGTTGGCAAGCGTCTGCAGATCGAACTGGTGGCCAACGCAGGCCGCTAGCTGCAGCGTCTCTTGCGCTTGTGCCGAAAGCTGACGCAGCTTCTTCAGCATCAGATCGACGACGTTGTCGCTGGCGATCGAGCTGCGGATGCGCGTCATGTCCCAGCGCCACACGCCACGCGCCACGTCGAGCGTCAGCAGTCCTTCTTTGTGGATCGTCGTGAGGAACTGCCCCAGAAAGAACGGGTTGCCCTGCGTCCTTTCGTGCAGCAGATCGACCAGCGGAGCGAGCTCGCTGGCTTGCTGCGCAAGTGCCTCGCACAGGATCTGCTCGACGGTGGATCGCGAAAGTGGCTGCAGCTTGATTTCGCTCAGCGTGGCGCCGTCTTTGCGCAGCTCATGCAGCGCCAACGACAAAGGACTGCTCGCGGTGACTTCGTTGTCGCGATACGAGCCAATCAGCAGCAAGCTGCCCTTTTCGGGATCGAGCAGGATGTGATGCAGCAAGCGCAGCGTCGCTGGGTCGGCCCACTGCAGATCGTCGAGGAAGATCACCAGCGGGCGGCCCGACTTGGAAAAGACGCGCAGAAAGCTCTGGAACAGCGCGACAAAGCGGTTCTGCGATTCCGTCGGTCCCAGCTCGGGAACGCTGGGCTGAGGGCCCAGCAGCATGCCCAGCTCGGGAAGCAGATCGATCAGGATCTGGGCGTTTGGCGACAGCGCGACAAGCAGGCTCTGTTTCCAGCGCTCTAGGATGTCCGTGGGCTCGGCCAAAAGCTGGCGGAGCAGCGTCCGCAGCGCCTGAACCACCGAGGCATAGGGGACGCTGCGGCTTAGCTGATCGAACTTGCCTGCGATGAAGTAGCCGCCTTCGCGAGCGATGGGGCCATGAACCTCTTGCACCAGAGCTGACTTGCCGATGCCCGAGTACCCCGAGATCAGCAGCAGCTCGACGCCACCTTGGCGGATGCGTTCGAAGGCGCCGAGCAGCATGCCCAGCTCTGCTTCTCGACCGTATAGGCGCTGCGGAATGCGCAGCTCAGCGCTTGGCACTTGTCGATCCAGCGCGAAGTCATGGATGTGCTTGGTGGCTTCCCACTCGTTGCGGCAGATCGTCAGGTCTGCCACCAGGCCCGCCGCGCTTTGATAGCGATCCTCAGCGTTCTTGGCCATCAGCTTGAGGACGATCTTGGATAGGACCGCTGGCAGCTCCGGCACAAGCTCGTGGGGGGCCGCCGGCATGCGAGCGATGTGACTGTGGACAAGCTGCAGCGGATCGTTCGAGGAAAACGGCAGCGATCCCGTCAGCATCTCGTACAGCGTGACACCCAGCGCATAGAAGTCGGTGCGTGCGTCGATGACGCGATGCGTACGCCCCGTCTGTTCGGGCGAGATGTGCGTGAGCGTTCCTTCCAGCGATTCAATCTTGGTGCTGTTCTGACTCTCGCGAGCGAGGCGCGCCGCGATGCCAAAGTCGATCACCTGCGCCTTCGATAGCTGCGGATGCACGACGATGTTCTGCGGCTTGATGTCCTTGTGAAGGACATTGCTGCGGTGCAGATAGTCCAGGATCTCTGCGACCTCGATGGCGAGGCTCAGCGTCGTTGACAGCGACAGACGTTGACCACTCATCACCTCGGTCAGCGAGACAAAGCCCTTGTCCTCCATGATGAGCGCCGAGCCACTGCGGTACGGCAGCAGGTCGTACGCTCGCGGCACTCCGGGGTGATTGAGATCTCTTAGGATCGCGTACTCATGGCGCAGCTTCGCCAGATCCTTGGAGCTGGGATGATCACCACGCGGGATCTTGGCGATGATGGGCGCCCGACCCGCTCGGCGATACCCGCGGTAAAGCAGGTTGGATGCGTTCTGGCTGACGGTGGCCGTCAACACATAGGGCCCAAGCTCAATCACGGCCGTATCCCCCCAGATGCAAGCCTGAAAGACTAGGCAAGTGTAGTCCAAGCAGGCGGCGCCATGGGCCATTCTGTTGAACAAAGTGATCTATGGGTGTGGTGGGGACGTAGCCGGATCAGCGTGTCGAGGCGTTGCGCCTGGGGTCGATCTGTGCGTCCGGCGGATGGCTCATGCGTGGGCGTTGCCAGTGCTCGCAGCGTCCTAGCGGCCGAGTGCCTCGATGATCAGCTGCGCGGTCTCGCCACCGGAAAAGTTCTGCTGGCCGGTGACGAGATTGCCGTCACGGATCGCGAAGCCTCGCCACAGCCCAGACTGGATGTAGTTCGCGCCAAGTCGCTTGAGCTCATCCTCGATGCGCCAGGGCATCACGTGCTTGTCTCGCGGTAAGAAGCCAAGATCCCAGACGGCGTTGTCGGCGAAGTCCTCTTCTGCGTTGGCAAAGCCCGTGACGGTCTTGCCCTTGGCCAGAAGCTCGCCGCTTTGCAGTCGTGCGTACTTTAGGATGGCGACACCGTGGCACAGCGCCGCCGCGATCTTGCCGGCTTCATAGAACGCCGCGAACGTGCGGTGCAGGTCGGTGGCGTGTTCGAAGTTGAACATCGGAGCTTGCCCACCGGCCACAACGATGGCGTCGAAGCGCGCAACGTCGATGGCAGATACCGGCTGCGTGGCACTGACCAAGCCAGCGAGCTTTCCGGTGGCGATAAATCCCATGCTGATTAGGTCGCTCGCGGAATAGCCACTTGCGTCACGCGGGTCGCTCATCGCATCGGCGACGCACGCGCCTCCTTCTGGGCTGAAGATCTCGACTTCGTACCCCGCTTCAACGAAGGCGTAATAGGGATGGGTTAGCTCGGACCACCAGAAGCCAACGGGCCAGCCTGTGGTTGTCGAGACTGCCGGGTTGGCGATGACGATGGCAATTCGCTTGGCTTGGTTCTTCCGCACGACGTTGGGATCTCGCAGGCTCATGGATCTTCTCCTGTGGAATGCGACTGGCTCGGCTTGGGTGTGCGCCGAAACACGCGCGATAGAGATCCACGATCGGTCGGCCGAGTGTTTTACGCAATGCAACTCAGCGAAACTCATCCTTGCATGGAATGAAACGATGGAGCGAAGCGAACGCCGTCGCTATTGCCGGTTGCAGGCACGCTACAATGCACCATGTTCTTCACACTCCTCGCTTGTTCAGGAGAAGGGGCTGCCGCGGCGATCGCGCTGTCGGGTCGCATCGTGCTGGCTTCGCTGCTCATCACGTTCGTGACGTTTATGGCCGCGCTGCTGGTACCTGCCCTGCGACGCAGGGTCGGCTGGGCGGGGGTTGGCGCGCTGTTCCTTTGCACGCTGTTTCATCCCGGCTTGTTCTTTAGCCTGCTGCGCGGCGACTGTGGATACACGGCGCGCTGGGCTGCGCTTGGCTTTCTGCCTGTGGTCGCTGGGCTGTTTGTCTTTTTGCTGCGACGACGTAGCAAGAAGTCTACGGCTGCGAGCTAACGGCCACGGTTCCGTTGGGCTGAGCCTGCAGCGTGAAGAGCGGCGAGCCGGCGTTGGCAAAGAAGCGCTGTTCTTCGACGCTGTGCGTGACATAAAGGACCGGAATCGCCAGCGTAGACAACACGCGCTGCAGGCGATGCAGCAGTGGATCGCGCTGCGCCAGATCCACAGCCGAGAGCGGTTCATCCAGCAGCAGCGCCCGAGGTCGCGGGGCCAGCGCCCGTGCCAAGGCCACGCGTTGACGTTCGCCCCCTGACAAGGTCTGCGGCGCCCGCGAAAGCAACGGGGTCAGATCCAGCTCGGCCGCTAGCTCGATCACGCGAGCGCTGCGCTGCGAGCGCGGCTGTGCGAACAGGCCATATGCGATGTTGCTGGCCACATCCATGTGCGGAAACAGCGACGGAGACTGCATCACATAACCGATGTCGCGCGACTCGGCTGGGACCACGGTCGTTCGCTGATCGGGCGAGCGCGCAAACAGCGTGCGAGCACCCAAGCGGATCACGCCTTGATCGGCGTGCAGGTGCCCAGCCAGCAGATCCAGCGTCGTGCTCTTGCCGGCGCCCGATGGGCCGATGAGCACGCTGACCCCCGCCTGAAGCTGCAGATCGATCTTCAGCGTGTACCCCGGTCGACGCCGCAGCCACAGATCGGCGAGCAGCAGCGGGGGCGGGGGGGAGTCTGCTGGACTCATGAACGCTCGTCCGCCTCGCGTGTGGGGTGCTCATCCGATGTCGATGTGCGGACGTGGCGATCGCTCAAGCGGTTGGTGATGTACAGGATCGAAAGCGCGATCAGCGACAGCGCTGCGATCAGACCCAGGGCTTGGCTCTCGCGACCGGCCTGCACCGCGTCATAGATTGCGAGCGCCGCAGTCTGCGTGTAGCCGGGAATATCGCCCGCGATCATCAGCGTCACACCAAAGTCTCCCAGCGCACGCGCAAACGCCAGCATCGCTGCGGCCAGGATCGGTCGCCGCGCGACGGGCAGCGCCACCGTCAGAATGCGGCGCGGCTCAGATGCACCCAAGGATGCAGCGGCGCGCAGCAGAAGTGGATCCACGTCTTCCAGCGCAGCGCGCGAGGCCTTGAGGATCGAGGGCACGCCATGCACCATCGCCGCCACCACGGCTGCGGCTGGCGTAAACGAAAGGGGCTGACCGAACAGCGCTTCCCACAGCCGGCCGAGCGGGCTCATGCGGCCCAGCGCGACCAGCAAGTAGTAGCCCAGCACCGTTGGCGGCAGCGTCAGGGGCAGGCACAAGATGGCGTCCAGCAGATCACGTCCCAGGAAACGTCGCCGCGACAACAGCACGCCCCCCGCCACCCCCAAGAGCAGCGACAAACTCGTCGCCACTGCGGCCACGCACAGCGACAGCAGCAGCGGATGCCAGGGCCACAGGCCCATGCGCAGAACCGGGCCCGCCTACTGCACTTGGTAGACGTAGTCGATGCTCATCGGCTGCCCGCGGAAG
>CAZKOY010000035.1:0-5254 GCA_964554495.1 uncultured Myxococcales bacterium
CGCAGTGAACCATCCGCCCCCTCGGTGGCTGTTTGTGTTGCTTCCGTGTCCGTCGAGGAATCTCGGAAAAAAGGAATGTTCCGATTGGGTTTATGAGCCCCGGGCTGCTGGGTCCGCAACATCGGCAGGGGTGCCCCCAGACAGCGACGCATCGGCTAGCTCGCGCAGGCGCACAAACCAGATGAGCTTGTCGGCGAATCCAGGGAAGCTCTGGTTCAAGCCGCTGGGATTGGGGATAACGAAGAGCCGCGAGCCCGCGATGCCTTCAGGTTTTTCGCCCGCACCGCCGCTGTGTCCGCGAGAAAAGACGTGGCAATAGATCGACAGTCCCACCAAGGCGACGATGCGCGGCTGCCAGCGGGCAATCTTGTGCAGAAGTGCGCTGCGACCCTCGGCGATCTCGGTCCGCGAGAGTTCGGCGGCCGTGCGACTGGGACGCGGGCACAGGTTGGTCAGCGCAAGTCCAAACTCGGGAAGCCGAAAATCTTCCTCGGGACGCAGAGCCATCGGGGTCAATCGCGCTTCGTGCAGCAAGCGCCAAAACGGGTTGCCCTTGCCGGCGAAGTGATGACCCAGCGCAGCCGAGCGCAGACCGGGGTTGATGCCGACGAACAAGACGCGTGCCTGCGGGATCAGAATGTCGGGAAGCTCGCGCATCGTCGGACTATAAAGCGCTGCCCTTGCCGCCTGCAGCGACTTTCGCGCTAGATTGCGGCCGATGAATCGGCGAAGCGTCCTTGTCGGCTGGCTGGGTCTAAGTGTGCTGAGCGTGATGGACTGCGCGCAGCAGCCGCGGGCCGTGCCGCCGACCGCCCAGGACGCATACCGTCGGCCGCAGGTCGTGCTCGCCGCCCTTTCGCTGCGCCCCGGCGATCACGTGGCGGAAATCGGGGCTGGTGGTGGCTATCTGACCCGCCATTTGGCCGCAGCGGTCGGCAAGGCGGGCCGCATTGTCGCGACCGACATCGATGATGACGCGCTGGCCGCCCTCGCCCTGCGCTGCCGTGAAGAGAGCCTGCTGCACGTACTGCCTCGTCGGGTGGCAGCCGATGATCCGGGACTGGAAGCGGCGGCCTTTGACTTGATCCTGCTTGCTCACGTCGATCACTTGCTCGTCGATCGTGCGGCCTTTTTGCGGCAGCTTCCCAAGGCGCTGCGCCCTGGGCGACGCAGCCGCATCGTCGTGACAAACCGCGAGGCACATCGTGCCGCCCTGTTGTCAGCCGCTGTCGCAGCCGGCCTGCGCGTTGAGCCGCCACAGCCCGCTGTGGACTTACCTGGACAGTATCTGGTCACGCTGCGCGCCGACGGGCCAAGCCCCGAACACTGAGACCGCCGACGGACGGGACGCTTCTTCTGTGAACGGGGCGCCCCTTGCTAGTCGCGCAGGTCTCCGTCGAGGCAGCGGTGCAGCCTGCTGCTGTCGATGTCACAGCCCCAGTCGGCGCGCACTTTGTGGTATGGGTGGAACGATGAGGATGTTGTCTGATCCCGTCGAGTGATGGTTCCCGCCCATGCCACCGCCCACTTTGGACCCGAGCGCTTTCAGCCCTGCCATGGGCCGCATGCCATCGGGGCTGCGCTTGCCGCGACGCTACCATGTGCTGGGCATCCTGGGACACGGCGGCATGGGCGATGTCTATCGCGTCTTCGATCGACTCAGCGGGCACGCCGTTGCCCTAAAGCACGTTCGACGGACCAGCGAGGACGCCGGTCCACAGACCACGCTGGCCGAGATCTCGCAGACCCTGATCCTGCCGCCAACCGGCGACTTGACCATCGACGATCCGCTGCACTCGCAGACCCCAGCGCGGCTGAGCAAGCGCACGTCCCTGCGCGCCACTGAGGTCGCCGTGCTGCAGCATCAGCGGCTTGCGATCGCGAACGAATTCCGCACGCTTTCTTCGCTGCGGCATCCGCACATCATCAGTGTTCTCGACTATGGATTCGACGAGGAAGGCTCGCCCTTTTTCACCATGGAGCTGCTGCCCGATCCGCAGCCGTTTACCCTCGGCACCCATGGGCTGAGCCCCCATGACGTCGGCGCGCTTGCGGTACAGCTTCTGTCCGCGCTTTCGTACCTGCACCGGCACGGAATTGTGCATCGCGATTTGAAACCCACGAACGTGCTCTTGTCGCAAGGGCGCGTGAAGGTCCTCGACTTTGGCGTCGCGGCGCACGCTGCGGGTGTACACGACGTGGCCGGCACGCTGGAATACATGGCGCCAGAGCTTCTGGTCGGTGCAGCACCGTCGGTGGCATCCGACTTGTATGCCGTCGGAGTCCTGCTGTGGGAAGCGCTGACCGGCCACTATCCATTTGTTCGCGATACGGCCACCGCCTTCCTGCGGGACGTCATGGGGCCAGAAGACTGCACGCGCTTTCCCGCTCGTCTTCTGCCTCTGCTGCAGCGCCCCGGCTGGGCGCCCCCGATATTGCAGCGCGATCCCCAAATGGTGTCTCGCGGGCCGGCTCGTGTCCTGCCGTTCGATCGTCTGCCGGTTTCGCTGCGCGACATCGTCCGTCGCCTGTTGCACCGCGATCCAGCGCAGCGCTTCGCAACGGCCGAGGCCGCAGTCCACGCCGTGAGCCAAGCCACGGGTATCGAGCTGCATGGCCTGCACGCCGCCACGCGTGAGAGCCTTCTTTCGGCAGCGCCCTTGGTGGGACGCAGAAGCGAGGTCGAATATCTGCAGCATGCGTTGACACAGGCCCAGCGCAACCAAGGCTCGCTCGTCCTGCTTTCCGGTGAGAGTGGCGTGGGCAAGTCGCGGCTGATCGAAGAGCTACGCACGCTGGCCTTGGTCGCGGGCTTCCAAGTGTTTCGCGGCCAAGCAGAAAGCGATGGCCAGAGCCCGCTTGAGGAGCTGGCTCAGATCCTGCGTCCGCTGTGCATCACCCTCGACGTCGAAGACGAAGCGGCGAGTGTGCTGCAGGATCTGGTGCCCGATCTCAGCGAGCTTCTGCAGCGTCCCGTAGCCGCGGCGCCCCTTCTTGATTCGCAGGCTGCGCAGCAGCGCTTGCTGTCAACGATTGCGGGCGTGCTCGGTCAGATCAAAAGCCCGACTTTGGTGTTGCTGGAAGATGCGCAGTGGGCCGCCAGCGAGACGCTGGATCTGCTGCAAGAGATGCAGGCGCTGCTGCCTGCGCTGCCGCTCTTGGTTGTCGTCAGCTACCGCGATGATGAGGGCCCCGCGCTTCATCAGCGATTGCCCGCAGCGCAGCTCTTGCCAGTGCTGCGCCTGGATGAAGCGGCTGTGGCCGATCTGGCCGTCGCCATTTTGGGTCCAAGCGGCAGCCAGCCCGCGCTATTGCAGCAGCTTCTGCGCGATTCCGAAGGCAACACGCTGTTCTTGATCGAAGTCGCTCGCGCGCTGGCCGAGCAGCAAACCGGGCAGGGAATCAGCCACGTCAAAAAGGGCACACCGGGCAGTGCGTTGACCGTGGGCATGCTGGCCCTGCTGCGCCGCCGACTGCAGCGTGTACCGGCCCATGACTTTCCGCTCTTGCAGCTTCTGGCCGTGGCGGGACGTCAGATCGATCCGGCCCTTTTGCGAAGGCTGTGCCCGAATCCTGACGGTTTTCTAGAAGCCTGTGCCGACGCCGCCGTGTTGGAAGTCTGCGAAGATCGCTGGCGCTTCAGTCACGACAAGCTGCGTGAAGCTCTGCTCGCCGATCTCGATCGCCGATCGCAACAGACACTGCACTGCACCGTTGCTGAAGCTATAGAGTCCATGTACCACGACCATGTGGACCACGCGGCAGCCCTGGCGCATCACTTTGAGCGAGCCGGACTGCCAGCGCGGGCCTTGCACTATGCGCTTGTGGCCGGCGAACATGCGCTGCGTCGCGGTGCTCTCGTCGAAGCCGAGCGCATCCTGGACAGCGTCACGCGATCGCTGCCCCAAGAAAGTGCGCCGAGCTGGCAGGCGGCCAAGGCGTTCCGCCTGCAAGCGCAGGCGCTGGCGGGTCTGGGACGCACCGCAGCTTGTGTGCAGGCCAGCTTGCAGGGGCTCGCCGTCGCGGGCCGCGCGGTGCCGCAGCACAAGCCCCTGCTTCTGGCTGGCATCGTGCAGCACGTCGCTGGTCAAGTGCAGCGCCGTCTGCTCCCCCGCCCGACGCTTGCACCGCAGGTGCCGCTTTCGCGCGTCGAAGAAGCCCGCCTGCTGGCGCTCGTCGGCGAAGCCAGTGTGTTTTCGCTGCAGCACTTGCAGATGGCGTACTGCATGCTGGCCAGCACCAACGCCGCCGATGACTGCCAAGCCGTCGAGCAGCAGGTCTATGGCTATGGCAGCTTGGCCTTGCTGCTGTCCCTTTCGTCCCTGCGGCCACTTGCCGAGTCCTATTTCGTTCGCGCCGAAGCCTTGCTGCGAGCGCAGTCGTCGAAAGATTCGCGCGCCGCCATTGAGCTGTACCGCCTGCGCGCCATCGTCTGTATTGGTGCCGGTCGACTGCACGAAGCCCGACGGCTTGCGCAGGTGGCGCTGGCCATGGCCACCCGGCTGCGCGACGCTCCGCTGCGCATGTTCTGCCTTTTGGTGCAGCGCATGGCCCATCTGCACCTCGGCCAGTTCCGCGATGCTCTGCGCGACGGCGAAGAGATCGCCCAGCTTGCTCGCGCCGGCCACAACGCGCAGCAGCTTACCTGGGCGCTGACCATTTCGGCGATGGTGCGACTGCGTGTCGGTCAGATCGGCCCGGCGCAGCGCGAGCTTGCCGAGGCCCAAAGCGCCGTTCAGCACGCCGACGATCAGATGGCACGCTGCGCCATTGACTCGCTCACCGCCCAGCTTTGCCTGCGGCTCGGCGAGCGCGAGCGCTGCATGAACCTTTTGCGCCCCGCCTTCGCCAAGATGCAGGCGGCCAAGATGACCGTGCCTGGGCTGCTGGTCTGTTTTCGCAGCTTGATCGAGACCGGACTGGGCCTGCAGCCCACGGAACCAAACGCCGGCAGTCGCGACGAGCACGAGATTCTAGAGTCGGTCCGCGCGCTGTGTCATCGCTTGCGGCGCTATGCCCGAGCCAACCCGGTGGCCCGCCCTGCAGCCGCGCTCAGCACCGGACTTGTGGCGCTACACGACGGCAAGCTCGCCCTGTCAATGCTGGCCCTGCGGCGTGCCCTGCGCGTGGCCCAAGCGCTGCAGATGCCCTTCGATCAAGCCGAAGCGCACGAAGCCCTCGCCCGCCTGGCACAGCGACAGACCACATCGCCCTGGCGCATTCCCGTCGGCATTCCGCCCTTGCACAGCGCCGC
>CAZKOY010000035.1:5354-8114 GCA_964554495.1 uncultured Myxococcales bacterium
GCGCCGGGTTGTTGTGTGATTTCAACCCGTTGCGACGGTTCGGCAGTCTCTTGTCGCGACCTAGCCGGTGCGTGGCGCAGGTCTGTGGGTCCATACCTGTGCGAGCCAGCGACGCAACACACGTAAAGGGCTGCGGCAGCAGCCACGCTTCACATCGAGGTTTGTATGCGAATTCTCGTCGTCGACGACGATCCTCTCAACTTACAGTTCGTGACGGAGCTTCTGCAGTCCCGCGGCTATGACGTAGAGACAGCTCTCGACGGCGAACAAGCCTGGCAGATTCTGCAGCAGACCAGCGAGCCGCTGCTTCTGATCGTGGACTGGCTCTTGCCTCGCCTGAGTGGCCCAGAGCTATGCCGCCGCATCCGCTCGCAGAAGAAGGGCGCGCCCGTCCACATCCTCTTGCTCACCGGGCACGGCCCCAGCGAGCGACTGCACGAAGGCTTGGCCTCTGGCGCCGATGACTTCCTAGCCAAGCCGTATCACCCGAACGTCCTTTTGAGCCATGTTGCCGTCGGCGTGCGTCAGCTCAGTGCCGGCAGCAAGCAGTCCGAGCGCGTGCAAAAGACGCTGTACGACGCCAGCCAGCTCGGAAGCTGCGACGTGACCGTGCGCGGACAGGAAGCGACCGGCCGCATCTGTTTCCAAAACGGCGGCGTGATCTGGGCAGATCTCAGCAACGATCGCGAGTCGCTCTTCGATCGCTTGGTGCAAGAGTCCGGGGGCGCCATCCACGCCGTCCTCTCGATGCTTGAGCGCTATCCAAGCCACCATCGCGATGACAGCGGCGAGCGGATGGCCGCCGGCTTCGCCGAGTTCGCCGAGTTCCGCAGCACGATTCGTGGCTGGATCCGCCGCAAGGTCAGCCAGATCCTGCGCTTGACGGTGCTCGACGTGCGCATCGTTCCGGTGCCAGGTCGACGCGAGTTTCCCGGCAACCTGCAGCTGCCGCTTGGCGATGTGCTGCCCGACGCACAGCCGGCGCATCCACCGTCGCAGGACAGCCAGTCTGTTCGATCGTTTTCGGCCGCGGCCTCGTCCGAGCTGCCGTGGGAACAGACCTTCCCAAAAGTGGACTCGGAAGCGCAGCCGGCCATGCGCGCCTTTGTGACGCAGCTTATGTCGGTGCGCGGAGCGCGCGGCGCGGCCTTACTGCAGCTTCATCAAAACGGCTGTCTGGTGCAGGCCGGCACACTGGGAGGCTCGTCGCCGCTCTTGGGTGCGCTGCACGTCCTAAAGGAGCTGTATGTCCCAGGCCAAGGCATTGGCTCGCTGACTCAGGCCGCCCCAGAGCTGATCGCAAGCAGCGGGTCGCAGACCCAGCTTCTGCAAGTGATTCCCTGTCGCCCGCCGCTGGCCGCGCTGCTGGTTCTGGACAGCGCAACATCGACGCTGGCCATGGCGCGCCATCAGCTGCAGCAGTGTGCGCAGGCTCTGCTGCGCGCGATTGCCCCAGGCGTGTCGGCCGGGTCCAGCAGCCAAAGCCTGGCGCCCGTTGTCATCGAACCGGATAGCGAGCCAGCTTGATGCACGCTGGAACACAAAGCGCGAGGAAATCTCTGCGACACACGCGGTGTATCAGAGGAGCGTGAGATGTTGACCCTCGCGAACTTCCGCCAGCTGTCGCTGCTGCTTCTGGTCGTCGAGAAGCTGGCCACTACGCATCGCCTGCGCACGCTGCACTTCTTCAACGCGACCGGGCAAGCGGTGGGCGCGGTCAAGCTGGAAGGCGGCATGGTGGTCAGCGGCATTCTCGTCGATGACGCGGTATTTATCGACGAGGAGTTCAAGCGAGACACCGTGCAAGTAGCCGTGCCGCTGCGCAAGCTCTTGCACAACGAACCGCTCAGCGCTGAAGAGATCGCGCGCATCCAGGCGGTCTCGCTGCTGGCACGGCGGGCGCTTGGTCAGTTGATGGCGCGAGCGCTGCGCCGCCTCGCCAGCCACGCGGACCTGACTCAGATTCGTATCGAAGATCACCCGCCCGGCGCAGACGCCCAAAGCCGAGCGCTGCGCTTTGCCTTTCCGCCCGTTGAGGTGCTGCTGGCCGCGGGGCGATCAGGGCGGCGTCGCGAGACCGACAAGGCCACTTCGCTTTACGACATACCGCCTGAGCCCGTCGAAGAGCGCTGGCTGTTTGAGTGGCAAGCCGACAGCCCAGGCGAAGCCTGGCCCATCATGACGTCGCGTCAGGCCGAAAAAAAGACCAACACCGTCGCTCAGTTTGGCTTTCTGGGGCAAAGCCTTGTGCAGCGCTTCGGGCACGCGCGTCGCGAAGGCGACCCGATCGGCGTCACGGCAGAGCTGGCCGTGACCGAGCTGCACCTGTACTACGCCGTGCTGACGGATCGATACGTGACGCTGCTCGTGTATCAGACCCAGCACATCGATCGCGTCCTGCGCTCGCTGCAGGATGTCGTCTTCGATGCCCCCAGCGTAGCGAAAGCACCGCGACCACCTGCCCTTGTCGGAGTGACGGACGGCCAGCCGGCCCTTGCCACAGGTCAGCCCGCAGCCGAGCCCACCGTCACAGCACGGGTCGATCTGCCTCGCACGATCGCTGCACCGCTTGCCAGCCCCGCTGCGACGTCTGTCCCCGTTCCGATTTCTGAATCTATTCCTATTTCTGTCCCCGTTCCGATTTCCGAACCCATCCCGATTGCCATTCCTGTCCTGGCCTCTCAACCGATCCGAATTTCCAAGCCAGCCTCAACTTCCGAGGCAACCTCAACTTCCGAGGCAACCTCAACTTCCGAGGCA
>CAZKOY010000035.1:8214-11253 GCA_964554495.1 uncultured Myxococcales bacterium
CCTCAACTTCCGGCTCCGTTCCGATTTCTGAGCCAGCCCCAATCTTGCAGTCAGTCCCTGGTCCTGAGCCCATCCCCATTTCTGGCGTTATTCCGATTTCTGGACCGATTCTTCTGCCTGAGGCTGTCCCCATCCCAGAACCCATTCCGATTTCCAAGCCCATTCCGATTTCCGAATCACGTGCGGATGCAGACTCCCCTCAGAATATTCAGCCTGCCGCGGCGAGCGGCCCGCATCGTGCCAGCGACGTACCAGAGCCACCCCTGCTTGCTGTTCGTGGGGTTCGCCTGGCGTTGACAGGCTCGCTGCCGCGGGCTCTGCCCGACCTTGCGCTGGGCCGGCGCGGGCTTCATGCGCTGGTCGGCGCAGACCGTGCCGTGCGCTCAGCGCTGCTCAGTCTGCTGGCTGGCCAAAGCTTGACGGATCCGACGGACCAGGTGACCGGTGCGCTGGTCTATCACGACGGTCCTTTGAGCGAAATGAACCACCCGACCGTGCTCGCCGCCCCGATCGCGCGCAGTCAGCTGAGCCTGCGCACATACCTGCTTTCAGGTCTGCCCCCAGCAGCCGCGACGAACACCAAGGACCACGCGCTGCACGATGTCCTCGACCGCACGCGCTTGAGCCCCTTCCACGCGTACCTGAACGATCCACTTGAAGGGCGAACCCTCCGGCTGTTCCCGTCTGAGTGGCTGCGTCTGGCCTTGGCGCGGCAGCTTCTTAGCAACCCTGCCATGATCTGCCTCGACGATCCGACGGTGGGCATGCATGTCGCGGATCAAGACGTGCTGTGGTCGGTGCTGCGCGAGGAAGCCAAGCTGCGCGCGATCCTGGTGTTGCTGCATGACGCCGATGAAGCGGAATACAACGGCGCTGAGGTTCACCCGCTGCTGCCACATCATGCCAGCCTTGCACCCTTTGGCGGGGATGCTACTGCCACGGTCAGCACAGCATCGCGGACCGACCCGCTGGCGCAGGAACGAAATCCACGAGAAGTCATCTGGGCCACACCGATTCCGGTGCTACGCCTGCGCGATTTTTCGATCCGTGTCTCGGGGCGAACCGTGCTTTCGCAGGTGAACTTGGATCTGGCGGACCACGGGCTGCATGTCTTGGTGGGACCGGACAACACGCGACGTCGCACGTTCTTGCGAGCGGTGTGCGGCCCGCGCGGCAACCAGATCGAGCTCGATGGTCAGTTCATCTTTGGTGGCGCATCGATCCGCAAAGAGCGCGGACTTTCGCTGCCCTCCACGGATCCGCGCCATGCCCTGCTCTCGCTTGTCGAGTACCTGTCCGCCCGGCCGCAGCGTCCATCGGCCGAGACGCAAGCCGAGTCGGCAGCCTATGTCGCGGGGCTTCTGCACAGCGCCCGCTTTCCCGAGATGGCGCAGCGCATGAATGTCGCATTCTGCGAGCTTGAGCCCTATGAGCGACGCGTCGTCGAGATCCTGTCCGTCGCTGCGACCCAACCCCTGGCCATGGTGCTGCACGATGTTCTGCATGGCCTGCCATCTGATGTGCGCCCGCGGATCTTGACGCTGCTCGCCACGCAAGCGGCTCAGCACGCCATTCTGCTCTGCACGCATGATCCACAGCCGTACGTTTCGTTCCCATTTGCGCCGCCGCTGCGCGTTGCCTACTTCGACGATTTGAGCATCTGCCCGCGACCTCCAGCGCCAGAGCTTGTGGACCAGCCGACCTCCGTCGAGTCAAAGCCAAGCTCGTGAAGCTGCTATGCTCGGGCTGCGTGCTCGCTCTTGCCGTAGCTGCGTGCGGCCGGGCGAGGCTGGAACAACACTCGCTTTCGGGGGGAAGCACATGACCGTCACGAATACGCCTTCGCGTGGCCGCGCCAGCACGTCGGCTCGAAGCCGCCGCGTTCGCCTGTGCATCGCTGCTCTTGCATCGCTTCTGTGTCTCGATGCACACGATACGAGGGCCCACACCTTCATGCAGAAGCAGCAGGTCTGTCCGCTGGACGGCACGCGCTGGACGGCCACGCTCGACGGATCGGGCACCAGCTTCGGGCAACACCTGGACATGAAGCCCTTCGGCCCGACGCCGGCCCCTTGGCGACTGGCCGTCTGCCCCAAAGATCACTTCGTGATGTATCAAGAGACCTTCAGTCAGGACGAGCTTGCTGTGCTGCGTCCGCTGATCGAGTCTCCGGCCTATCAAGCCTTGGCCAAAGATCACACCGAGTACTTCTTGCTCGGCAGGATCTTTGAGCACCTCAAGCGTCCCGCGTTTGTCATCGGCCTAATCTATGTGAAAGCGTCGTGGCAGGTGGACCACGATCCGGTGCGGTACCGCGAGTACGCCACCGAGGCCCTGCGACACTACGAAGCCGGACTTGCCAAGCCCACGGCGGCCGCGACGAAGCCCGGCGAAAAGGACGACGCCGATCAGCGCCTTCATGCCGAGCTTCTGACTGGAGAGCTAGAGCGCCGACTGGGCCGCTTCGATGCCGCGCAGGCTCGCTTTAGCCGTCTGCAAAACAGCGCACAGCTTTCGTCCGAGGTTCTGCGGGCCATCGTGGCGCAGCAGCTTGCCCTGATCGCCGCCCGCGACGCAGCCCCCCATCGCATCGAGCGCCCCGACGAAAAAAGGGCCCCACACCCTGCCCCACCGCCAGTCCCGCCGCCGCCGCCCCCGACGTAGCAAAGAAGGCGGCAACGACAAAGCTGGCTACATCAGCGGACCCATTCGCTTCTCGCCGCGCTCGTACACGATGTGGGCACGGCCCACCAAGAGCGGATCAACCATGCCGATGTGTTCCAGATCTTTGTTCGCATAGGGCAGCTTGTGCAGGATGTAGCGCATCGCATTCAGGCGCGCTCGCTTCTTGCAGTCGCTCTTGATGACGGTCCACGGCGCATCGGCGGTGTCAGTGTTGAAGAACATCGCCTCTTTCGCCTTGGTGTACTCCTCCCACTTGTCGAGCGACGCCTTGTCGATCGGGCTCAACTTCCACTGCTTCAAGGGATGCGCTTCGCGTTCTTTGAAGCGACGGCGCTGCTCTTTGCGGCTCACCGA